>BBFS01000114.1 GCA_001313365.1 Paenarthrobacter nitroguajacolicus JCM 14115
GCGTCTTCGCCCCCCCCGCCGATCCGGAAGGCTCCATCACCGCGCCGGGTACACCTTGGGTGCAGGGCAGGCTCAGACCACTGCTGCTGACGGCACCGCAGCGTTCGCCAACCTCCCCGTCGGCCTGTACCTGGTCACCGAGACCAACTACCCCGCCGGTGTTACTCCTGCAGCTCCGTTCCTGGTATCGGTTCCGTTGACCGACCCGGATAACCAGGACAACTGGATCTACGACGTGCACGTCTACCCGAAGAACTCCATTGCCGGTGCAGAAAAGACCGTCACGGATGCCCCCCCGATGTGAAGCTGGGCGACCAGATCGACTTCACCATCACCGGTGACATCCCCCCAACGAAGCCGTCATCGATGGTTACAAGATCGTGGACGCACTCGATCCCAAGTTGAGCTACGGCGGCGCCACCGCCACCCTGGTCGATGGCACCGTCATCACCGAAGGCACCCACTACAACGTCGTCTTCGACGCCGCATCGAACACGGTCTCCATCGTCTTCACGGAGGCCGGCCGTGACGTTCTTGCCGCACGCAACGCCACCCGCGTTCAGGTCGTTGTTAGCACCACGGTCAACACCATCGGTGAAATCGAAAACGAAGCACTCGTTTACCCCCCCAACCTGGGCAGCTTTACTACAGTTGCCGGTGGGCCGGAGGACCGGTGGTTACGCCTCCGGTCGTGACCAAGTGGGGGGGCGAAATGACCCTGGAGAAGGTCAACGAGAACGGCACAGCCCTTGCCGGCGCTTCCTTCTCGGTCTACACCAACGAAGCTGACGCCCTGGCCGGCACCAACCCGGTCGCACTGAACGGTCAAAGCGTCTTCACCGTCGCTGCCGACGGCACCCTGACCATCTCCGGTCTGCGCTACTCCGACTGGCAGATGGCGCAGCTGTTGCACCGGGCTCGGCTGACTACCGCACCTACTACCTGGTCGAGACCACCGCCCCCCCCGCAGGATACGAACTGCTCGCCGAGCCGATTTCCTTCCTGATCAACTCCGCCAGCACCACAGTCGGTGTTGACCTGAGCGTCAAGAACATCCCGTCCAACGGCGGCTTCGAACTGCCCCCCTCACCGGTGGCGTCGGAACCGGCCTGCTCTACGCAGCCGGAGCACTCCTGGTCGTAGGCGCAGGACTCCTGTTCGTACGGAACCGTCGCAACACCAGGAACTAGTCGGCATCCGTCCGCTCGAAGCCAGCTCTACGGAAGTGGAGCGTTGAACCCTGGAGGTCAGTGGCCGGCGTCGGGCGTTTCAGTCTCGGAATCCGGGGGGGCACCCGGGCCACCGTGGCCGGGGGCGCTTGGAGCTGAGGTTGACGCCGGAGCCTTTGCCGAGGTGGTCGGCGTTCTCCTTGTGGCTCATGGACAGCATGGCCGCCACAACGAGGCTCACGATGAATGCGATGCCGGCTCCCGTGAAGGCGAGGTCGAAACGTGGCGCGCGTGCGCTGCCGCCGGAGGCGAAAATGAGCACGGCAACGAAGGCCAGTACTGCGAAGAACGCGGAGAACATGAGGGGGGGTCCCTTGACCGAGGTCCGCATCTTGCGCGGTTCTCCTGGTGTCTGGTCTGCCACGGTCATTCCTCCAATGATGGCGGTTCGTATCCGCCGGTCAGCAAAAGTTCTACAAAGAGTAGAACGTCCAGCTACTAGTTTACGGCCTCGGGCGAAGCGCCGGGCGCAGCGGTTCGGGAAGGCCGCCGGCCCCCCCGGACTTGGCATCGTGCCTCAGCGTCAACCCTGAGAGGATCCACAGCACGCCGGAAATGATGGCCCCCCCACCACCGGCCACGCCCAGCAGCGCATGTGCGCCCAGCGAAGTGAAGAACGGCAGCATCACAGCAGTGCCCACTGCAATAACGCCCGAAATGAGCCAATCACGCGCCAACTCGTCCCGCTTCCGGAGACCGTGGAGGAACTCAAGGAGGCCCAGCACCAGCAGTGCAAACATGGCCGAGAGGGCAACACCCGCGTCAGACTGCGTGACCAACGCGCCGATGCCTCCGAGCGCAACAACCAGCGGAACCGCCACAGGCAAAGCCCGGGACATCCACACAGCACCTGCAGTCGCGAGCAAATACAGCCCCCCCACAGCCCACGCCAGGACGTGCACGGACGGCGAAGCCCAGAAGATGGTGACCGCGCCGAACAGCAGTGCAACCGTGGCACGGATCAGCACGGGTTTCCAGAGTACGTCCGCGGGAGCAGAAGGAGTCTGGGCAGGAATCGCTGGGAGAGTCACCCGTCCAGTTTAGTGCGAACCCAGCACCATCCACCGATCGGTTCGCGCGCGCAGCCCCCAAAGTCACACCTCGGGCAAGCATGTAGCCCAGCGCAAACGCGGCCCACAACCACAGCAGCCCCGCCTCGCCGTCGGGCCTTGTCTGGTGGATTGCCACCAGCAACGGCAAGTAGACCACCAAATTTACGACGCCGGCAATCGCCAGGTAGCGTGCGTCGCCTGCACCGATAAGGACACCGTCCAGGACGAAGACATAACCGGCGAGTGGCTGTCCCACCGCGAGGACCCAGAGCGCGATGGTCAGCTGATCGGACACCGGAGTCGGACGTGAAGAGGTAGCCGGCCCACGGGGCCACGATCGCCAGGAGAACGCCGGTGATCACGCCGAATCCGAGGCCCCCCCAGCGAATCATAGTGCGGGTCAATTCACGGGCGCGTTGGGCGTTCCGGGCGCCAAGTTCCTTGCCGATCAGGCTTGCGCGGCAATCGCCAGCGCATCCAGGGCAAAGGCAAGGAAAGAGAAGATGGTCATGGCCAACTGGTGCGCGGCCAGATTTACGGCACCCTGCGCAGTCACCACCAAAACAGTCGCAAGGATGGCGAGGCGGAGGCTCAGCGTACGCAGCATGAGCCACGAACCCACCTTGGTCATGGCCCGGATACCGTGCCAGTCGGGCTTCAAGGACACCCGGTGTTGCCGCGCATTCCGGCTGACCATTACCAAGTACACGGCAGCCATGGCCCACTGCGCGATGCTTGTGCCGATGGCGGAACCCGCCACGGACATGTTCAACCCATAGACGAAGAACAGGTTGAGGACGATGTTCACGGCGAAGCCCGCCGTTGCCACAACAAGCGGCGTCCGGGTGTCCTGGAGCCCCCCCGAAGGACACCCGTGCCGGCGAAGATGAGGAGCATCGCGGCCAAGCCAGGCATGGACCATCGCAGATAATCGACGGCGAATTGCTGAACGTCTCCGGTCGCCCCCCCATGAAGCCAACCAACGGTTCGGCCGCTACAAAGCCAACCACAGCGAGCGCCAACCCGAGCAGCAGCGCCAGCCAGACGCCGTCGCGCCCTGCTGCCAAAGCCTTCCCCCCCAACTTACCGTCGCCGATCGCTCGGGCGACGCCGGCGTCGTCGAATATGCCAGGAAGACCATCAGCCCCACGGCGGTGTGCAGGATGGTGGACGCGAGTCCCACACCGGCAAGCTGGTCGACGCCAGGTGCCCCCACAATGGCCGAGTCAGCCAGCAGGAACAGTGGCTCGGCGATGAGCGCACCGAAAGCCGGGACGGCCAGCCGCAGGATCTCGCGGGCGTTGGAGCGGGCGGGGGGGCAGTTGTGGTTTGGGGCACTAAACAAGCCTAGTCCGCCGCGGGCCGGGTACATTTGGGCCGTGTCACATGAGCATCCCGTCACCGTTTCCGTCGCCCGCACTATCCTTCCCGGCTATACCCGGCAGGCCAATGCCTGGGCCCACGCCGGACAGGAACTCGCCCGCGAATGGCCTGGATATCTGGGATCCGGATGGGTACGCAATGGGGGTGGACTCCACTGAATGGCACATGCTTTACCGCTTCGCAGACGCCGATTCGCTGCAGGAGTGGGAGGACTCCGAGGAGCGTCGCTGGTGGATCGATAGTGCCAGGGACATGATGGAGACCACCCGCGTGGAGCGCCACACGGGGGATCGAAGGATGGTTCTCCCGGCCCGGAGACGTTTCGGTGGTTGTGCCCGAGACAGTTGTGCCGCCCCCCCGCTGGAAGCAGGCCATCAGCATCTTCCTGCCGTTCTTCCCGCTCAGCCTGTTGGCCAACTTCCTGTTGCACCCGTTGACTCAGGACTGGCCGCTGGTGTTCGCGGTGCTGCTGAACATCGTGATCCTGACCCCGCTGATGACCTACATCTTCCTGCCGATCACTACCCGGCTGCTGCAGCCTTGGCTTCAGGCGAAGCCGCGCAGCAGACGCCGGACGTAAGCCCTGCGGCTGGGATTTAGGTCATAAAGAGCCATATTTGGTTGACACTTCAAGTTTCCTCGGGAATGGTTGAAGGTATGAACAAGTCCAGCTTGACCACCACAGCCCTGACCATCCTGCGCGTAATCGCGGGATTTCTCTTCGCCGCGCACGGTTGGCAGAAGTTCAATGAATTCACTATCGCCGGAACCCAGGCCTCCTTCACGCAGATGGGAGTCCCGGCCGCATCGGCAGTAGCACCGATCGTCGCAACCCTCGAACTCGTGGGTGGCATTGCCCTGATCATCGGCCTCCTGACCCGCGTCTTCGCAGCCTTGCTGGCCGTCAACATGCTCGGCGCGCTGTTCCTGGTGCACGCGCGGCCGGGGGGGTTTTCGTCGGCAACGGCGGATACGAGCTTGTACTGCTCTTCGCAGGCGCAGCTCTGGCCCTGGCATTGGCCGGTGCGGGCAGGCTTTCTGCCGACGCCGCACTGTTCGGCCGTTCGGGATCGAAACTCCGCGTCCTCGCGTAGCGCCCCCACCACCCCCCCGACGCTCTCGCGGATAACAAGCCCTTCAGCCGATGGCTCTCTCACTTCCTTCAAGAAAGTGAGAGAGCCATCGGTCTTTAAGGGCCGGGATGTGAGAGAGCGTGCAGGACTGCAGCGCCTCAGCCAGCTCAGCTGCCGCTTCAGTAATTGGTGCCGGGGCAGGGTTATCTGTAGTAGAAATAGCCTGATGATGACCATCCTCACCGGCGTCGGCGCCAGCACTGGTACAGTCCGCGGCAATGCCCGGCTTATTCACGGTCCCGACGAGTTCACACGCTTCCAGTCCGGGGATGTTTTGGTCTGCCGTACCACCGACCCCGCGTGGACTCCTCTCTTCGGAATGGCATCGGCGGTGGTCACGGAAACCGGTGGAATGTTGTCGCACGCCGCGATCGTTGCACGGGAGTTTGGGATCCCCCGCCGTACTGGGTGTACGGGATGCGCTGCGCCTTCTCGCCGACGGCGGCCCCCCCCTGGCCATTGACGGGTCCCGGGGGAACAATCACCCTGATGGATACCGAATGACACTCCTCACCCTGCATGCGGTCCGCCTCCTCGGTTTCGCTGAGACCCAAGCGGTAGCGGCTCGGTTCTCGCAAGACCCCGGTTTGGTGGAGTCGCAGCTCATCGACGCCGGCGTGAACGGCTTTGTTTCGCACAGCACCTTCGCGGGGGGGCCAGCGGCTGGTCGCTGTCGAGTCTCGGGAGAATTGAGAACGAGCGGCTGCTGGCCGATGAACTGGACCACGCCGGTGCACGAGACGCGGTGTTGGCGGTGCACGACAATTTCGCCGAGGTCAACACCGGCGTCGTGGGCGCGTGCAGTGCCATCCAGTTGCAATCTCCGGCGGATGAAGGCGCCGTGGACGTCCTGATAGGCGCCTTGGCGTCCTGGCGTCTACTCGAACCACAGCTGAGCGTTTTGCTGCCTCGGTTCGAGGGCTACTCCGGGCGCCTGTTGGGAGCACTCAAGCACGCTGTCCAGGACACAGCCTGGCTGACAGCTACCGACCGGGATTCCTTCCACCGGGTTTGGTTCGAACTCCATGAGGACCTGATTGCCACCCTCGGCATCCAGCGGGGGGGTAGTCGGACTTAGTCACGTAACAGAAACCTGGCGACAGTAAGATTCCAAGCATGAGCGATGACGCCGCCAATTCAGTGACCCTCCGTTTCCTCGCTGCTCCCATGGACGTAGGCCACAGCGGGTCAGTCGACGCCGGCACCGTCCTTGAGTGGGTGGATAAGGCCGCGTACGCAGCAGCAGTTGGCTGGTCTAAGTCGTACTGCGTCACGGCGTACGTGGGCAACATCCACTTCACGGATCCCGTGAACAGCGGCGACATGGTGGAAGTGACCTCCACCATCGTCTACACCGGCCGCTCCTCGATGCACATCCACACGGTGGTCAGCTCCCGCGATCCCAAGGGCGGGCCGGAGACAATGCATAGCCAGTGCATGGTGATTTTCGTAGCGGTGGGACCCGACGGCAAGCCAATTCCTGTCCCCCCCAGTTTGAGCCGTCCACGCCCCCCCAAGAGGTCGAGCAGCGCGATCACGCCTTGGCCCGCATCGAGGTCCGCGAGCAGATCGTCAACGCGATGAACGCCCAGGACTACACCGACGCCGGAACCGCCGAGCGTGTTGTCCTGCGGTTTATGGCGTCCCCCCCACTGACGTCAACTGGGGCGGCAAGGTCCACGGTGGCATCGTGATGAAGTGGATCGACGAAGCAGCGTACGTTTGCGCCTCCCGATACTGCGGCAAGGACACCGTGGCTGTGTTCTCCGGAGGCGTCCGTTTCTACCGGCCCCTGCTGATTGGCCACGTCGTCGAGGTAGAGGCGCGGCTCGTCTACACCGGCGCCAAGGGCATGCACATTGCGGTCCACGTACGCTCCGGCGATCCCAAGGCCCGCGAAATGAACCTGACCACGTACTGCCTCACGGTGATGGTGGCGCGCGACGAAACAGGGACTGCTGTACCGATTCCTTCCTGGGTTCCAGTATCCGAGGAGGACAAGAAGCTGCACGCCCACGCCCGTGAACTCTTGGAAATCCGTGGGCGGGCACCGGGAAACCGGCTCCCGGATCACCTGTTGAAGGCATCAGGCAGCTAACAGCCGCTTGGTGCGGACGTGGTTACGAGCCATGTTGTCAGCCCGGCGTCAGGACGCAGAACTCGTTGCCTTCGGGGTCTGTGAGGCAACGCCACGGCACATCGCCCTGGCCGATGTCGATGTTAGCCGCGCCCAGTGTATGTAGCCGGACCACTTCAGCGTCTTGATCATCACCGGGGGTACGGCATCAGGTCGAGGTGGATACGGTTCGGCAGTGCGTCGGGGGTCTGGCGTGCGCAGCAACTCCAGATATGGCCCGACCCCCCCTCGGACGAACGCAGCCTCGCGTGGTCATCGTTCACTTCGTGCAGAGTCCAATCCATCGCCTCACTCCAGAAGTCGGCCATGGCCCGCGGATCGGTGCAGTTGACCACCACAGTGGCGATGGGTCCTGTGTCCTGGTAGATCGGCCGGGGTTCCAGAACGCAGAACAGGTTCCCCCCCTCGGGATCCGCCAAGACCGTCCAGGGCACATCTCCCTGGCCTACATCGGCCGGTGTAGCGCCGAGCTCTTTGAGCCGCGCCACCAGCTCCTTTTGATGAGCTGCGGAAGTGGTTGCGAGATCGAGGTGCGCGCGATATTTCACAGTCTCCGGATCCGGAACTGTCACAACGTCAACGCAAACGGCTGAGGGGGGGTCCGGCCATGTGAAACCCAGGGGTTCAACGTTGGTCACACCGGTCCCTCACTGGAAACACCCCCCCACCCGAGGCTTCCGCCCAAAACTGCCCGAGAGCTGAGTCATCCCGTGCTTTGAAATTCACCTGAACAAGTCTCAACGCCATGACGACTTACCCTATACCCCTGCCTCAACCAGCAACCCCCCCGCTGCAGCGTCGTTGCCCAACAATGGGAAGGGGGGCCAACCAACGCAATTGAGGAACTAGCCGACCAGGTTCTCCGCCGCACTGTCCATGTGCGCGATGATCGTTTCCCGTGCTTTCGCCGCATTTCCAGTCTCGATAGCAGCAACAATGTCGTGATGCCGGCCCACGCTCATATTCCGGGTGGCGCGTTCCAATCCGGCGAACATGATGGACATCCGGATGGAGCCTCCAGGGATTCCCAGGAGTGCAGCAACGTTTCGTTTCCGGACAGGCGGCAGAGCGTGCGGTGGAACTCAAGGTCGGATTCGATCCGCTCCTGCAGTGAGGACTTGGCGGCTTTGTCCATATTGTCGACGGCGGCACGCAGTTCTGCGAGCGCGGCTTCCTTGTCCGGCATGTCACTGAGGGTCCTGGCGGCCAACGATTCCAAAACGCCGCGAACAGCGAAGATATCCCGGATTTCCTTGACGTCCAGGTGCCGCACGGACATGCGGCCGCGTGCTCCGGCGGAGATCAGGCCTTCCTGTTCCAGCTGGCGCAGGGCTTCCCGAAGGGTGCCGCGGCTGATTTGGAGCATCTCGGAAAGCTCGGTTTCCACGAGGTGTCGCCCGGGCTCGAGTTCGCCACTGGTGATCGCGGTCCGCAGTGCTGCTAGTGCCTGTTCGCGCAGGCTCTTCTTCTCAAGTCCCAGCAGGGATGCGGTGACGGCCATGGTGTGTCCTCGGTTCAATGGGCGACTGCTAACAGTCCGATGTTAACTGTCGATACTACGGGCAGCGGGGCGGGACGGGCAGTCATGTCCGTCCCGCCCAGCGAGGAAAGCTCAGCCAAGCTCCGCAAGCACCTTCGCAACGATCCGGTCCACGGACAATCCGTATCGTTCGTGCAGCGTGGGCAACGCACCGGCGTCGAGGAACTGGTCGGGAAGCGCGATGGGCACCACGCGCTTGCCGAGACCGGCGGTGACGACGGCGGAGGCAACAGTTTCGAACAGGCCGCCAACAACCGTGTGGTTTTCCAGAGTGACGGCCAGCCGGTCGGTGTTCAGCTCTGCCAGTACGGTGGCAGAGTCAAACGGCTTGATGGTGGGCGTGTGCACCACGGCGACGTCCACGTTGTGCTTCGCCAGCGCATCTGCCGCCTGCAAAGCACGCATGGTCATCAGGCCGGAGGAAACGAAAACAACATCGTTGCCACCGCGCAGGACCTTGGCCTTGCCCAACTCGAATGTGTAGTCGTACTCGTCCAGGACGGTTGGCACGTTACCGCGCAGCAAGCGCAGGTACGTTGGTCCGTCCGAGGCCGCAAGCTGCGGAACAGCCTGTTCGATGTCGACGGAGTCGCAGGGATCCACGATGGTGAGGTTGGGCATGCCGCGGAAGATCGCCATGTCCTCGGTGGCCTGGTGGCTCGGTCCGTACCCGGTGGTAAGGCCAGGGAGCCCCCCCCGATGATGTTGACGTTGAGGTTCGGCTCGGCGATGTCCAGGCACAGGAAGTCATACGCACGCCGTGCCGCGAACACCGAGTAGGTGGAAGCGAACGGGATCAAGCCAGTCTCTGCCATGCCTGCAGCGGCGCCGAAGAGGAGCTGCTCGGCCATGCCCATCTGGAAGAACCGCTCCGGGAACGCTTGGCGAAGATGTGCATGTCCGTGTACTTACCAAGATCCGCGGTCAGACCCACGATCCGGGAGTCGGCTTCGGCCGCCTTGACCAGCGCATGCCCGAACGGGGGGGCGGAAGTGGTCTTCTGGCCGGGATCGGCGAAGGACGCGATCATGGCCGAGGTCTTCAGCTTCGGTTTAGCCGTCGAGGCGGCGGCCGATGAAGCAGCGGCACCGGCCGCCGTCGTAATTGTGCTCATGCTGAAGCCGTCCCTTCGTATCCTGCGGTCAACTGTTCGCGCAGATCTGCCACTCGTTTTCTTCGATGCGCATGAAGTGCGCTTTCTCGCGGGTCTCCAAGAGCGGCGCGCCGCGACCTACCTTGGTGTCACAGAGGATGACCGAGGGCCGCCCGATCGCGCCGCCAGGGCAGCGATGTTGTCGAACGCTCCCAGCAGCGCACTCACGTCGTTCCCGTCCACGCGCTGGGTGTACCAGCCGAACGATTCCCACTTTTCGGTGACCGGTTCGGTGCGGAGCACTGTTTCCGTGGCCCCGTCTGCTTGGAGGGCGTTGATGTCTACCATGGCGGTCAGATTTCCGAGCTGGTGGTGGTGTGCACCCATGGCGGCTTCCCAGGTGGAACCCTCGTCCAACTCACCGTCGGACAGAAAGTTGATCACCCTTGACGTTGAGCTCTGAAGACGCAGGCCCAAAGCCATTCCGACGGCAACCGTCAGGCCGTGTCCCAGCGAACCGCCTGAGATTTCCATGCCCGGGGGGGTGTAAGTGGACATACCCGACATCGGCAGGCGGGAATCATCGGAGCCGTACGTTTCGAGCTCGGCCACCGGAACGATTCCAGCTTCGGCCAGCGCTGCATAGTGACCAATGGCGTAGTGCCCGGTGGAAAGAAGGAAGCGGTCCCGTCCTTCCCAGTGCGGATCTTCGGCGCGGTACGTCAGCTGATCGGCGTAGACGGCGGCGAACATATCGGCCGCACCGAGGGCCTGGCCGACATAGCCCTGCCCTTGAACTTCGCCCATATTCAGCGCGTGATGACGGATGCGGTAGGCGGCGGCGCGGATGCGGTCCACACGCTCGGGCGTAGGAGTGGCCACTGCCACTTCGACTGAAGAGAGAGTCATTGGTTTCCTTCCGGAGTCGGGCGCGTGCTGATGGGGGAGAACGCGCCGACGTCGATGGCTGCTTAGGCGTTTACCGTCTGGGGGAGTTTTGCTGGCGGCTTCTTCAGCGAGAGCACGCTCGCGCTTTCCCCCCCAGGTTTCCCGGGTAATCAGTGCCGCCCACAGGCCGATGGCTGCGTAGATGCTGAACAGCAGGGCCGGCCCGATCCATCCCATGCTGACGAACAGCAGGGTGGTGATGAAGGGGGGTGAAGCCGGAGACCATGGCGGAGATCTGGTAGGACAGCGAGGCGCCGGAGGAGCGGGTCTTGGCCTGGAAGAGTTCCGGGAACCAGGCACCCTGGCGCCGGCAAGGGAGTTCTGGCAGACAGCGTAGGCGATGACGATGGTTGCGATGATCAGGAGGAAAAGGCCGGTGTTGACCAGCATGAACATCGGGATGCCGAACACAACTGCGAACGCTGTGGACCAGATGTAAACAGGACGGCGACCAACGCGGTCCGTCAGTTTGCCCCCCCAGAAGTACGTTGCGAAGATACCGATGCCGGCCGCGATGCAGAGCGCCACCAAGGTTTCGGTCTTGTCGGCCAGGTTGTTGGTGTGCAGGTAGGAGATCATGTACGTCACTGACACGGCGTAGCCGGCAGTTTCAGCGATGCGGAGGCCGATGCCGCGGACGATGTTGCGCCAGTCGGTCTTGATGACCTCGACGATGGGGGACTTCACGATGTCGCCCTTGGCCTTCACGTCCTCGAATACCGGGGGACTCGGGAACCTTGGAGCGGATGATCAAGCCGACAGCCACAAGGACGATGCTCGCGAGGAACGGCACTCGCCAGGCCCACTCACTGCCGAGGCCCACGCTGCTGAGGAAGACGAGGTTGGCGAGCAGTAGGCCCACCGGGAAGCCGGCCTGCACGATGCCCGTGAACTGGCCCTTTTTCCGCCACGGGGGGGCGTGCTCGTAGCTCATCAGGATGGCACCGCCCCCCCATTCAGCACCGAAGGCCAGGCCTTGAATGATGCGGACGAGAACCAGCAGTGCGGGAGCCAGGAGGCCCACTTGCTGGTAGGTGGCAACAGGCCGATGGCGAAGGTAGCAAGGCCCATCAAAATGAGCGATGCAACCAGGACCGGCTTGCGGCCGAGCTTGTCGCCGAGGTGGCCACCGATGATGCCACCCAGCGGACGGGCAGCGAAGCCGACGCCGAGGGTCGCGAAGGAGGCCAGGGTGCCCGTTACCGGGTCGCACCCGGGAAGAACGCCGTACCGAAGTACAGTGCTGCGGCGGTGCCGAAACCGATGAAGTCGTAGGTTTCGATGACTGCGCCAACGCCGGAACCGACGGCGACGCGCTTTGCTTCCTTGGTTCCATGAACCGGACCACGCATGGTCAGAGCTTCATTGCTCATGTGTGTCTTTCCCTTTCAAGAGTGCGGTGCTTCTTCGGCAACCTCACTGTCGACAGTCAACATAATACGTCAACTGTGACCGACGACACCAGCAATGTCAACAGTCAACCTCGGAGGTTGACTGTTGACAGTCAACCTAGCTAACGTGGTCTCCATCACTAAGGTCCCTCTCTGGCGAGGGCCCCAATTTGAGGACCAACGACGATGTTTCATCAACGACTGGGCTGTTCGTCCATCAGCTTCCGCCACCAGGATCTGGCCACTGCCCTGCACACCATGCGTGGACTCGGTTTCGAGGAAATCGATCTCGGCGCGCTCCCCCGGCGTCTGCGACCATGTGCCCTACGTACTGGACGCCGAGGCTGTGGAGGCGGTTGCCGCCGTCGTAAAGACTCGGGAATGCGCGTCCGCTCAGTGAACGGCGACGTCGGCGACCTGAACGCAACGCTCGACGCCGGCGCTCAGGAAGCGCGCGAAGGGCACCTCGAGATGCTGCTCACCCTGGCCGCCAAGACCGGCGCGAGGGCGCTGGTCCTGCCGTGCGGGGCTATCGATCACGAGCCGCTGCGGAGCCTGGATGAGGACCTGGACCTCGTGGCCGCCCAACTGTTCAGTGCCGATGGGCGCGCGGCGGAGTTCGGCGTGGAGCTGTGGACCGAATCCCTGCACTACTACCGGCTGTGCTGGAACACTGAGCGTGCACAGCTCCTCGCCGACCGCCTTGCCGGTTCCGACGTCGGAATCGTCATGGACTTCAGCCACATCGTCGCTTCCGGTGGCGACCCCCGTGGACTTCGTGGACCGTTTCGCCGGCCGGATCAAGCACGTCCACCTGCGGGACGCCGTGGCAGCAACCGTCCACGAGCCAGGGAACATCAACCTCAGCATCGGCAACGGCGAGGCCGACTTCGCCGCCGGACTCGCAGCACTACGGAGCGTTGGCTACACCGGCCACTTCTCCCTGGAACTGGAAACCCGGGACGTTACCCACGACGAACGCCCCCCCGCCGCCGCAGCCAAAGCGGCCAGCTACATCTCAGACCTCATCTAAACCTCGTTACCTCATATTCAAGGAGCACCATGACCACCATCCAGCGCACCGCCGTCCTCACCGGAGCTACCTCAGATCGCGGCATCGGCCTGACCACCGCCCGCCGCTACGCCAACCAGGGCTGGGGGGGCATCGTCATCCTGGACCTCGACGGCGAGAAGTCCGCCAAGGTTGCCGCCGAGATCGCCAACGAATTCAACGTTCCGGCCTTCGGCTATGAGATCGACGTCGCCAACGAAGCCTCCGTTACCGCAGCCCAGGCCGCAGTCGCCGCAGAAGTTGCCGCCGGAAACCTCCCGCCCGTGGGCGCCCTGGCCAACATCGCCGGCATCACCTCCCCCGTTCCTTTCCTGGAAACCACGCTTGAGCTGTGGCACAAGGTCATGGACGTCAACGCCACTGGCACCTATCTCGTCACCAAGGCGTTCCTGCCTGACATGATCGCCAACGGCTGGGGCCGCATCGTCAACATGTCCTCGGTCTCCGCGCAACGCGGCGGCGGCGTATTCGGCAAGGTTCCCTACTCCGCAGCCAAGGCCGCCATCCTCGGCTTCACCAAGCACTCGCCCGCGAAATCGGCGAAACCGGCGTGACCGTCAACGCCATCACGCCCGGCGCCGTGGACACCAACATCCGCGTCGGCAGCACTGAAGAGCAGGAAGCCGCCATCAACGCCGGCATCCCCTTGGGCCGCAACGCCACCACGGAGGAAGTAGCCGCCGTCATCACGTTCCTCTCCTCCGAGGACTCCGCGTACCTCACCGGTACCACCATCGACATCAATGGCGGCAGCCACATCCACTAAGTCCCTCCCCCCAGTCCGAAATCCAGAACCAGGACCCACCTTGACAAGAATCTTCAACGATCCCGCCGACTTCGCGGACGAAGCCCTCGCCGGTTTCTGTGACGCCCACTCGGACCTCGTCCGCCAGGTTGAAGGTGGCGCTGTCCGCCGCAGCCGCCCGGCAACGCCGAAAGTCGCCGTCATCGCCGGTGGCGGCTCCGGGCACTACCCGGCCTTCGCCGGCATCATCGGGCCGGGCTTCGCTGACGGTGCCGTGGTGGGCAATATCTTCACCTCACCTTCCTCACAGCAGGCCTATTCCGTGGCCAAGGCTGCCGATTCCGGAGCCGGCGTTGTGTTCACCTACGGCAACTACGCCGGGGGGGACGTCATGAACTTCGGCATGGCCAGTGAGCGACTGAATGCCGAGGGAATCGCCACGGAGAACGTGCTTGTCACGGACGATATCGCCAGCGCCTCCCTCGATGAGATCGAGAAGCGCCGCGGCATTGCCGGTGACTTTGTGGTGTTCAAGGTCATGGGAGCAGCGGCCGAAGCCGGACTGGACCTGGACTCCGTGGTTCGCTTGGGGGCGCAAGGCGAATGAGTTTACGCGGACCATTGGCACAGCCTTCAGCGGCTGCACCTTCCCCCGGTGCCGATCAGCCGTTATTCCGCCTTCCCGAGGGACAGATGGGCCTGGGCCTTGGTATCCACGGCGAACCGGGACTGTTCGATACCGACCTGCGTCCGCCGTCGAGCTTGGGCAGGAACTGGTGCGCCGCGTGCTCGCCGAAACGCCAGTGGGCGCCTCCACCCGTATCGCCGTGATCCTCAACGGTCTGGGTTCCACGAAGCACGAAGAACTGTTCGTCCTCTGGCGCACCGTGCTCCGCTGCTCCGCGAAGCAGGCTATGCCTTGGTGATGCCGGAGGTGGGTGAGTTGGTGACCAGCCTGGACATGGCCGGCGCATCGCTGACGCTGACGTGGTTGGATGACGAGCTGGAACAGTACTGGACCGCGCCGGCGCTGACGCCGGCCTACCGCCGGGGGTGCTGTCGGGTTCGACGTCGCTGCTTCTCACGCGTCTGAAGCTGAGCTGGACGCCGTTACCGCTGCCAACTACTCCTCCACAGACGAGTCCCGAGCTTATGCCTCACAGTGTCTTCAAGCCCTGGACACGACGGCGGCGCTCCTTCGCGATTGCGAAGCAATGCTGGGCGACATGGATGCGATTGCCGGCGACGGCGACCACGGCCGCGGCATGGTTCGTGGATCCGCGGC
>BBFS01000115.1 GCA_001313365.1 Paenarthrobacter nitroguajacolicus JCM 14115
CGCCCCCCCTTCAACAACGACCGCGGTGACCGCAAGCCCTTCGGTGACCGTAACGACCGTCCGGCACGCGATGGTGAGCGTCGCCCCCCCTTCAACAATGACCGTGGTGACCGTAAGCCGTTCGGTGATCGTCCCGAGCGCGGACCGCGGAACTTCGGCGGTGACCGCAACGACCGCGGCGGTTCGTGGGAAGAGCGTCCGGCCCGGGTCCCAATGCCAAGGACATCCGCAGCGCCAACCGTCCTGACCGCGAACGCTCTCCTGAGATTGACGAGGACGTCACGGGCAAGGAACTCGACCGCGCCACGGGTCACCAGATCAAGACCCTCGAGGAGCAAAGCGCGGGCTGGGTCGCGAAGCACCTGGTCATGGCTGGCCGCCTGATCGACATTGAGCCGGAGCTCGCATTCCAGCACGCCCTCGCCGCGAGCCGCCGCGGCGGGCGCCTCTCGGCCGTGCGTGAAGCGGTTGGGCTGACTGCTTACGCTGCCGGCCACTACGGTGAGGCACTGCGCGAATTCCGTACGTACCGCCGCATCAGTGGCTCCAACGTGCATTTGCCGGTGATGGCTGACTGCGAGCGTGGCTTGGGACGTCCGGATCGCGCCCTTGACATGGTCCGTTCTCCCGAAGCCCAGGATCTTGACGCTCCTGCAAGTTGAGCTTGCATCGTGGCCTCAGGTGCACGTGCGGACCTCAAGCAATTGGATGCTGCGGTTAGCGAGCTTGAGATCCCGCAGCTGGACATCAACCGGGCCTTTTCATATAGCCCCCCCCGCCTCTTCCGCGCATACGCTGAAGCTCTGAGTGCTGTGGGTCGTACCGACGAAGCGGACAAGTGGGCCCGGCAGGCGCTCGTGGCTGAGAACGCTTTGGGCGTGGGCGACTTTGCTGAACCCGAAATTCTGGACCTGGGCTGGGACGAGCAGGAAGAAGCAGCTGCGCGTAAGCCGCGCTTCGAGAAGCCGGCCCCCCCGGACGCCGACGTCGTGAAGCCTGAAACGGAGACGGTCATCGTTGAGGCCGCAGCCGCTGATGTTGAGCATGATGACGTTGAGCTTGATGATGTCGAGTCTGATTACTTCGAATCCGATGACGCTGAATCCGACATCGATTCAGCGGACGAAGAAGCAGAAGCAAAAGACGAAGACACCGAGAACGAGGGCTCCGACTCCCAGCATGGCTGATTCACTGATCTCATCGTTTGATGCTGTCCTTTCGGATCTGGATGGAGTGGTTTATGCAGGACCGCACGCCATTCCCGGGGGCTGTGGAGTCATTGCAGCGTCTCGAAACCGTAGGCGTCGGCTTGGGTTACGTGACAAACAATGCCTCCCGCACCCCCCCTGCCCAGGTCGCGGCGCATCTGCGTGAGCTCGGTGCACCGGCTGAGGACCACCAAGTGGTTAGTTCCTCCCAGGCGGCAGGGGAGCTTCTGGCTTCCATGCTGCCTGCGGGGGGCGCATGTCCTCATCACTGGCAGCGCAGCATTGGCATATGAGATCGAACTGGTGGGACTCAAACCGGTGCACAGCGCCGCCGAATCACCGGTTGCGGTCGTCCAGGGATTCAACCCGGAGATTGGGTGGAAGGATCTGGCGGAGGCATCATATGTCGTAGCCGGGGGTGCCATGTGGTTTGCCACCAACACGGACATGTCCATCCCGCAGGCCCGCGGCATGGCACCGGGTAATGGAACGCTGGTTGCCGCGGTGGCGGCCGCCACGGGTAAGACGCCGTTGGTGGCAGGCAAGCCCGAAGCGCCCCTTTTCCACGCGGCAGCCAAACGGCTAAATGCTGATCGTCCGCTGGTTGTGGGCGACCGTTTGGACACGGACATCCTGGGTGGCAACCGCGCAGGATTTGCGACGGCGGCAGTCCTCACCGGTGTGGACACCACCCACACCATCATTGCGGCGCGGACTGACGAACGTCCGGATTACCTGCTGGCAGACCTGGAAGGCCTTTATGCGCCGTATCCGGAGGTTGTCAGCGACGCCGGCACGTTCCGCTGCGGTGCAGCCACTGCAGTTGCAGGGGGGACGGGACCGTCACGGTGACTGGCCTTGAGGGTGACCTCGATGCATGGCGCGCAGCGTGCGCGGCATGGTGGGCAGCGGTTCCCGACACGGACGTGGCGCAGGCGCCGCAGCTGGAATGGCGAAATCACTAGACTGGTGCGATGACCGAGCCCCCCCAACACTCAGAGCCTCAACACCCAGAGGCGGAACATCCTGAACCGGAGCGACCCGCGGTCCAGTGGCCTGAGGCCGCAAACCCCCCACAGGTGATCCGCTGGTGGACAGGGCACTAGGCCTGCTGGAGGACGTGAATAAATTGCCCGTGCCGGACCATGGGGGACCTGTACGCCGGCATCCATGACGGCTTGTTGGAAGCCTTGGATGCCGAACCCGGGCTTCCGGCAGTCCCGAAAAGCACCCCCCCAGCGATCTCCGCCCGGAAGGCGACAGCTAACGTATGCCAAGACTTGATCAGGAACTCGTCACCCGCGGGCTGGCGAGGTCCCGTACCCATGCCGCCAAGCTCATTAGTGACGGCAAGGTCAGCTCGGGCGGCAACGTCCTCGTCAAAGCCTCGCACCAAGTGGATGCTACGACCGGGTTGGATGTCGAGTCCCACCTGGAGGACATCTACGTCAGCCGCGCCGGGCATAAGCTGGCCGGCGCGCTCAAGGCGTTTCCCGCCGTCGTAGTTTCCGGGAAGAGGTGCCTCGACGCCGGTGCCTCCACGGGCGGTTTCACTGACGTCCTGCTGCGGCAAGGTGCCGCCGAAGTAGTGGCGGTGGACGTGGGGCACGGCCAGCTGGTCACGCACCTCCGGGAGGATCCCAAGGTGGAGGTCCACGAAGGCCTGAACGTCAGGTATATGACGGCGGAGCAGATCGGCGGTCCGGCACAGCTGACGGTGGCTGATTTGTCCTTTATCTCGTTGACGCTGGTCCTGTGGCCGCTTGCGCAGTGCACCGAGCCGGGCGGCGATCTAGTCCTTATGGTCAAACCGCAGTTTGAGGTTGGCAAGGAGCGTCTGAGCCGAACCGGCGTGGTGTCCTCAGAGAATGAACGACGGCGGGCGGTCGCCCAAGTGGCCCGCGCAGCAGTGGATGCAGGCCTTGAACTTCAGGACCTGGCAGCCAGTCCGCTTCCCGGGCAGGACGGAAATGTTGAATACTTCCTGTGGATGACGCGCAGGATGTCCTCGGTGTTGCCTAAGATCGAAGAGCGGGACGAGGACGTTGCTGCATTGATCAGGAAACTCTGGCCGAACCACTAGAAAGCAGATTCGATGAGCAGGCGTGTACTTGTCCTTGCCCACACCGGGCGGGAGGAATCGCTCCGCGCAGCGTGGGATGCCTGTACGCAACTGCATGCCTCTGGTCTGGTTCCCGTGCTGCAGAAGTCCGAACTTGCAGATATCGAACGGTTCTTCGGTGCCTCGATACACCCATCGAGATCCTCAACGATCACGTCAATCTGGAGGACGTGGAACTCGTGATGGTCCTGGGCGGCGATGGCACCATACTCCGCGCGCTGAGCTGGTCCGTGAAGTCGATGTCCCGCTGTTGGGCGTCAACCTGGGTCACGTGGGTTTCCTCGCGGAAAGTGAACGCGCCGATCTGGCCCAGACGGTGGAGTGGATAGCCAGCCGTCAATACACGGTGGAAGAACGCATGACCATCGATGTCCAAGTGTGGGTCAAGGGCCAGAAGATTTGGCACACGTGGGCTTTGAACGAGGCTGCCATTGAGAAGGCCAACCGTGAACGCATGTTGGAAGTTGTCACCGAAGTTGACGAGCGTCCTTTGACGTCATTCGGCTGTGATGGTGTTGTCCTCGCGACGCCCACGGGTTCCACGGCCTACGCTTTTTCTTCAGGTGGCCCCCCCGTCGTGTGGCCTGAGGTTGAGGCTTTGGTCATCGTCCCGATCAGTGCACACGCACTTTTTGCCAAGCCGCTGGTGGTGTCGCCCCCCCGTTCCAAGTTGGCCGTCGAAATCATGAACCGTACCGACGCCGTGGGGGTCCTCTGGTGCGACGGCCGTCGTTCGGTGGATCTCCCGCCTGGAGCACGCGTTGAAGTAACGCGCTCGGCGACCCCCCCGGTGCGGCTGGCCCGGACGCACAAGACACCGTTCTCGGCCCGGCTTGTCCGGAAGTTCCAGCTTCCCATCCATGGCTGGCGCGGCCCGGCGCCCCCCCGGAGCGGCGAAGTGCACACCGGACCCATCCCTGTCATCCGCACACTGTCACCGGCACCGTTGCCCAGCCCCCCCCGGGACTCCGGAACGTCCCCCCCGGACCCGGGGCACGGTGAGCCATCAGACCCCCCCACGAATGCGAAGTGAAACATGCTCGAAGAACTCCGAATCCGTGACCTCGGCGTCATAACCGACGCCGCCCTGCCGCTGGGCCCCCGGCCTCAGCGTCGTCACCGGCGAAACCGGTGCAGGCAAGACCATGGTGGTGACCGCCGTCGGACTTCTTCTTGGTGCCCGTTCGGATGCCGGCGCCGTTCGGAGCGGCGCCAAATCTGCGTCGGCGGAAGCTGTGCTGAAGCTCGATCCAGCGCACAGTGCGGTGGAACGCGCCAAGGAGGCCGGCGGGGGGAGGCGGAAGAGTTCGACGGCGTTGCTGAGCTCCTGCTGGCCCGCACCGTGGGTGCCGACGGGCGTAGCCGGGCTTATGTTGGCGGACGTGCGGCACCGGTGGTGTATTGGCTGAATTGGGCGAGAGCCTGGTGGTGGTCCACGGCCAGTCGGACCAGATCCGGCTCAAGAGCGCCACCGCACAGCGGCACGCCTTGGACAGGTTTGCCGGAGCACCCCTCGCCAAGACGCTGGGGGGGAGTATCAGGAACTGTTCAACCACTGGAAGGCCATCCAGTCCGAACTCGAAACACTGCGCAGCGAAGCCCGCGAGCGTTTGCGGGAGGCTGAATCCCTGGACGCGGCCCTCAAGGAAATCGATGAGGTGGATCCCCCCCAGCCTGGTGAAGACGAAACCCTCAAGGCCGAGGCCGTGAAACTGGCCAACGTGGAAGAACTGCGTTTGGCGGCAGCTGCGGCCCATGAGTCCCTCATTGCCGAAGAATTCGGAGACGCCGGCGACGCAACCACCATGGTGGATGCCGCCAAACGGACACTGGAGCACGTGGCGGAGCACGACGAGGAACTTCGTTCCGCAGCAACGCGATTGGCGGAGGTCGGCTTCCTCCTCAATGACATCGCCGCCGAGTTGTCCAGTTACCAGGCAGCGCTGGACACGGAAGGCCCCGAACGGCTCTCAGAAATCGAGGAACGCCGCGCTGCCCTCGCCAAGCTGATCCGAAAGTACGCCCCCCAGCATTGACGAAGTGCTTGAGTGGGCTGCTGCGGCCAGGACACGCCTCGACGAGTTGCAGGATGACTCCAGCCGCATCGAGGCCTTGGACGCCGAAGTGGGTTCTGCGGAGGCAACCCTGCGCAAGCAGGCCGCGGGCATCACCAAAGCCCGCCTCAAAGCTGCCAAGGACCTCTCAGCGCGGGTCAGCGCCGAGCTGAAGGCCTTGGCCATGGCCGACGCCACGTTGGTCATCGAGGTTGATGGCAGCGGCGTGCTGGGGCCGTGGGGCACCGATGAGATCGCCTTCCTCCTCAGGCCTCACTCCGGTGCTCCGGCGAGGCCACTGGGCAAGGGTGCCTCCGGCGGTGAACTGTCCAGGGTCATGTTGGCAATCGAGGTAGTTCTTGCCGCAGTGGATCCCGTCCCCCACGTTCGTCTTCGATGAAGTGGACGCCGGCGTGGGTGGGCGTGCCGCCGTCGAAATCGGCCGAAGGCTGGCCATGCTCGCCCGGCACGTCCAGGTCCTTGTGGTCACACACCTGCCACAGGTAGCGGCCTTCGCAGATCAACATATCCGCGTGACGAAAACTTCCGTGCGTGGCGCTGATGGGAAGACAACCACGGGGGGGTTCACGTCCAGTGACGTTCAGCTTCTTAGCGACGACGAGCGGGTCAAGGAGCTTGCCCGCATGTTGGCCGGTCAAGAGGATTCCGAGAGCGCGCAGGCGCATGCCCAGGAATTGCTGGACGACGCGAAGCTCCTGCCGCAGCGCGCGTAGTGTTGCCGGGGGGGTTAGCTGCCGCGGGCTAGTGCGAGCACAATCACATTGGTGCGCTTCTTCCCGCCCAGGTCTTGCTTGGAATGCGGTGGTGAGCAACTATTGACCATTTGGGGGGGAATCCGAACAGACGCTTGGAAGGCGTAATTGATGATAAGCTCGAATTCCGTGGTGCAGCGATCAAATTCCCGTGTAAATTCCCGGTTCCCGGGCTCGTCCAAGACGACCAAACACATCTTCGTCACCGGTGGTGTGGCGTCCTCGCTCGGTAAGGGTCTGACGGCTTCAAGCTCGGTCACCTGCTGCGGGCACGTGGTTTGTCTGTAACTATGCAGAAGCTCGATCCCTATCTGAACGTGGATCCGGGCACGATGAACCCCTTCCAGCACGGCGAAGTATTCGTGACGGATGACGGTGCCGAAACCGATCTCGACATCGGACACTACGAGCGCTTCCTCGATGAGAACCTTGAAGGTTCGGCCAACGTCACAACGGGCCAGATCTACTCCACCGTCATCGCCAAGGAACGTCGCGGCGAATACCTTGGAGACACCGTTCAGGTTATTCCCCCCCACATCACGGATGAAATCAAGCGCCGTATGCGCCTGCCTGCCGAAGGCAAAAACGCTCCGGACGTCATCATCACCGAAATCGGTGGCACGGTGGGCGACATCGAGTCGCAGCCGTTCCTTGAGTCCGCACGCCAGGTCCGCCAGGATGTGGGCCGCAACAACGTCTTCTTCCTGCACGTTTCATTGGTGCCGTACATTGGCCCTTCCCAGGAGCTGAAGACCAAGCCCACCCAGCACTCCGTGGCTGCCCTCCGCTCCATTGGCATCCAGCCTGAAGCCATCGTGATCCGCTCGGACCGCGAAGTGCCCGATGCCATGCGCGAAAAGATCGGCCGCATGTGCGACGTCGACATCGACGCCGTGGTTAACGCCGCTGACGCGCCCAGCATCTACGACATCCCCCCCAAGACCCTTCACTCGCAGGGCTTGGACTCCTACATCGTCCGTGCATTGGATCTCCCGTTCAAGGATGTTGACTGGACCAAGTGGGACAAGCTGCTTGAAGCTGTCCACAACCCCCCCAAGCACGAGGTCGAGGTTGCCCTTGTGGGCAAGTACATCGACCTCCCGGACGCCTACCTCTCGGTCACTGAGCTCTCCGCGCCGGAGGTTTTGCCAACGAAGCCAAGGTCAAGATCCGCTGGGTCCCCCCCTCGGACGAGTGCGAAACCCTGGCAGGTGCCACCAAGTCCTTGGCCGGTGTGGACGCCATATGCGTTCCCGGCGGCTTCGGTATCCGTGGCCTCGAAGGCAAGCTTGGCGCTTTGAAGTTCGCCCGCGAAACCAAGCTCCCGGTCCTGGGCTTGTGCTTGGGCCTGCAGTGCATGGTGATCGAGTACGCCCGCAACGTGGTTGGCCTTGAAGGTGCTTCCTCCAGCGAGTTCGAGCCCGACTCGAAGTACCCGGTTATTGCCACCATGGAAGAACAGTTGGACATCGTGGAAGGCAAGGGAGACCTCGGCGGCACCATGCGCCTGGGCCTCTACGAAGCCAAGCTGGACGAAGGCTCGGTCATTGCCGAGACCTACGGCACCACCACTGTCAGCGAACGGCACCGTCACCGCTACGAGGTCAACAACAAGTACCGCGACCAGATCGCTGCCGAGGGCCTGGTGTTCTCGGGTACTTCCCCCGGACGGCAAGCTCGTGGAATATGTGGAGCTTCCCCCGCGAAGTCCACCCGTACTACGTGGCAACGCAGGCGCACCCGGAGCTCAGCTCCCGCCCCACCCGCCCCCACCCGCTGTTCGCAGGTTTGGTCAAGGCTGCCTTGGAACGTCGTGAAGGTGCGCCCGTGGCCACCAAGACCGGTGCCCGCACGGTAGCTGCCAAGTAAACGCAAGTACTAACGAAGGACGCGCGATGCCCCGGTATTTCTGAAACCCCCCGCACATCAAGGCAGGTTTCGGACATGCCGAGCCCGCGCCGTCTTTTGTCTACCAGCAAGGTATATGAAGGCCGCATTTGGGACGTCGTCAGCGACTCGTTCCAACTCAGCGACGGCACGGACACCCTGGTTCGTGACTACATCGACCACCCCCCCGGCGCAGTAGCGGTGCTGCCCATGAACGTGGACGGCGAGATTCTGTTGCTGAAGCAGTACCGGCATCCGGTCGCCATGGATCTGTGGGAGATCCCCCCCGCCGGCCTGCTGGACGTTGAAGGCGAGGACTTCGTGGTGGGCGCGGCCCGGGAACTGGCGGAGGAAGCCGACCTGGTAGCGGCCACCTGGAACGTCCTTGTGGACTTCTTTAACTCGCCGGGTTCCTCCAGCGAGGCAGTCCGGATCTACCTGGCACGGGGCCTCAGTGACGTACCGTTGGCGGACCGGCATGTCCGCACCGATGAAGAAGCTGAAATTGAACTTCACTGGGTGCCGCTCGAGGACGCCGTGCAAGCAGTGCTGGAAGGCCGTCTGCATAATCCGTCGGCAGTGCTGGGCATCCTCGCAGCCGCTGCCGCGAAGGCTGATGGCTTCACCAGCCTTCGTCCAGCCAATGCGCCTTGGCCGGCTCACCCGAGCCAGCGCTGAGCATGGCCGAGGCCGCCACTCGAACCGTCAATGGCGTTGACCGTGCAGTAACCGACTATCTGCAGCACGTCGGGGGTGGAGCGCGGCCTGGCGGCGAACACGCTGTCCGCGTACCGCAGGGACCTCGCCCGGTATTCGAACTTCCTTGCCGCGCAAGGCGTGGATCAGCCGGGAAACATCACACGGCATCACGTGACCGCCTTCGTGCAGGCCTTGTCCGACGGTTCGGACGCGCCGCCGCCCTGGGGGGTGCGCTCTGCTGCACGCACAGTGGTAGCTGTGCGTGGCCTCCACAAGTTTTGGGCGCTGGAAGGAACCACGACGGCGGACCCAGCCAGCGATGTGCACCCACCAATGCCGGGCAAGCGGCTGCCAAAAGCCATCAGCGTTGGTGAAGTGACGCGCATCCTGGAAGCTGCCGGCTCAGACAGTGCTACCGGTCTGCGAGACCGCGCATTGCTTGAATTCCTTTACTCCACGGGAGCCCGCATCAGCGAGGCCGTGGGGGGGTTGGACGTCGATGACGTCTCCCTCGAAGACACCGGCGGTGACCCTGCCATCGTGCGGCTGTTCGGCAAAGGTTCCAAGGAACGCCTGGTGCCCCCCCTGGCTCTTACGGTGCCCGCGCCGTCGGGGGGGCCTATGTTGTTCGCGGCAGGCCGTTGCTGGCGTCCAAGGGCAAGGGCTCCCCCCCGGCGCTGTTCCTCAACGCCCGGGGTGGCCGGATCAGCAGGCAGAGTGCGTGGACCATCCTTAAGGCCGCCGCCGAGAAGGCGAATATCACCAAAGATGTCTCTCCACACACGCTGCGCCATTCCTTCGCCACCCACCTCTTGGAGGGTGGGGGCGGACGTCAGGGTGGTTCAAGAGCTGCTGGGACACGCGTCCGTGACCACCACCCAGGTCTATACGCTGGTCACCGCGGATACTTTGCGTGAGGTCTACGCAGCGGCGCATCCAAGGGCGCTCGGATAGCCAGGCGCCGGGATAAATCCAGACCCCCCCAAGATAACGCCCGGGTTACTCGAGGACGTTCAGCGTCAGCTCCACGGCGTCCACGAACAATGCCAGCAGCGAGGTCCCCCAAGCCAGCTACCAGCAAGAGGCCGGGGTGTGCCAGCCCTACCACCACGCGCTTGAGTCGGGGGGCGTCCGCGGAGGAACTTCTTCGGTACGCGTGTCTTCAGTGGTATCTGACGCCAGCCCCCCCGCAGCCGCCGCAGGAACCACGCACAGCGGACGATGAACGCATCCACAGGATGGAGAGCACCAGCGGAACTGCTGCCAGCATGAGATTGAAACCCAGAGCCGTGACTTCCTTTTCGGAATCGCCAATCACGGACTGGACGGTGGTGGAGATGGAAGCACTCATCACCACTGAGGCTGCCCACACCATGAAGGCTGCCACCAGTGCAAGGAACCGGACGAAGAAGTGGCCCAAGACGGTTGCGTCGACTGCCTGAGGTGGCTCCGCGGCGTGGCATGCAGCACCACCAGCGTAGAGATCAAGGTGGGCAGTGCGGCCACGAGGACCAGCAGGTACCAGGTCCATCCGGCCAGGTCCACCACTTCGTCCAAAACGATCAGTCCTGCCCAAACCACCGTCCAGGCCCACCCTGCATAGAGCGGGTGTGCCACGAGCCAGCCTGGCAACCATGCGTCCCGTTCAGGTTTAGCCTTGGGGGGGACTGTTTCTCCTGCACCCGAACCGTCGTTGGGCGGCGGTTCGCCAACGCTTTCGACGGCTGCCACCTGGGCTTGCCGGTTGCCCCCCACCTTCAGTCATGGGCTCACTGTAGCAATGGCGGCAGCGGCAGGGGGGGAGATCAGGTTAAGGTAGGCAGCATGACTGCAGCCCATGTGACTTTGTGCTTCCTCCTCCGCGACGGCGCGGACGGAGAACATGTCCTGCTCGGGACCAAGAAGACAGGTTTCGGTCGGGGCAAGGTGGTGGCGTCGGCGGGCACGTTGAGTTGGGGGGAGACCGCCTCACAGGCTGCGTGCCGTGAGGTCATGGAAGAGATCAACGTGGTGGTGCACGCGAAGGACCTGATTCCGGCGGGCACAGTTGATTTCGTTTTCCCTGCGAGGCCGGAGTGGAACATGGCCACCACCGTGTTCCTGACCCGCGCGTGGGAGGGGGGGGAGCCATCGGAAAGCGACGAGATCGCCCCCTGAATGGTTCCCCCGTGGCGCAACTTCCAGTAGAGCGGATGTGGGCTGACGCGGAACACTGGCTGCCGGCCATGATTTCCGGCCAGCGCATCGCCGTGAGGGTGCCTTGGCGGCAGACAACGAGAATGTGGCCGACGTCCATACCATTGATTGGGTGGATCCTCAGCGGTAGCAGTACCGGAGTAAGTACGACGACGGGCCGGTCACCTTTCGGTGACCGGCCCGTCGTCGTAGAGTTCGCCAAATTTTGGGACGCGTTAGGGGGGGACGTGCCGCTCTTCCGGCCCGTTGTATTCACTCAGCGGACGGATCAGTGAGTTGGATGCTACCTGTTCCATGATGTGGGCGGTCCAGCCGGTGATGCGGCTGGCGACGAACAACGGGGTGAACGTCTGGGTGTCGAAGCCCATCAAGTGGTAGGTGGGCCCGGCCGGGTAGTCGAGGTTGGGCTTGATGGCTTTGGCCTCGTCCATGGCCTGCTCGAGTCCGTTATAGAGGCCCAGGAGCTCAGGCCTGCCGTAGTGGGCGATCATCTTGTCCAGGGCGGCTTTCATGGTGGGCACGCGGGAGTCGCCGTGTTTGTAGACGCGGTGTCCGAAGCCCATGACCTTCTTCTTCCGGGCCAGGGCGTCTTCCATCCAGGCCCGGGCCCGGGTGGCGGCTTCCTCGAGGGACTCTTCGCTGCGGATGCCGATCTCATCGAAGGTGTGCATCACGGCCTCGTTCGCTCCGCCGTGCAGTGGACCCTTGAGGGCGCCGATCGCGGCGGTAACCGCCGAGTGCAGGTCAGCGAGCGTGGAGGTGACGACGCGGGCGGTGAAGGTGGAGGCGTTGAAGGAGTGCTCGGCGTACAGGATCATGGAGACGTTGAACGCCTCCACCACCTCCGGAACCTGTTCTTCGCCGAACGTCATCCACAAGAAGTTGGCCGAGTAGTCCAGGTCCTCACGCGGTTCAACGGGTTCCTGTCCGCGGCGGCGGCGCTGGTCATAGGCCACGACGGCGGGCATGGCGGCCCAGAGATCAATTGCCTTCTTCATGTTCGTTTCAGGTGAGGAATCCTCCGCCAGCTCGTGCCTGCGCCCAGCACCGACGCTGCCGTGCGGCACACGTCCATAGGGTGCGCCGTGGTGGGCAGTGTATCCACCACTGACTTCACCACGGGGGGTCCAGAGCACGTCCTGCGCGCTCGCGGGCCGTGAATGCCGAGAGCTCTGTTTCGTTGGGCAGTTCGCCGTTCCACAGCAGGTAGGCGACTTCTTCGAAGCTGCATTTAGCGGCCAGTTCCTGGACCGGATACCCGCGGTACAGCAGCGAGTTGGTGTCCGGGTTGACCTTTGAGACCGCGGTGTAGTCCACCACGACGCCGGCAAGGCCTTTTTTGATGTCTTCAGCAGCCATGCTGAACTCCTTCGTTCATAGTGCAGGCGCTCCGAGTAGGCCAGAGTGCCTGCGTTCCCCTTGATGAATCCGGAACCTAGCGGACGCAGGTACCTGGAAGTTGAAAACGCCGGTATCGAATTGGTTGTATGCCTCGTAGTCGACGAGTTCGTAGAGGCGCGCACGCGTGAGCATGTTTTCCACTTGCGCTTCTTGGGTCCCCCCCGCAGCCTTAATCGATTCCAGAGTACGCTCTGCAGCGCCCATGGCAATGCGGAGGAGGGTGACGGGGTAGATGACCATGTTCACGCCGACACCTTGGAGCTGCTCGACGGTGAAGAGTTCGCTTTTGCGAATTCGGTCATGTTGGCGAGGATGGGCACGTCCACGGCGTCGCGGATGGCTTGGAACTCGCTCAAGTCACGCATGGCTTCGGGGGAAGATCGCGTCGGCGCCAGCGTCCACGAGTGCTTTGGCGCGGTCTTGCGCGGCTTGGATTCCGTCGACCGCGCGGATGTCGGTGCGGGCCATAATGAGGAAGTTCGGGTCGCGTCGGGCGTCTGCCGCGGCGCGGATGCGCTTGGTGGCGGTGTCGATGTCCACCACGTTCTTGCCGTCCAGGTGGCCGCAGCGTTTGGGGTTGAATTGGTCCTCGATGTGGCAGCCGGCCAGGCCCGCGTTTTCGAGTTCCTGTATGGTGCGGGCCACGTTCATGGGTTCACCGAAGCCGGTGTCCGCGTCCACCAGTGAGGGCAGGTCCGTCATGCGGGCGATCTGCCGGCCCGGGTAGCCACCTCGGTCAACGTGGTCAGTCCGATGTCGGGCAGGCCGAGGTCGTTGGCCAGGACGGCACCGGAGATGTAGACCCCCCCGGCGAAGCCCTTTTCCTCGATCAGCCGTGCCGAGAGCGGGTTGAACGCTCCCGGAAACTGCTGCACAGTTCCGGAGCCAGCAGCTCCCGCAGCTTGACCCTCTTCTGTTCGGGGGTGACTTTGGAGTACAGCATTTAGAACAGTCCCTTGGGCGCGTTGCTGAGGTCGATCACGCCGGGCGCGGCGGTGATGTTCAGCTGGTCCAGTTCGCCGGCGCCGAGTTCGGTGACGCGTTCGACGGCGGTGAGGAACCTGTCGATTTCGGCTTCCTCCACGAGTCCTGCTGCTAGGGTGCGGAATTTGTTGATGTATTGCTCGCGGGCGAACGGCCGGGCTCCGAGCGGGTGGGCGTCGGCCACCGCGATCTCATCGGTAATCACAGTGCCGTCGTTGAGGGTGATTTCCACGGATCCGCCGAAGGCTTTCTCGGCGATGTCCAGGGAGTGGTACCGGCGGGTCCATTCCGGGTCTTCGACGGTGGTGACTTTGTGCCACAGTTCCACGGTGTCCGGACGGGCGGCGCGTTCGGGGGGCGTAGGAGTCCACGTGGTGCCACGCGCGTCCTGCAACGCGACGGTGAAGATGTACGGGATGGAGTGGTCCAGTGTTTCGCGGGACGCGGTGGGGGGAGTACTTCTGGGGGATCGTTCGCGCCGGAACCGATCACGTAGTGGGTGTGGTGGCTGGTCTTGATCAGCACGGAGGCCACGTTGGCCGGGTCCGTGGTTTCGGGGGGGTGCTCTTTGTGGAGTTTGCGGGCGAGGTCGATCCACGCCTGGGCCTGGTACTCGGCGGAGTGTTCCTTGGTGTAGGTGTCCAGGATGGCGCGCTTGGCTTCACCGGGCAGCGGCAACGGCACCTCGTAGGAGGCGTCCGGGCCGTCCAGCATCCAGGCAATGACGCCGTCTTCGCTTCGTAGATCGGCACCGGGGAAGTCTGGCCGCGCATGGAGCGGTCCACGGCTTCGACGGCCATCTTGCCCGCGAACGCGGGGGGGCGTGGGCTTTCCACGTGGAGATTTCACCTTCCGGGACTGCCGGGTGGCGGTGGTGGTGTGCAGGGCCTGGCCCACGGACTGGAAAATCGTCTCAACATCCAAACCAAGCAGGGTGCCGATACCTGCGGCGGCGGAGGGACCGAGGTGCGCGACGTGGTCGATCTTGTGCTTGTGCAGGCAAATGGCCTTGACCAGGTTCACCTGGATCTCGTACCCGGTGGCGATGGCACGGACCAGGTCGGCGCCGTTGGAGCCAACGTGCTGGGCAACGGCCAGGATCGGCGGGATGTTATCGCCGGGGGGGTGGGAATAGTCAGCGGCCAGGAACGTGTCGTGGTAATCCAGTTCGCGCACCGCCACGCCATTGGCCCAGGCAGCCCACTCGGGGGGGAGACCTGCCCGGTGATACCGAACACTGCGGCGCCCTTGCCGTTGGCCGAGGGTGCGTGGGTCAGTGCCTGGGCGCGGGCCGCGACAATCGGTGCCCGGTTCAACGAGGCGATGGCCACCGAGGCGTTATCGATGATCCGGTTGATCACCATGTCAGTGACCTCGGGGGGGGTGACGTCGACGGGGTCGGCGGCGACCACGGCGATCTTGTGCGCCAACTGCTCCTCGCGGGGCAGGTTCTCTTCGGACTTGTAGACGCGGACGTGATGGTTCTTGACCATGGTGCTCCTTCTCGTGAGGCGTTTGGCTAGGCAGGGTGTTTCAGGGCAGGGGTGTGGGTGGCTTTGACGTGGGTGAGGCTGCGGTGCAGGTGGACTGTGGTGGCGGCCTCGGCCAGCCGGGGGGGTTGCCTGCGGCGATGGCTCAGCAATCGCGGCGTGCTCGGCG
>BBFS01000116.1 GCA_001313365.1 Paenarthrobacter nitroguajacolicus JCM 14115
CGTGCAGCGACGAAGGGTTCCCCCCCGTCCGCGCGAGCTCGCGCGTCATGACGGCCAGCGCTTGGGCCGACAGGGGGCGTGGTTGCAGCATGGTCAAGGTAAACAGGCACCCTGCAATTCTACCGACGACGAGCCTTCAGGAGCCGCCCGCTCACGAATCGCCCTCAAGGATGGTGATGCGCGCACAGCAGTGTCCCGGCCCATGGTCCGGATCCGGCACGACGACGTCGGCGCTGAGTCCGGAGCCGTCGCAGCACCGCTGAGGAAGGCGCCGTTCATGGCGCACACTACCTCCTTGTGGTCCAGCGACAGGCGATGGAAGGGACAGTTCAGCAGGCGGTATCCCCCCCCGGATGCATCGGGGGGTGGGATGGTACCCAAGCTCCGAGATCGCACCCAGGAAATCGCCAGGCCTTCCCAACTCGCTTCCCCTGGCTGAAGCGACCTCACGCAGGGCAGCCTCAACGGGAGCGCCATCGGACTCAGCCCGCTGGATGGCTGCAGCCATGAGGTGGCCGGCGAGGTCATAGTGCCGCTCCGGGATGGAGACGCCAATCTCATCCACCATTGGCCTGTAGAGCTTGGATGGCCGCCCCGAGCCTGGACCCGTCCTGTCGGGCGACTTCCTGAACTCGACTTGCAAAAGTCCTTCGCGAACCAGGCGGTCCAAATGGAAAGACACCGAACTGCGGGGGGGCAAGCCCAGAGTCAAGGCCGCCTCATCCCGCCCCACCGCGCTGCCGGCGTTCAGAACGTATTCATACAACTTGCGGCGGTTCTCATCGCCCAACACAGCGATAGCTGCGATTTTGCGGATCCACGGGAGGTCGAAAGTGCCCATGCATTACGTTAACTCTAAAAACAAGAATTGCTGCTTTATGCGCTGACCGGATCAAGACGGCGGTACCACGACGAGCTGGGCCATGATCTCAGCACGCGCCGGGGGCCAAGGTCTTGTCATCCGGGCATGCCAGGGAGACATACACCGAGGACGCGGGGGGCGCTGAACAACCTGGCCAGGACAACAGCTGACTGGCCGCCGGATGCTGAAGAGGATTCCAAACTGAGGAACTCAACGCTGTGTTGCGGTTTGTCAGAGTCTTCCCCCCCCAACGCAACGACGCCGGCTTCAAGCTGTCCACCGCAACGCCGGCATTCAAGTAATCGAACAATGCCTTGGTTGACGCGACGTCGTCGCCAGCCACCACCAACGGCCCCTGGTTCACGCTGACCCGGACCGCGAGAATGCATCCATCCGTCTTCTTGTGTCTGGTCTCACCCTGCAGGGCGGAGTGAACCACGGACCAGCCTGGCACTTCCTCCAACCGTGTGGAGACAGTCACCGGCTCCCCCGGCGCCAAGGTTCCTCCTGCTGCCAGCGGCAAATCCTTGGCGGCCACCGCGGCCGCATCGTGTCCAGGAGTGATAGTCGGAGTAGCCAGTGTGGATACCGATGGCGAAGGCTTCGGGGGGGCTGCCGGATCCGGAACGTTGACGGTGCAGCCAGCCAGCAGGACGCCTGCGGCTCCGCCGGCAACCAAGCCGGCCAGTCGTCGTCGAACGTTGTTCGCCACTATTTCTCCCTGTCTGCTCCCTAAGCCCTGCCGTCCGGGCCATGCCGCCTGATATCCGGCAACCGCGGCTTGTCGCCGCGATCGAGTCTAGCCGCCTGCTGCAACGAGGCCCCCCCGCCAGCACCGCGCACGCACTAGGCAAGCACCCATAAGCCTGCGGGAACAAGGTCGACGACGACGGGCAACTCGCCGATGCGCTCCCCCCCGTCGGCGTAGGCCACCACGCTTTCGGCGTCCAACTGCACTTTCCGGACGCGCTTGATCTCCACGGCAGGATGGCTGGTGTGTTTTCCGGCGAAAACCTTGGGAAACACGGCAAGGAAGCTGAGCCGCGACAAGGGCTTCACCACAAACATGTCCAGCCACCCGTCATCGGGAACCGCGTCAGGTGTAATCTGCATGCCCCCCGCCTATGAACTGACCGTTGGCCACTGAAATGAGCAAGGCAGGCTGACGCCAGGCCACGTCATCGGCGGTCACGGTGTAGGTGATTCGCCGGTAGGAAACCAGTTCCCTGAGCATCGCAAGGTTGTACCGGCTCTTCCCGCGGGGGGGCCACCGCCAGGAATTGGCCCGCTCGTTGACGGCCGCATCAAAGCCGGCGGACAGGACGCCCGCGAAGTAGCTGGTCTCACCGCCTGCGGCGACCCGTCCGACGTCGATCCTGCGCCCGCCCGTTTCCAGGGCAGCCAGCAGCCTGCGGCACGCGGCACCAGTGTCGTTCAGCGGCAAAGCCAACAGCCGTGCGACGTCGTTGCCTGTTCCGGCAGGAACAATGCCGAGGGGGGGAATGTCCATCCCGGCGAGCGCATTGACACCCAGGTGGACTATGCCGTCGCCACCCACCACTACCAACGCCTCCACACCAGCTGCCAAGGTCACATCCACTGCCCTCCGCAGGGCGTCGTAGTCGTCCGCTTCAAGTACGACGACGTCCAGGCCGGCGGCGCGGAGGAGACCTACGGCTTGGTGCCCGGCATTGCGCCCGCGGCCGAATGAGGCAGCAGGGTTGATGGCGACAGCGATTTTCTTCGGCATGCTCAGGTGTTATCGGTTGCCGAAGGGTTCACAGCGTGAATTATGCCAGCGGGAACCACGGGGGGGCCCGTTACCGACGTTCACATAGTGGCTGGATAAACTTGCCAGTACCGCGCTTCCCCGGAGGCGCACCACCATCACAGAGAAGGCCCGTGCTTGGCCGAGGGCAACAGCTCGCACTATCAGGTTCTCCGCGTTTCCGTCACAGCTACGGACAAGGAGATCAAAGTGGCGTACCGAAAGGCTGCCAGGAAGGCACACCCTGACCACGGTGGAGAAGCCGAGATGTTCCGGCGTGTCACCCTCGCTTACGAAACCCTGATTGATCCCAAACGACGGGCCGAATACGACCGAAGGTACGCCCGTGGAGCCTCAAGCGTCAGTCAGCCCCGGCCCGGGGACTACACCGGCACTGCCTCGCCGGGTCCCTCCGCCACCACAAACGTGAAGCGACCCCCCCAGGCCCAGCGCAATACGGCGGGCGACCCCCCCGGTCTATGTCCCTGCGTTTGACGATCCCACCGAGGTTCCGCTCATTTCAGCGGCCGAAGCGGCCCAGCAGGTCCACGGGCTCCCCCCCGCAAACGCGGCATATTTGGAGCCGAGGCCCGCATTCAACGCGAGATGCGCACTGTGCAGCTCATCAGCCGGCAGGTCCTGACTGCCATACCCGCCGCCAGGCTGATCAACGGGTTGCGCTCGCCGTCGGACAACAATCACATCGATCACGCCGTCCTTTCCGGCTACCGGCTGGCGTTGATCGGTTCCATGCTCCTGCAAAGGTGCCTATGCCTGGGATGGCCACTCGCTGCGGCACGGCGGGCGTTCGGTAGCTCCACCGCAGCTCGCGCACATCGTCCGCCATATGCAGGACCTCTTTCCCGAACTCAATGTCACCGGCTGGGTGGTTCTGCACAGCCCTGACGGCAACCTCCACGAACCAGTTATCGACCAATACGGCAAGGGCCAGTCGAGCCACAACGCTGTGGAAGTAGTCAACGCGGCAGGGCTGGTGAGGGGGGCTCAAGCAATTTCTCAGTTCAGGGCCAGCGCCGAACACTGTGGTGATACCAGTCCTGGCACGTCTGCTTCGCGGGATGCACTAGGCGCAGCCGACTTCTACGCGGCTGACTAAGATGGGACCGTGTTCCGCATCCTCTTCCACACTCCAGAAATCCCGGGCAATACGGGCAATGCCATCCGTTTGGCCGCCATCACGGGGGCCGAGCTTCACTTGGTGGAGCCCCCCCTCGCTTCGATTTTCCGATGCCAAGCTGCGCCGCGCCGGCCTCGACTACCACGATCTCGCCGTAGTTACTGTCCACAAGGACATCGATGCCGCGTGGGCCGCACTCAAGCCGGAACGGGTTTTCGCCTACACCTCCGACGGTGAGACGTCCTATACGGACATCAGTTACCGCGAGGGCGACGTCCTCATGTTTGGTCCGGAATCCGTGGGCCTGCCGGATTGGCTCAAACAGGATCCGCACGTTACAGCGCGTGTTCGCCTTCCCATGAAGCCTTCGCTCCGTTCGCTCAACCTGGCCAACGCTGCTTCGATCGCCGTCTTTGAAGCTTGGCGGCAGAACGGATTTGCCGGCGCCAAGGTGTAGCCCATCCAACGGCCCCCCCACAGCACCGAATACCTTATGCAGGACAACTCCTGCCTTGGACATTCGTTGAGGGAGCCTACGTGAGTGCGCTGCAGACCAGGGCGATGACGGCAAGCCGCTGCACCGCCGCGCCGTCGACGCAATCCCGTTATGCTGCCGGTTTCAAACCGGACGACATATGCTGGACGGTGATGGACATCCCCCCCAACAACCCCCCCGGCCCCCCCCGGTCTCCGAAGCTACCGGCTCTCCGACTGATCTGAACTCACAGCTGGCTGGCTTGCTCGAACTCGTGGCAGCACGCGACCAACAGGCTTTCGCCGAGTTCTATAGCCTCACCTCGCGGCGTGTGTTCGGTATGGCCAGGCGCGTCCTGATAGACCCTGACCTCAGCGAGGACGCCACCCAAGAGGTCTATATCCAGGTTTGGCAGGGTGCTGCCAAATTCGACCGTGCCGCCGGGACTCCACTTGCCTGGCTGATGACCATCGCCCACCGGCGGGCCATTGACCGTGTCCGCGCCGTGCAAGCGGCAACCGACCGCGAAGCCAAGTACGGCGCAGCGAGCCTCGATCCGGACCGCGACCTGGTGGCGGAGGAAGCCGACACGAACCTGGAGGCCGAAGCTGTTAGCCGCTGTCTCGGTACGCTCACGGACACGCAGCGCGAATCCGTCCGCCTCGCATACTATGGCGGACTGACCTACCGGGAAGTAGCCGAGCATCTCGGTGCCGCTGTCCCCCCCACCATCAAATCCCGCATCCGTGATGGACTACTACGTCTGAAGACCTGCCTGGGGGTGGGTTGATATGAGTGAAAACACCAGTGGAGGCTTTATCCGCAGAATGTTTGCCAACGACATCGCCACCGACCTCGCCGAGGGCCGCGTTCTGGAACTGGCGGAAATCTATGCCCTGGACGCCGTGAACGACGACGAACGGGCCATGATCGACGACTACATCAAGGACGCTCCTGAACGTCCTGAGTTCCTTGATCGGGTCCGCGAAGCCCGCGAGGCACTGTCAGTCAGCTTCGCGCCGGAAGAGGCACCCCCGGTCGGACTCTTCGACAACATCATGGAACGCATCACCACGGATGCCGTCACCCAACCCCCCCTGCTGAGCCGGCGGCCCCCCCGCCGGTAGCGAATCCCGCCGTCGACGACCTTGCGGCTGCCAGGGCCAGGCGCGCAGAACGCACTCGCACCGGTGGCGCACGCAGATGGATAGTCGGAGCTGCCGCAGCAGCTGTGATTGCACTGGGCGGCATCGGAGTGGGCGCCTACGTTTCTGCGCAGAATGACCCGGTCAACCAGGTTCTGCAGGCACAGGATGTCCAGAAGAAGTCCGCGCCTGTTCCCGGCGGTGGTACGGCCACCATCTCTGCATCATCGGCCAAAGATTCCTTCGTGGTTCTGATGGACGGGGGGGTTGCACCGGCACCGGAAGGCAAGGTCTACCAGTTGTGGACCTTGCCCAAGGACGGCTCCGCCCCCTGTACCGCAGGGAACCATGGATGCGGAGACGCTCTCCAAGCCAGCCGTTGTAAAGGGCCTGTCCTCAGCCTCGTCCGTAGCCATCACCGTGGAACCCACTGGCGGATCAAGCGCCCCCACCACGGACCCGGTCCTGGTGGTGGGGGCTCAGCGCCTGACACATGACCAAACAGCGCACGACGCCGGCCGCCCCCACCTAAGGGGGGGACGGCCGGCGTCGTGCGTTTGTCGGCTGCTTTCGCAGCTACAAGATCGTTTTCGCAGCTACAACACGAGCGATAGAAGCATCACGAAGCCGAAGCCCACCACGGAGATCAGCGTCTCCATCACGGACCAGGTTTTGAACGTCTGCCCAACGGTAAGACCGAACAATTCCTTGACCAGCCAGAATCCAGCGTCATTGACGTGGGACAGGAACAGGGACCCTGCTCCGATGGCCAAGGCCAGCAAGGCTGCGTGCGTCGGGCTAAGGCTGCTGGCGAGGGGGTGCCACAATGCCCGCTGCAGTCACGGTCGCCACTGTCGCCGAGCCCGTGGCCAGGCGGAGAGCCACCGCCACGATGAAGCCGAGCACCAGGACCGACATGTTGGCGCCTTCTGCCCATTTCTTGACGGCATCGCCTACGCCGCACCGATCAAGGTCTGCTTGAAACCACCACCGGCGCCCACAATGAGGAGGATGGCAGCGATGGGCCCCCCCAGGCTTTCACCCAATTTGGCTGTGATCCTGCTGCCGGTGAAGCCTACGGCGTATCCGAACGTCACGATTGCCAAAAGGACCGCCAACGTCATGGCCACCAGAGGCTGGCCCACGAAGTCGAAGAAGATCCTGATTGCCGGTGCCGTTTCAGGGTTTGGCCAGATGATGCCGCCCAAAGCCTTCAGCAACATGAGGACCACGGGGAAGATAATGGTCAGCAGTGTCACAAGGAACGACGGCTGGCGCTTCACTTCGCTCAGATCGGCTGCGTGCTGGGTGTCGATGCCTCCGGCTACGGCCGGAGCGTCAACAGGTACCCAACGGGCAGCCAACCGCGAGAAGAGCGGGCCACAGATAATAACCGTGGGGATCGCCACGAGGATGCCCAAGCCGAGCGTTGTTCCCAGTTCCGCTTTGACTGCGCTGATCGCAATCAACGGACCCGGGTGCGGAGCACCAGTCCGTGAAGCACGGACAGGCCTGCCAACGCCGGAATAGCGATACGCATCAGCTTCATCTTGGACCGCTGGGTTACCAGGACAATCACCGGAAGCAGCAGAACGAGTCCGATTTCGAAGAACATTGGCAAGCCGATGATCACAGCCACGAGCGTGATCATCCACACGAGCTTGTTGCCGCTGGCTTTAGCCAACAGGGTGTCCACCACGCGGTTGGCTCCGCCGGAATCAGCCAGCAGCTTCCCCCCCAGCATGGCTCCGAGCGCAATGAGCAGGCCGACTTCCTTGAGGACACCCCCCCCGACGCCGTCCTCGAAGTTGGTGATCACCTTGCCCAGTTCCACGCCTGACGCCAGTCCCACGAAGGCCGAGCCCAGGACCAGCGCCAGGAACGGATGCAGTTTCAGCTTCGCGATCAGCACCACGATCAGTGCAATGCCCAGTGCTGCCACCACAAGAAGTTGGGTGTCGTGCGCTGTCCATTCCTGCACCTGGGTCGCTGTTTCCAGGACCCTCACGAGGCGGTCACTTCGGTACCGGCGCCCAGGGGCCGGAGGCCGAGCCGTTCAATCACTTCGTCGGCTTCTTCGGCCGGCGACGCGGAAACGCACAAGGAGATGTGGTGTTCGTCTTCCGTGGGTTCCTCAAGTGCGTCGAACTGGGATTCCAGGAGCGACGGCGGCATGAAGTGCCCATGCCTGGAGGCAAGGCGATCCGAGATCTTGTCCTTGCTCCCCCCTGCAGGAAGACGAAGACAACGCCTTCACCCCTGAGTACGTCGCGGTATTTCTTTTTCAGTGCCGAGCAGGTGATGATCGCCGGGGGTTCCGGAATCCACGTGCGCCCTGATCCAATCCGAGATGATACCCAGCCAAGGCCAGCGGTCCTCATCGCTGAGGGCCTGTCCCGAGTGCATCTTTGCCACGTTCGCTTCAGGATGGAGATCATCGCCTTCGGCAAGGTCCCATCCAAGTTTCCCTGCCAATACGCCGGCTACAGTCGATTTGCCCGAACCGGAGACTCCCATAATCACCAGTACAGGTTGCTGCGCAGTCTTCGCCATCAAAGTCTGCCTTCCTCGAATAAATATGATTTAACCGAGATCAAGCATATGACACGGGTTACACCACAGCAACGTCAGAAGCCGGCGATGGTGCTTGACCCGTTAACGGACACTACGTGGAAAGCCTCCGCGCTGGTCCCGGCGGGCAGGCCGGCACGCTCCCCCGTTGGCCAACATCATGCTCCGGACCACGCGCTCCATACCTTCGATATCCGGGTGCTGGCTCGCATGGACGCGGATGGCGTCAAGCTTTGCCTCCACGTGGTCCGAGACATCCACAAAGTAGTTCTCCCTGGCATCCGGGCTGGAGATAAACCACAACCACGGCAGCTTGTAGGCAGTAAGTCCTTCCGCGGCCAGCTCGGGGGTAGGCAAAGGGATTTTCCACTGCCGGGTAGACCGCCCGGGTAACGGCTTCGCCTGCCGCGAGGTGGTCAGGATGGCTCTTCTGCAGGCGATCCCAGTTCCTTTCCGGGTGCATGGTGAGCACGATGTCGGGACGGATCTCGCGAATCAGCTTCACTACTTGCTTGATGACGCCATGTGTCGGCTCAAGGTAGCCGTCATGCTCGTGCAGGTAATGGATGTCGGTGACTCCCACCAGGCTGCTGCCCGCTGTTGCTCCTCTGCGCGGAGTTCGGTGATTCGTTCCCTATCCACCGGATCAAAGCCGCCGGCGTCGCCGTCGGTCATGATGCAATAGCTGACCTCGACGCCGGCCGCTGTCCAGGCCGCAATGGTCCCGGCAGCGCCAAAGTCGATGTCGTCAGGATGGGCAGTAAAACAAAGCACCCGCTCAACGCGCTCCGTAGAGGCGTCGAACGGGCTCTTCGCTGACGTGGCGTCAGTGGACAAAGGGATCAGCCTTTCCGCTTCTTGATCTCCGCAGTTGCTTGCGGGAGAACCTTGAAGAGGTCACCGATGATGCCGTAGTCGGCAATCTCGAACACCGGCGATTCTGCGTCCTTATTGATGGCCACAATGACCTTGGAAGTCTGCATCCCGGCCTTTTGCTGAATGGCCCCTGAGATGCCGGCAGAAATGTACAGCTGCGGTGACACCGTGACGCCGGTCTGGCCAACCTGTGCGTCGTGGCCGATCCACCCCGCATCGGTAGCGGCGCGGGACGCACCAACTGCCGCGCCCAGGGCATCGGCAAGCTCTTCGAGCGGGCCGAAGTCGCCGTCCACGCCACGACCACCGGCAACGACGATCCTGCTTCGCTGAGGTCCGGCCGGCCGCTGACGGGCTTCTCGGTCCGCGCCGCGATGCGTGCGGAGTTCGCGATCGCGTCTGCCGGAACGTCTACCGTGGAGGTTGACGGGGCTGCCGCAGTACCAGCCGGTGCAGGCTCTACGTTGTTGGCTTTGACCGAAAGAACCGTCACCGGAGTGGTGGCCTTAGCGGTGGTGTTGTAGGAGCCCGCCAAAACCGACTTGTGCGCGGTGCCGTCAGCCTCAACGCCCACGACGTCGGTGATGACGCCGGCGTTGAGCTTGATGCCGAGCCTGCCCGCGATTTCCTTGCCCTCAGGCGAGTTGTCCAGGAGTACCGTCGTAGCTCCGGACGCTGCCACGGCAGCGGCGAGGTAAGCGGCCTTGGGTCCCACCAAGTAGTTGTCGAGGTTGTCCACCGACGGTTGGTAGACCGTGGTGGTACCGTATGCACCCAAGGTGGCGGCGACGTCGTCGTGCAGCTGCCCGGTGAAGGCGACGGCGGTCTCCCCCAGGGAACGGGCGATGGTCAGGAGCTCCAGGCTGCTCTTCTTGAGCGCTGCTCCCGGGTTGTCAATGAAAACAAGTGCATTTGCCATGGTTGGAGTCCCCCCCTTTAGAGCAGCTTCTGTGCGGCGAGAAAGTCGACCAGCTTGATGCCGGCGTCGCCGTCGTCTGTGATGATGGTTCCTGCTGTCCGCGGTGGGCGTGCCTCTGCAGACTCAACCACTGTCCACGAGCCGGCCAAGCCGACCTGCGAGGCGTCCACGCCGATGTCGGCCAGCGACAAGGAGGCAATCTTCTTCTTCTTGGCAGCCAGGATGCCCTTGAAATTGGGATAGCGCGGTTCGTTGATCTGATCGGTCACCGAGACCACTGCAGGGAGTTGCGCTTCAACCGTTTCGGAGAAGGCGCCAGCATCGCGGCGGGCCGTGACCTGGCCGCCTGTGACCTCAAGGCTGGAGGCAAAGGTGACCTGCGGGAACGACAAACGCTCGGCAAGCTGGGCAGGGATGAGCGAAGTCTCGCCATCCGTGGAGGCCATGCCCGTCAGAACCAGGTCCACGGGTCGGCCGTCGGCTGAGATGTGGCGGATGGCGGCGGAAAGTGCCAGAGATGTAGCAGCAGCATCCGAACCAGCCAAAGCGTCATCGCTGAGGTGGACGCCGGAATACGCGCCGATCTGGAGGGACTTCTTCACAGCATTGACCGCACCGGACGGGCCCATGCTCAAGGCAATGACCTCGTTTCCGGCCTTCGGGCCGCCGCGTTCCTCTGCCAGCTGGAGCGCTGCCTCGAGGGCGTATTCGTCCAGTTCGGACAAAATGCTCTCTTCACGGTCGGTTGTGTTGCCAGGTCCGGTGATGTGCCGGTCGAACTGGGCGTCCGGGACGTGCTTGACCAGAACGACAATCTTCAATGTCTCTTCCACTGTCTTCGAAGCAGCCTTCCATGCTTGTGGACGGCCAAACGCAGCAGCGTGGCCGTAAATTGCCCATCGTGTGGGCTCGTCCTAGCTAAGCATATTGCCCGCAGAAAACCACTCCCTGCGTTAAGTCCTGTTTCAGCTACGCGCGATGCGTTTCGTTGCGGTTGACTGCGTGGCCACAGCAAAACGGCGGGCGACACCAGGGAGGTGCCGTCCGCGTCGTACGTTGTTCTTGCCTGTTGATGGGCCGCCTACTGCTGGGCGGCGTCGAGGGTGACCTCTACCTCTTGTGTCTGGCCACCACGCTGAATGGTCACTTTCACCTTGGCACCGGCCGGCTGCTCGCGGACTGCGGCGGTCAACTGGTTGGGATCGCTCACGGTGTAGTCGCCGAACTTGGTTACGACATCGCCGACCTTGAGCCCAGCCTTGGCAGCTGCCGAACCCGACGTCACTGAGGCAACCTCAGCACCCACGGAGAAGCCTGAATCGCTGCCCGAAGAGGACTTCGAACGAACGGACACACCAAACTGACCATGACTGGCCTTGCCGGTATCGATGATCTCCTGCGCGACGCGCTTGGCGTGGTTGATCGGGACGCTGAAGCCAACTCCGATGTTACCGGTGGACGATTCGGAGGTTCCGCTGCCCGCGGAAGCGATGGCCACGTTGACGCCGATAACTTCACCCTTGCTGTTCACGAGGGCACCGCCTGAGTTACCTGGGTTAATAGCGGCATCGGTCTGGATGACGTTGATGGCAATCGAACCCTCGTTGGCCGCGCTCTGGCTCTGGCCACCGTTCGGTGGCGCAAACTGGAAGCCTTCGTCGTCGCCCTGGCTCTCATCCGGCGTACCTTCCGGCACCGCGGACGACGCAACACTAATGGTGCGGTTGAGCGTGGAAACGATGCCGTCTGTCACTGTACCGGTGAGGCCCAGCGGCGAACCGATGGCGACGGCGGTGTCCCCCCCACGTTGATCTTGGACGAGTCACCCAGAGTCGCCGGGACAAGGCCCGATGCGTCGCTCACCTTGATCACGGCGAGGTCTGACAACGGGTCCGTGCCAACCACTGTGCCTTCAGGACCTTCCGTCACTCGTCCGGACCTCGATGGCAGCGTTGGCGGTAGCACCGTCCAGCGTTACGACGTGGGTGTTGGTGAGGATGTGGCCCTGGTCGTCGAGGATGATGCCGGAACCCGTGCCGCCCTCGTTGCCGCTGGTCGCCTTGATGGTCACCACGCTGGGCGATGCCTTGGCGCCGCAGCGGTAATGACGTTGACATCGTCCTTGTTGTTCACGATGACCGTGCTGGACTGCCCGCCTGTTGAAGCAGCCGGGGGGGCGGGGGGGTTCTCCCACAGCGCGTTACTGCCGGCCACCACACCGCCACCGACCAAACCTGCCGCAAGCATGCTTGCCACAAGGGTGCCGACACCGAATGCGGCTTACGCTTGTTGGCTACCGCCGAAGAGTGGCCTGGGGGGGTGTGCTGCATTCCGGGGGGGCCATTCTGGCTTGGGCATTCTGGAATCCCTGTGCGTTGTGGAACTGGCTGCCGGTATTTCCATTTGTTCCGGGGGGGTTTGAACCACCGTAGAACGGCTGGTGCTGTGGGTAGCTGGGGGGGCGGTGAGCCGGATCATTCTGCTGCGGAGCGCCGTAGTACTGTGGCTGCTGCGGTTGCTGGGACTGCTGCTGGGCTGCCGGAGGCTGGAAGGCAGGCAGCGGAGTGGTGTGCTGTGCAGTGCCTTCCGCACCGGTCACTTGTCCTGACGTCCAGGCAGGCTGCTGCTGGGTGGCGGCTGTATCGCCCTGCTCCCCCCCGTCGTCCTCCGCGGCTCGGATGGCTCGCGGTCCTCTGGTGCGGTGCCCTGCGCTGGGTTCTCCGTCATGGGTCTTCCTTTCGTCCTCGTCTCCAACAACTATGTACCCAATAACTGGAACAAAAGCGGACGTTCGCTGGGAGCTTCCTGAAAGGTCCCGGCCCCTGTTACCGCAGCCCGGGCGAACCTTTCAAAAAGACCCTCAACGGGTCAACATTCCAGCTCTCTCCTATATTTCGCTGGTGGCATATTCACCCCTGTGGACGGGCCATGGGGGGGTGCACCATAGAATCAAGAGGAATTGCCACAGCGACCTGCGGCTTTACACCATGCGTGGGGGGGCGCTGAGCATTCTGTGACGATTGGTACGCCTTGTTCCAGTCGCAGACGTGCTGAAGGGTTGCACATGCGGTCAATAGTTAAACGCGTACTCGCCGTTATCGGCCTGGCTGGAATGTTGGCCCTGCCGGCCGGCGCAGCCTGGGCTGCCGATCCGGTGACCATTCCGTCCGGCCAAAACATCGTGGACGACGCAAACGTCCTAGGTAGCCGAAAAGGCGAAGTCCAGGAAGCCATCCAGAAGACGCTCAAGGACCACAAGTACAACCTGTACGTGTCACGGTGGACAAGTTCGAGAATCCAAGCGATCCTGCTAGATGGGTTGACACCGTAGCCAAGGATAGGGGGGCATGGGCAAGGCCGACGCCGTTCTGGCGATCTCCACGGCCGGCCAGTACAACTTCACCCTTAACTCGGGCAGCTCCATCTATTCCAAACAATCTGCCATCGCGCAGAACGCCGTCGTTGCCAATCTGGCCGGTGGCAAGAAGGACTACGCCCAGGCAGCCATTGACACTGCTGCTGCCATTGGCGACGCCGCAGGTGGAGGCAGCGGAACAGTGCCCAGCGGCAACGCCGGCGTTGGCGTCCTTGTCGGGGGGGTGGGCGTGGTCGCAGCAGGCGGCGCCGGTACGTACCTCTATCTCCGAAACCGCCGCAAGAAGGGCAGCACCAAGCCGTCAGCGCCAGCTATGGGCCGCAGGGTGAGGAACTTGACCCTCTAGCGGGCCTCAGCATTCCGGAACTGCGCCAGAAGAGCGGTTCGCTGTTGATCGAGGCGGACGACGCCATCAAGTCCAGCGAACAGGAACTTGGTTTCGCCCAGGCGCAGTATGGTGACTCTGCTATTGGCAACTTCACCAAAGCCTTGGAAGAGGCGAAGGGCCACATGACGGAGTCGTTCAAGCTGCAGCAGCAGCTGGACGACCACATTCCTGATACCGAAGAGCAGCAGCGGAGCTGGCTTGGCGAAATCATCCGCCGCTCAGAGGCCGCCCTGGCGTCACTGCGTGATCAGAAAGCTGACTTCGACTCTTTGCGCGAGCTTGAGAAGAACGCCCCCCCTCAGGCTTTGGCAGCAGTAACTGCGGGAGCCAAGGAAGCCGATGCCAAGATCGCCAGCGCAGAGCAGTCCCTAGAGGGATTGCGCGCCAAGTACGCCGAGTCCGCCTTGGCTCAGGTCTCAGACAACATCCTGCAGGCCAAGGAGCGACTCGCATTCGTGCAGAACGCCGCCACCGCCGCCCAGGAAAAGTTGGCAAACGGCGAGAACAGCCTGGCTGCTGTGGCAGTTCGTGCCGCAGAAGAAAGCCTGCACCAGACCAAGGTGCTGATCGATGCCATCTCCAAGACGGCAGGCAGCCTTGATGAGGCGCGCTCCTCCTTGGAAGGCGCCGTGGCGGAGACCAGCCAGGACCTTGCCCAGGCCCGTGCGATGATCCAGTCCGGCGAACACCCCGAACTCGCCGGGCCCGTGGCCGGCGTGGAAGCCGCCCTGGCACAGGTGAAGACCGAGATCCAAGGCGGAAAGATCGATCCCATCGCGACGCTGAGCCGCGTAGAGTCAGCCCACCAAGCGCTCGATCAGTCGTTGTCCGGCATCCGCGACCAGCAGGAGCAGGCCCGCCGGGCACAGGCCTCCCTGCAGCAAACAATCATGGCCGCCCAGGCGCAGATCAGCGCAACATCGGACTACATCACAGCCCGCCGCGGCGGCGTGGGCACAGAAGCCCGGACAAGGTTGGCGGAAGCGCAGCGCAACCTCGACTACGCGCTTTCGATCTCGCGCAACGACCCCGTGACCGCTCTTACCTATGCACAGCAGGCGCATTCGCTGGCAGCCCAGGCGGCGCAACTCGCGCAGTCTGACGTCGACCAGTTCGGTTACGCGACCAAGGCTACGGCCGCGGCGGAATGTTCGGCGGGGGGTGGCGGAGGCGGTGGCCTCGGCGGCGCGATACTCGGCGGCATCCTCATCAACTCCATCCTGAACGGTGGAGGAGGCGGCTGGGGGGG
>BBFS01000117.1 GCA_001313365.1 Paenarthrobacter nitroguajacolicus JCM 14115
CCGTTCCGGCAAGCGGGCCGGCAATCGGGCCGGCGCTGCCTCCCGCGCTCCCTGCTCCTGCTGGCACCGTTCCTGGACTCTTCGTCCTCACGTTCCTGCTGCCCATTGTTGTGGCCATCATTTCCAGCTTCACCAAAGTGACCCGCAGCGGACTCTTCGGCGAGGCAGGCGTGACCAGCGAGTTCGCCGGCTTCAGCAACTACGCTCAAGCCCTTGCCGACGGCAGCTTCGTCGCGTCCATCGGTCGAATGCTGCTGTTCGGCGTAGTCCAGGTGCCCGTCATGATCGTCTTGTGCACGGCGTTGGCCCTCATGCTGGAATCGGCCTCGGCAAAATGGCCGGGCTTCTTCCGTGCCGCCTACTTCCTCCCTTACGGCGTGCCGGGCGTGATCGCCACCATCCTGTGGTCCTTCCTGTACGTGCCCGGGCTCAGCCCGTTGTTTGACGTGGCCAAGATTGTTGGCCTGACCCCGGATTTCCTCGGCGCGAACAGCGTGCTGTGGTCCATCGCGAATATCGTCACGTGGAGCTACACGGGCTACAACATGCTGATCATCGTGGCGCAGTTGAAAGCCATTCCGGTGGAACTTTACGAGGCCGCAAAGGTGGATGGTGCCTCCACGTGGCGCGTTGCCCGGAGCATCCAGCTCCCCCCCTGATTCGTCCGGCCCTTATGCTCACCACCGTGTTTTCCATCATCGGAACCCTGCAGCTCTTCGCTGAGGCGCAAGTCCTCAAGACGGTGGCTCCGGCAATCGACAGCCAATACACGCCGAACCTCAGTGCCTACACAACGGCCTTTGCCTATAACGACTACAACGTCGCAGCAGCCCAGTCGGTCATCATCGCCGTGGCCGCTTTTGCCCTTTCCTTCGCCTTCCTCGCACTGACGAACAGGAAGTCCTCATGACCGCCACCGCCACGAAGCCCACCACCACCGCCGTCCGCAGCAAGGCTTCGGCAGGCCCGGACCGCTCAGCAGGACGACGGCGGTCATCCACCATCATCGTCACCGCACTTTTGGTGGTGGTGGCCTTGTACTTCCTGATTCCCGTGTACTGGGTGTTCGTCGCCTCCACGAAATCCACCGCCGATCTCTTTTCCACCAACGGCTTCTGGTTCGCGCCACATTCTCTTTGTGGGAAAACATCGCTCGCGTGGTCAGCTATGACAACGGCATCTTTGGCCGCTGGTTCCTGAACTCGGCGATCTACGCCGGCATCGGCGCACTCCTGGCCACGTACTTCGCTGCGGCCGGAGGCTACGCGCTGGCCAAGTACCAGTTCCGGGGGGGCCGGAACCTGGTGTTCGGCACCATCCTGGGCGGCGTGCTGGTCCCCGGTACGGCCACTGCCTTGCCGCTCTTCCTGCTGTTTAGCCAGATGGGCCTGGCGAACACCTACTGGAGTGTCCTGCTGCCATCACTGGTCTCCCCTTTCGGGCTGTTCCTCTGCCGCATCTACGCCCAGGCCACTGTTGATACCTCGCTGATCGAGGCCGCCAGGATCGACGGCGCCGGCGAGCTCCGCATCTTCCACACCATCGGGTTGAAGGTACTCACCCCCGGCCCTGGTCACCGTATTCCTGTTCCAGCTGGTGGGCATCTGGAACAACTACTTCCTGCCGCTGGTCATGCTGTCCGACTCCGAGCTGTACCCCCCCATCACGCTCGGCCTGAATAACTGGCTGAGCCAGGTTGACCGCCTGCCCGAATTCTATGAACTGACCACGGGCGGGGTGCTCCTTTCCATCATTCCGCTCAGCATCGCCATGGTTGTCCTGCAGCGTTTCTGGCGCGGCGGGCTGACAGAAGGAGCCGTTAAGTAATGACCGACACCGCCAACTACATCACTGATACCGGTCCAGGCACCGGCAAGAGACTCCCCCCCGCCCGCTCCTGCTGCACTCTGACGCGCCAACACTTTCCCTGAACGGCCAGTGGCGTTTCAGACTTCTCCCCCCCGGAGCACCCGGAACCCCCCCCGGCGGGCGGGGTGTCCTTCCCGCGGGCGAGGCAATCGAAGCTTCGCCGAGGAAGGTTTGGATGACTCCACATGGGACCAGATCCCGGTCCCGGCGCACTGGGTTTTGGAGGGCGGGGGGCAGCTACGGTAACCCCCCCATTTACACCAACGTCCAGTTCCCCCCCTTCCCCCACGGACGCACCCCCCCACGTCCCGGATGAGAACCCCCCCACCGGTGATTACCGTCGAACCTTCGATCTGCCGGCGGATTGGAGCGAATCCGAGCGCATCGTGCTGAGGTTCGACGGCGTCGAATCCCGTTACAAGGTATGGCTCAACGGCAGCGAAATCGGCGTAGGGACAGGCAGCCGGCTGGCCCAGGAATTCGACGTCACCGACGCCGCGCGTCCCGGGCACAACGTGCTGGCTGTCCGGGTCCATCAATGGTCGGCTTCGAGCTACGTGGAGGACCAGGATCAGTGGTGGATGCCGGGCATCTTCCGCGACGTCACCCTCCAGGCCCGCCCCGGAAAGGGCATCGACGACGTCTGGTTGCGAACGTCCTACACCGTCGGCTCGGGCGTGATCGATCCCGAAATCACCGCGGACCAGGCCGCCTACCCGATTCGGCTGGCAGTCCCGGAACTGGACGTCGACGTCGTCTGGAACTCCCTTGCCGACGTCGCCCCGGTGGCGATCACCGGCGTCGAACCTTGGTCCGCAGAGGTTCCGCGCCTCTACAACGTAACGGTGGCAAGCGGAGGGGGGAGACCATTTCGCTGCGCATCGGTTTCCGTACGGTGGAGATCAAGGGCGATCAGTTCCTGGTGAACGGCCGCCGTGTGGTGTTCCACGGCGTGAACCGGCATGAAACGCATCCTGACCGCGGCCGCGTGTTCGACGAAGATTTTGCCCGCGCCGACCTTGCCTTGATGAAGCAGTTCAACGTCAACGCGATCCGCACCAGCCATTACCCGCCGCATCCTCGTTTGCTGGACATCGCCGACGAGATGGGCTTCTGGGTGATCCTGGAATGCGACCTCGAGACCCACGGCTTTGAACGGCATGGTTGGGTAGGCAACCCCCCAGTGACGACCCCCCCGCCTGGCGGGAGGCGTACGTGGACCGCATGGAGCGGACGGTGGAGCGGGACAAGAACCACCCTTCAATCGTCATGTGGTCCCTGGGCAACGAGTCCGGAACGGGCTCAAACCTCGCCGCAATGTCTGCCTGGACGCATGCCCGCGATGCCAGCCGGCCCGTCCACTACGAGGGCGACTACAGCGGTGCTTACACAGACGTTTACTCACGCATGTATTCCTCGGTTCCTGAGACTGAGTCGATCGGCCGCGACGATTCCGGCTCACTGTTGCTGGGCTGCTCCGCGGCGGAGTCCGCACGCCAACGCACCAAACCGTTCATCCTGTGCGAGTACGTCCACGCCATGGGCAACGGTCCCGGCGCGATCGACCAGTACGAGGACCTGGTGGACCGCTACCCGCGGCTGCACGGCGGATTCGTCTGGGAGTGGCGGGATCACGGAATCCGTACCACCACGGCCGACGGCACTGAATTCTTCGCCTACGGCGGCGACTTCGGCGAGGTTGTCCACGACGGCAACTTCGTCATGGACGGCATGGTCCTCTCCGACTCCACTCCCAGCCCCCCCGGGCTCTATGAGTACAAGCAGATCGTCGCTCCCCTGCGCTTGGGCTTCAGTACGGAAACCCACGACGGCGGCACGCGCCGCTTCGTCTCGGTCGCCAACCTGCGGCACACGGCGGACGCGTCCGACGTCGTGCTGCGCTGGCGCACGGAGGTGGACGGCGTGGTGACCACTTCCGGCGAGCTCGACGTCGTCACTGCATCGGGTGCGCCCCCTTGCCGCCGGGGGGATTCGGCGCTTATCGGGTTGCCTGATGTTGATGTTGTGGAAGTCGGCGAGCAGTGGCTGACCGTGGAGGTGGCGCTTCGCAAGGACACGGCCTGGGCCGATGCCGGGCATGTCATCTCCGCCGCGCAGCTGGAATTGGCCACGGCACGTCCGCGCCTGGCGGCCCCCCCTCGCCCCCCCTTGGCATCAGCGGCCGGGGAGCTTCGCTGGTTTCCGGGACCGTCTCGCTGGGTCCTGGTGTCTTTGAGGATGGTCGCTTGGTCTCGCTCGCGGGGGGGCTGCCGGTGTCCGGGCCGCGGCTGGAGCTGTGGCGTGCTCCCACGGATAACGACGCCGGTGCCGGCCGCGGCAGCTACGACCTCGCCGATCCTTGGCTCAATAACGGTAACGGCGTTGCTGCACCTTCGATGGAAAAGGTGTGGCGCCATGCCGGTTTGGACAGGCTCACGGCCCGGGTAGAGAAGGTCTCAACCAGCGAAAGCAGCGTAGTGACCCGCACCCGGTACGCCGCAGCCGACGCCGCGCATTGGGTGTCTGTGGAGGAGACTTGGCAACTGTCCGACGGCGAGCTGTGGCTCCGCTTGGACATAGTTCCGAGCGCGGCTTGGGACATCATCTGGCCGCGGGTGGGGGGGGTGCGCTTTGATCTGCCCGGATCGGTGGACGGTGTGTCGTGGTTCGGCGCGGGACCTCGAGAGTCCTACCCGGACAGCATGCACGCGACGTTTGTGGGCAGCTACTCGGCGGGCATCGACGAGCTTTCGGTAAATTACGCCAAGCCGCAGGAAACGGGCCACCGCAGTGCTGTCCGGACGCTGGATCTCCAGAACCACGGCGCTTCCTGGCTGCAACTCGATGCGTCCCGGACTCACGCGGCCGTCTGCCCGGCTTCACGCTCTCCCGGCACACAGCGCAGGAGATCTCGTCCGCAGCACATCCGCACGAGTTGCCGGCAAGCAAGGGCAGCTACTTGTACCTCGATGCCGCCCAGCACGGGCTGGGTTCCAGGGCATGCGGACCGGATGTTTGGCCGGAGTACGCGTTGCGCCCGGAAGCACGGACTCTGACTTTCCGGATCACAGAAGCGCGCTAATCGTGCGTTGCGAGGCCTGCTCTGCTTGCTTTCGGCGACGAATACCGCGCAGAGCGGGCCTCGCAACCCGCCGGAACCCCCCCGTTGCGGGGCCTGCTCTGCTTGCTTTCGGGGACGAATAACGCGCAGAGCGGGCCTCGCAACCAGCCTCAGGCAACCGGCACGGTTCCTTCTTCACGGCGTCCTTGCGGATGGTGGCACTGATGACCGCGGCCACCGTGCACATGGCAGCTGCACCCAGCCAGGCGTAGTTGTAGTGCCCGGTGGCGTCGCGGATGAACCCGGCCAGGAGGGCGGCCACTGCAGCGCCGAGCTGGTGGGCCGCGAACACCCAGCCGAACACCACGGAACCATCGGCACCGAACACCGAGCGGCAGATAGCTGCAGTGGGAGGCACGGTGGCAACCCAGTCGAGCCCATACACCACTACGAAGATGATCATGCTCGGCTCCACGGATGAGCCCAGCAGCAGCGGCAGCACCAGCAGGCCGATCCCCCCCCTGAACTGGTAGTAAACCGCCAGCAGGACCTTGGGGTTGAAGCGGTCGGTCAACCAGCCGGACGCGATGGTCCCCCCCACGATGTCGAAGATTCCGACGACGGCCAACAAGCCTGCCGCCGTGGTTTCGGGCATGCCATGATCGTGCGCCGACGGTATGAAGTGCGTGCCGATCAGTCCGTTGGTGGTGGCTCCACAAATCGCGAACCCGGCAGCCAAGGCCCAGAACGTGCGGACTTTAGCTGCGCGCTTGAGGACCTGCAGGGCACGGATGGCTGCATTGGGGGGGAATCCCCTGAGACCGGCGACGCAACCACAGCGGCGGGCCGGCTTTGCGTCGTCGAGGTCGTTCCGGCGTCGGCGTCTTTAGCGTCAGGTTCTTGGTCACCCGGCTTCCCGCCGTCAGGCTTCTCCGCACCGTACGGTAAGACCCCCCCGACGTCGGCGGGCGAGTTCCGCAGCCAGCGCAGGACCAGCGGGACGACTGCGAGCGCACCGGCAGCGATGAGCAAGGAAGCGCCTCGCCAGCCCGGATTCTGGGCAAGCGCGGCGATGAAGGGCAGGAACACCAACTGTCCGGCTGCACTTCCTGCGGTCAGGATGCCAATGACCAGGCCACGGCTCTTAGCGAACCATGTGTTGGCGATGGTCGCAGCGAAAACCAGGGCCATGGAACCAGTGCCCAGGCCGATCAACAGCCCCCCCCAGGTGAGCAGGATCTGCCAGGACTGGTTCACGAAGACGGTCAATGCTGAGCCGAGCCCGATGAGGCACAGCGCCAGCGAGGTGACCTTCCGGATGCCGAAGCGTTCCATGAGGGCGGCTGCGAACGGGGCCGTCAAGCCGAACAGGACCAGGTTGATGCTCACGGCCAGTGACAGCACCGTGGTGGACCAGCCGAACTCCTCCTGCAACGGGACCATGAGCACCCCCCCGGGCGCCGCACGGAAGCCTGCGGCTCCAACCAGCGCCAGGAAGGCAACTGCGGCCACGATCCAGGCGGGGTGGAGACGGCGGTTCTTGCCGGCAGGAGTTTTGCCGTTGCTTGTTTTGTCGGCACGTGTCCCGGGGTTTTCGGGCGGAGCCCCCCCGGTGACGTCGGAAGCGGTCATGCGGGGGATCTCCGTTTCAGGGGAAGCTGTGGTGGGTGCAATGGCGAGCGGGAGTGGGTGGTCGCTGCGTTTGAGGCTATGCCAGCTGGTGTTGGCGGCGGTCAGCCGGGCCCCGCAGTTGGTGCATGTGTCCGCTGACAACGTGGCTTGCCCGCAGTCGGTGTGGATGACCTTCATATGGGACACCTCGTTGGGAGCGTCCAGGTGCTTCTCGGCCCAGATGATGATGGCGTTGAGCACTGGAAGCGTGTCCTCGCCTTTGCTCGTGAGGACATATTCCTGCCGCGTGCGGGAGCCGTCCTGGTATGGGCGTTGGGCGAGCAGTCCGGCGTCGAGGAGCCATCCCAGGCGTTTGCTGAGGACGTTGTCCGCTACCTCGAGGCGTTGCTTGATGGCGTCGAAGCGTCCGTTGCCGAAGAAGATTTCGCGGAGGACCAGGCTCCCCCCCAAGGGTCGCCGAGGACATCCAGGCCACGGGCAAGGCTGCACGTGCGGGCAGACCAGTCGGAACGAAGAGGCATGCGCACAAAACTAGCTGACTTCCCTAAAGAAAGCTAGGTGTTGCTGCACCGGATACGAGCAGTTACGGCAAAACACACCCCCGCCGGTTTGCCGCAGTTTCATCATCGGTTCACTCTCCATGCCTACGCTGGCCCAGTCGACTCCGACCACGAAAGGCACCCCTGAATGTCCTCGAAAACCCCTGATATGGTGAATCGTTCAACCGAAGGAACCGGCGGACTTTCCCGTCGCGGCTTCCTCGGCACGGCAGCTGCAGCGACGGCGCTTGCTGCTGCGGGCTCCCTACTGCCTCCGTCCGTGCAGGCTGCCATGGCCAGGCCGGTCCCGCCCGGAAACTTGCAGTCCATCAAGCACGTGATTGTCCTGATGCAGGAGAACCGGTCTTTCGATCACTACTTCGGCTCGCTGCGGGGGCGTCCGAGGATACGGTGACAAGTCCGTGACCCGCTTGCCGAATGGCAAGTCCATGTTCGAGCAGCCCCGGGCCACCGGCGAAACTGTCCTGCCGTTCTCCCTCCGAAAGGCCGCGGAACTGGCTGGCAGGCCCGGTTCCGACATCCAGTACCTGGGCGATCTGGACCACTCGTTCAACGGGACCACGACGGCGTGGAACAACGGCTGGTGTGACAAGTGGATTCCCGCGAAGAGTGCCTCCACCATGACTTTCTACGAGCGCCAGGACATCCCGCTGCAGTACGAACTCGCGGACACTTTCACCATCTGCGATGCCTACCACTGCTCGGTCAACGGCTCCACGAACCCCCAACCGCAACTACCTCTGGAGCGGCACCACAGGCAATGAGCCCGGCAGCACCAAGCGTGCCGTGACCAACGCGGCCTACAGCTACGATCACGGCGGTTACGACTGGACCACCTACTGAGCGCCTGGAGAACTCCGGGGGTGTCATGGAAGATCTACCAGGACTGGGACAACTTCACCGACAACGCCGTGGAGTACTTCCAAACGTTCAAGCGATCGGCCGCAAAATGCTGGCATCCGTGGAGGGAAATTTCCGCACCACGGAAGAGTTCTACGACCACCTCGCCGGGAAGTCCACAGCCGAGCAGGACCGCCTCCTCGCCCAGCTGGAGCAAGGCCGCGCCGCCCTCACCGAAGCCGAGAGGTCCCTGTTCGACAAAGCCATGTGGCGCGGACGTCCCGACACTCTCCTGGAACGCCTTGGCGCAGACATCACAGGCGGCACCCTCCCGAAGGTCAGCTGGCTGGTACCGTCCGCAGCTGACTCCGAACACCCCCGGCGCTTCCACACCGGTGGGCAGTGCCAACTTCGTCTACCGCCTCCTGGACGCTGTGGCCAGCAACCCTGACACGTGGGACAGCACTGCCATCTTCCTCAACTTTGACGAGAACGATGGCTACTTCGACCACGTCCCGCCGCCTGTCCAGCCGCGACCGGCGTCAGGCGAGTCCACTGAGTGGACCACGGCACGGCCCATCGGCCTGGGACCTCGTGTGCCCATGACCGTTGTTTCACCGTGGACCGTGGGCGGTTACGTCAGCTCCGAAGTCTTCGACCACACGTCGGTGCTCCGCTTCCTGGAGCGCTGGACCGGCGTAGAGGAACCGAACATCTCCCCGTGGCGCCGCGAAGTCTGCGGTGACCTGACGGGTGTCTTCAACTTCGCATCCCCCCGGCACACCGCCAACTCTTGAGCACCCCGACGCTGTCCCCGCCAAGATCAGCCGCTGGCGCCCGAATCCCCCCCGGCCGTCCAGGTAGCGCCCATCCAGGAAACGGGCAGCCGGCCGGCCCGCCCGCTCCCCCCCTACAGGCCTCGGGTTTCGGCTTCTGTGCAAGCCGGAAAGATCGCCCTGACGCTAGCTAACGCAGGCACCAGTTCAACCCACTTCACCGTGTACGGGTACGCAGGCGAAGTTACCGAACCCCCGGCACGTGGACGTCCTCGGCCGGCAAAACGTGGACCTCCCCCCCGTCGCGTCCGGCGCCTTCGACGTCGTCGTCACCGGCCCCCCCAACCGGTACCAGTACGAACTGAAAGGCACGACGGCGGGCGCGGCGTTCGGCGTCGACGTCACCGTCAACGGCCGCCGCGGCAGGAAGGACGTTGAACTGGAGCTGCGCAACAACGGCACCGCAACGGTAAGCCTGGGGGTTGAAGTCGCTGCAGTATGCGGACGGCGTCGAAACCGTGAAGCTCAAGCCGGGACACACCAGGAAGATCGGTTGGGAGACCCTGAACGGCTGGTACGACCTGGAAATCACCTCTGCCGAAGACACCACGTTCCGTCGTCGCCTGACGGGCCGTGAAGAAGACGGCCGCGAGGGAATCTCCGGCTAGCCGAAGAGCACCAACAAGAAATCCGGCTCTTGTTCGTCACCCCCCCGCCGTTGAACGGCGAGGAGCACGAACAAGAGCCGGATTCGAGGGTTTAGCCGATTTTGGCGAAGGCCTGCTCAAGGTCTGCGATCAGGTCCTCGGCTTCTTCGATTCCGCAGGAAAGGCGGAGGAGGTTGACCGGGACAGCCAGTTCAGTACCCTTCACGGAAGCGTGGGTCATCTCCGAGGGGGGGTAGTTCATGAGGGACTCGATGCCACCCAGGGATTCGGCAAGAGTGAACACCGACGTGGATTCGGCAACCGTGCGGGCAGCCGCTTCGCCACCCTTGAACTGTACGGAGACCATGCCGCCGAACTTCTTCATCTGCTTGGCCGCGAGCTCGTGTCCTGGGTGGTCCGGGAGGCCCGGGTAAAGGACGGCCTCAACTTCGGGACGCTGCAGCAACCATTCGGCCACGGCCTGGCCGTTCTCGCTGTGGCGGTCCATGCGAACGCCCAGCGTCTTCAGGCCACGGGTTGTCAGGAAGGCATCCATGGCCCCGAGACGGCACCGACGGCGAACTGGATGAAACCGATCTTCTCTGCCAGCTCATCGTCCTTGACCACGATCGCGCCACCCACAACGTCGGAGTGGCCGCCGATGTACTTGGTGGTGGAGTGGACCACCACATCGCGCCCAAGGCGAGCGGGGGGGTCTGCAAGTAGGGGGACGCGAAGGTGTTGTCCACCACCAGGAGGGCACCGGCGTCGTGCGCTACGGCGGCGAGTGCTCGATGTCCGTGATCTTCATCATCGGGTTGGACGGCGTCTCCACCCACACCATGCGTGTCTTGTTCGCTGCAACAGCAGCAGCCACGGCGTCGAGATCGGACATGTCCACGGGGGGTGTTGCCGATGCCCCCCAGTCTCCCAGCACTCGGTTGATGAGGCGGTACGTGCCACCGTAGGCGTCGTTGCCCAGGACGATGTGGTCACCGGGGCGAGCGATCGCGCGGATCAGTGAGTCCTCAGCGGCCAGGCCGGAGCCGAAGGAGAACGCCGCGGTGCCACCTTCGAGGGCGGCAAGCTGCTCTTGAAGGCGTCGCGGGTGGGGTTCCCGCCGCGCCCGTATTCGTAGCCTGAGCGCAGGTTGCCAATACCGTCCTGGGCATAGGTGGTGCTGAAGTGCAGCGGAGGCACCACAGCACCGGTCACCGGTTCGAAGGCCTGTCCGGCGTGGACGGCGCGTGTGTTGAACCCGGCGTTGTTGCTGGCAGACATGGAAGCTCCTCTGGGTTTGAATTGATTGGATCAGCGCGGGGGGGCGCCTAATTGCTCAGGTACGCCAAAAGGTCGTGGCGCGTCAGGATGCCCACCGGCGCGCGACGAAAGTCACCATGACGGTATCGACGTCGGACAGCAGCTCACGCGCGGCGGAAATGGTCTCCAGTGATCCGATGACCGGGAGCCTGTCCCCCATATGTTCGGAGATCATGTCCGTCAGCTTCGCTTCCCCCCCACGGAACAACTTGCTGGTGAGGCTGCGCTCGTCCACGGCACCCAAGACCTCGCCCATCACCACCGGTGGTTCCTGCGAGAGCACCGGGATGTGGGAGACGCCGAACTCGTTCATGATGTTGATGACGTCGCGCACCGTCTCATTCGGGTGGATGTGGACCAGGTCCGGCATCTCGCCCGTCTTGGATTTGAGCACCTCGCCCACGGAAGCTTCTTCGCCACCGGAGAGGAAGCCGTAGGAACGCATCCATTGGTCGTTGAAAATCTTGGCAAGGTAGCCGCGGCCGGAATCCGGGAGGATCACCACCACCACGGCGGACTCGTCCAGGTCCTTGGCAGCCTGGAGCGCCGCGACCACGGCCATGCCGGAGGAACCGCCCACCAAGAGGCCCTCTTCCCGGGCCAGCCGGCGGGTCATGGAGAAGGAGTCGGCGTCGGAGACAGCGATCACGTCATCCGGAACGGCGGGATCGTAGTTGCCGGGCCACATGTCCTCGCCCACGCCCTCCACGAAGTAGGGCCGGCCGGTTCCGCCTGAGTAGACCGAGCCTTCCGGATCAGCTCCGATGACCTTGACCGGGCCGCCGTCGGTCTCCGAACGGTCCGCCGAGACCTGCTTGAGGTAGCGGCCGGTTCCAGTGATGGTGCCGCCGGTACCGGCGCCGATGACTACGTGCGTGACCCGCCCGTCTGTGTCCTGCCAGATTTCCGGGCCCGTGGACTCGAAGTGGCTGCCGGGAGCGGCGGGGGTTGGAGAACTGGTCCGGCTTGAAGGCGCCCGGGATCTCCTTGACCAAGCGGTCGGAGACGCCGTAATAGCTCTGCGGGCTGTCGGGCGCGACGGCGGTGGGCGTCACCACAACTTCGGCACCGTACGCCTGAAGCACGGCGCGCTTGTCTTCGCCTACTTTGTCCGGCACCACGAAAATGCACTTGTAGCCCTTTTGCTGGGCTACGAGCGCCAGTCCCACTCCGGTGTTGCCCGACGTCGGTTCAACGATGGTTCCACCCGGCTTGAGCCGGCCGTCCTTTTCCGCATCTTCGATCATCTTCACGGCGATCCGGTCCTTGATGGATCCGCCGGGATTGATGTATTCGAGCTTCACCAGGACGGTGGCTTTGATGCCCTCGGTAACGTGGTTGAGCTTGATGAGGGGCGTATTGCCGATGAGGTCCAACACGGACTGGGCGTACTTCATAGGTACAAAGTTACCGCCTGGTCGCCAGGGGGATTGACCCGACCCCTTCGTTAGGTGCCTGCGGAGGTGTCGGTCTGCCACACGCCCAGGACGTTGCCCTCCGTGTCCTTGAAGTAGGCGTACCAGCATGGTGGGTACGGCGTCCTTGGCCTGGACCACACTGCCGCCTGCAGACTCGATCTGTCCCAGGGCGGCGTCAATATCGTCCACATCGATGGTGAGGATAGGGGGTCTTCAGTGCGTCCGTCCGTGGAAACAGGGCGCCGTTGATGGCTCCAGGCTCCGTTGGCGTGCCGGTCTGTTCGTCGGAAGGCGCTGTGATTGCGATCGTGTAGTCCATCCCCCCCTGCATGGGGCTCAGGTTCCAGCCGAAGGCACTCTCGTAGAAGGTGTTGGCTCTGTCTCTGTTATCGGTCGGAATCTCGAAATGCACTATGGCGGCCATGGTCTGCGCTCCTCGTTCCTGGAAGTTTTTCCTCAGATATGGCGCGGCCCACCCACGCCACATCAGGGAGTCTAGCTGCGTGCGGTTGTTGCCGTAAGGGGTCGCCGGCTGCAGATTGTCAGCCGGGCGTGGGACCATGAAAACATGACCATCGCAGACGCCCCGCCCGTTGTTGCGGCCGCGGCAGATGCGGCCGTCCGGTGGCATCCGGGCGGTTCCTTCCGCTTGGACCAGACCATGTTTCCGCTCATGCGCGGCAACGCGGATCCGTCCTTCGCAGCGCACGCCAGCGGCTTTTGGATGGCCTTCACTGCACCGTCCGGCCCGGTGACGCTCCGCCTCTCGGGAGGCGGCCTGGGAGTCGATTCCTTCGTGGATGCCCAAGCCTGGGGACCCGGTGCGGACGACGCCATCGCGGGAGTTCCGCGGTTGCTCGGCGCCGATGACGATTGGTCGGCCTTTGATGACCCCGCGTTCCATGCCACCCTTCCGCGGCTGGTCACAGAATCACGACGCCGGAACCTGGCCCTGCGGTTGCCCTCCACCGGGCGGATGGTTGACTCCCTTGTGCCCACCATTTTGGAGCAAAAGGTCACCACCCTGGAAGCAAGGCGAGGCTACCGGTACCTGATGTATCGCTATGGAACACCGGCGCCGGGCAAGGCCCCTGCCGGACTCCTTGTTCCTCCTACCGCCAGGCAGTGGTTGGCCGTCCCTTCGTGGGAGTGGCACAAAGCCGGCGTTGGACCACAGCGATCGGCCACGGTGATGCGGGCGCTGCAGTCCGCCGTCGCGCTTGAACGCCTGGCGGACCTGAACTCAACGCAGGCCGGTGCCAAGCTGCAGACCATTCCGGGCATCGGCATCTGGACCGCAGCCGAAGTGGTCCAACGCACCCACGGCTGCCCGGACTCGATTTCCGTGGGCGACTACCATCTGGCCGCCTACGTGGGATACGCCCTGACAGGTCAAAAGACCGACGACTCCGGCATGCTCGAGCTGCTGGAACCATGGCACGGACAACGGCAGCGACTGGTGCGGATGCTGTATTTGAGCGGCTTCCGGAAACCCACTTTCGGGCCGCGGATGACGGTCCAGGATCACCGCGGCCACTAAGTTTTGATTGCGGACGGGACCTGTCCGCAGGAGCATGGACGGCTTCATCCACGGGTATAGCGTGCGCCTAGGAGCCATCACCTGCCATCCCTGGAGTGACCGTGATCCACACCAACAAGCTCACCAAGACCTTCACCGTGAAGAAGGAAACCGTCGAGGCCGTGAAGGGCGTGGACATCGACGTCGCCCCCGGCGAACTTGTCGCCTTCCTTGGCCCGAACGCGCCGGCAAGTCCACGACTCTGCGGATGCTCACCACCCTGTTGAAACCCACCTCCGGGTCGGCCACGGTGGCGGGGCGTTGATGTGGCCAAGGACCGGCGGGGGTGCGCGCCAGGATCGGCTACATCGGCCAAGGCAATGGCGGCGGGCACAGCTACCGCGTGATCGACGAACTGATCATGCAAGGCCGCTTCTACGGAATGAACACCACAGATGCGAAAGCCCGTGCCGAGACACTCATGGCCTCCCTGGACCTCAGCGAGCTCGCAAAGCGCACCGTGATCAAACTTTCCGGCGGGCAACGGCGCCGCATGGACGTGGCCCTCGGGTTGATGCACTCCCCCCCGGCTTGCTGTTCCTCGATGAGCCGTCCACCGGAATGGACCCCCCCAGAACCGCGCCAACCTCTGGGAGCACATCATGCGGATGCGCGAGGAGCACGGGACACCATTGTGCTGACCACCCATTACATGGACGAGGCCGATTCCATGTCCGAGCGCGTCATCGTGATCGACCACGGGACCATCATTGCCGACGACACCGCGTCACGGCTCAAGCGAACCTCGACCGGG
>BBFS01000118.1 GCA_001313365.1 Paenarthrobacter nitroguajacolicus JCM 14115
CGTCTGCGCCGGCCACGATTTCGGAAAGCTCCTGCGTAATCTCGGCCTGGCGGGCCGTGTTGCGAAGGCGCGTGTACTTCTTGATCAAGTCGGTAGCGTTGTCACCGGCCGACTTCATAGCACGCTGGCGGGCTGCAAGCTCGGAAGCTGCTGCCTGCAGCATGGCTGCGAAGATGCGGGACTCGATGTAACGCGGCAGCAGTGCGTCAAGCACCTGCTCTGTTTCCGGCTCAAACTCGTACAACGGCAACAGCTCGGATTCCGAGGCTGCTTCCTCTTCGACGACCTCCAACGGGAGCAAACGGATGACCGTCGGCTCCTGCGTCACCATGGACTTGAAGCGGGTGTACACAACGTGGATCTCGTCCACGCCGCCCTCTTCGAAGTCAGTGGAGAAGTCTTCAAGAAGTGCAGCTCCGACTTCCTGCGCGGTTTCGAATTCCGGTGCGTCGGTGCCACCAGTCCATACGCGGGCGTAGGACCGGTTGCGGAAATCGAAGTACGCCTGCGCCTTACGGCCAACCAGGTATGCCTTGACTTCCTTGCCTTCTGCGTGAAGAAGCTCGGTGAGACCTTCAGCCTGCTTGAGCACGCTCGCGGAGTACGATCCTGCAAGGCCACGGTCCGATGTAATGATCAGGACTGCGGCGCGGCGGATCTGCTCCGGCTCGGTGGTCAGCGGGTGGTCGATTTCGCTCTGAGTTGCGACAGCAGAAACGGCGCGGGTAATCGCGTTCGCGTAAGGCAGTGAAGCTGCTACGCGGGCGCGGGCCTTACCGATGCGCGAGGTAGCGATCAGTTCCATCGCCTTGAAGATCTTGCGCATCGACGTCGTCGAGCTGATCTTCTGACGGTAGACCCGAATCTGGCTCCCATACTTATCCTTTCCTAAGTTTCCGATGTGCTGCCCTGCCGGGGGCCCTTGCGGACCCCGGCCGGGCAGGTGATCGGAACTAGCGCTTCTGCTTGACGATCTTTTCCTGGTCGACGTCGCCGCCGGAGATCGCTGCGTGCTCCTCGTGGCCAGCGCCAACCAAGTGGTTGTCGCCCTCGCCGAAGAAGCCCTTCTTGAAGGAAACAATGGCTTCCTTCAGAGCTGCAGCGGTGTCGTCATCCAGGACGTTGGTCTGAGCCAGCGTGGTCAGGATGGAGGACTTGTGCGTGAGGTGCTCCAGGAACTCGGACTCGAAGCGGCTGATGTCCTCAACCGGAACGTCGTCCAGGTAACCGTTGGTGCCGGCCCAGATGGAAACAACCTGGTTCTCAACGGGGGGGAACGGTGAGTACTGGCCCTGCTTCAGCAGTTCCATCAGGCGTGCACCACGGGTCAGCTGCTGACGTGATGCAGCATCCAGGTCAGAGGCGAACATAGCGAATGCCTGCATGTCGCGGTACTGGGCCAGGTCCAGCTTCAAGGTACCGGAGACCTTCTTCATGGACTTGACCTGTGCAGCGCCACCAACGCGGGAGACGGACACACCAACGTCAACAGCGGGACGCTGGTTGGCGTTGAAGAGATCCGACTGGAGGAAGATCTGACCATCGGTAATGGAGATCACGTTGGTCGGGATGTAAGCGGAGACGTCGTTTGCCTTGGTCTCGACGATCGGAAGACCGGTCATCGAGCCGGCACCGAGCTCGTCGGAGAGCTTGGCACAACGCTCCAGCAGGCGGGAGTGCAAGTAGAAAACGTCACCCGGGTATGCTTCGCGTCCCGGCGGACGGCGAAGCAGCAGGGATACGGCGCGGTAGGCTTCGGCCTGCTTGGACAGGTCATCGAAGATCACCAGAACGTGCTTGCCGCCGTACATCCAGTGCTGACCGATGGCCGAACCTGCATACGGTGCCAAGTACTTGAAGCCGGCAGGGTCAGATGCCGGGGGGGACGCCACGATGGTGGTGTACTCCAGCGCGCCGTGGTCCTCAAGGGTCTGGCGAACGGCTGCAATGGTGGAAGCCTTCTGGCCGACACCAACGTAGACGCAGCGAACCTGCTTGGTGACATCTCCCGAAGCCCAGTTGGCCTTCTGGTTGATGATGGTGTCCACAGCGATGGCGGTCTTGCCGGTCTGGCGGTCACCAATGATCAGCTGGCGCTGGCCGCGGCCGATCGGGATCATGCGTCAATAGCCTTGAGACCGGTCTGCATCGGTTCGTGAACCGACTTGCGTTCGGTAACGCCCGGAGCCTGAAGTTCCAGTGCACGGGTGGCTTCGGCTTTGATCTCGCCGAGGTCATCGATGGGCTGGCCCAGGGGTCGACTACGCGACCCAGGAAGCGTCGCCAACCGGAACGGACAGGATCTCACCGGTACGGTGAACTTCCTGGCCTTCTTCAATACCGGTGAAGTCACCGAGGATAATGACACCGATCTCGCGGACGTCGAGGTTCTGGGCCAGGCCCAGCGTGCCATCTTCGAAGCGAAGCAGCTCGTTCGCCATGACCGAGGGAAGACCCTCAACACGGGCGATGCCGTCACTTGCGGTGGTCACACGACCAACCTCTACGCGCTCTGCGTTACCGGGTTCGTAGGACGCCGCGAACTCGTTCAACGCATTACGGACGTCGTCGGCGTTGATGGTCAATTCGGCCATCTGCAGTCCCTGCTCTCCTGTTTTCGTGATCATCGTTGCTCACGATGACCGGGTTTTATATCAGTTAAGTTGTGCTTTGTCTTCGCTAGCCAACGAGCTGGCGGCGGAGTTCGGACAGGCGGGCGATGACCGAAGCGTCAAGCACTTCGTCACCCACCTGAACGCGAATTCCACCGATCAGTGCGGGGGGGTCAACATTGACGTTGACCTTCAGTTCGCGGCCGTACAGGGCATCAAGCCCGGCCTGCAGACGGCTGGCCTGCGTTTCCGTCAACGGACGGGTAACGCTGACAGTTGCAATCCAGCGCTGCTGGCGCTTGGCTGCAAGCTTGGCGAATGACTCGACGAGCTTGCTCGGCTTGACACCGCGTGGCTGCGTAACTGCCTGGCGGATGAGAACCTTTGATTCCTCGCTGCTGCCAGGAACAAGTTTCTCGGCCAGTGCAATCTTCGCCGCAGGAGATGCCTGCGGTTCAGACAGAGCACGTTGTACTTCGTGGCTGGAGGCGACGGCCTGGTTGAAGGCAAACAGATCGTTTTCCAGCTCTTCCAGCCCCGTGATACCGGAGGCAGAAACGGCCGACTTGTTTTCAGCTACGGCAATGACAACCGTGGCGGCAAGCGTCTCGAGTGCATCGCCGATATCACGGGCCGATGCCCAGCGCGAGCTGGCCAATCCGCCTGCAATTTCAGCAGCATCAGCGGAGACTTTTCCGCCAACCAGCTGCTTGACCAGCGCCGACTTCTCGTCACCGGAACGGGACGGGTCAGTCAGGGCGCGGCGCAAGCCAGCCGAGCTGTCCACCGTTCCCAGGATTCCGAAGAGGTCCTTAGCCAACTGCAGCGAGGCGAAGGGAAGCTTGGCTTCCAGCTGCGCCAGCGCTGTGGTCAGCGATTCGCTCGATATACCTGCCATTACTTAGCTGCACCTGCGCTCTGGGTCTCCAGATCTGCAAGGAAGCGGTCCACAACACGTGCGGCGCGCTGGTCGTCGGTGAGTGCTTCCCCCCCAACGATGCGGCCGGCCAGTGTGGTGGCCAAAGTGCCAACCTCGGAACGAAGCGAGACAACAGCTGCCTGGCGCTCCGACTCGATGGCAGCGTGTGCCTGCTCGGTGATGCGTGCAGACTCTGCTGCAGCCTTTGCCTTCAGGTCCGCGAGGATCTGGGCGCCTTCGGCGCGTGCTTCTTCACGGATTCGGTTGGCTTCGGCACGGGCATCAGTGAGCTGCTGCTTGTACTCTTCGAGAGCAGCAGAAGCTTCTGCCTGTGCCGCTTCGGCCTTTGCAATGCCACCTTCAATTGCTTCGGCGCGCTCTGCGAAGGTCTTCTCGAACATCGGAACAATGAACTTGATCACGATGTACAGGAGGACCGCAAAGCCGACGAGGACGACGCCCATTTCCCAAACATTGGGAACGAGAGGGTTAGCGGCCTCTTCGCCTTCAGTGGCGGCTGAGATGATCAGCTGATTCATATTTCACCCGTCCTATCTACTCGGTTGCGGAATTCGCTTGTTCTGAATCCGAAGACTAGAGAACGAACGCGAAGACGAGGCCGAGGATGGCGAGAGCTTCGGTCAGTGCCAGACCAAGGAACGCGATCGGCTGCAGCACACGCTGAGCTTCCGGCTGACGAGCAACACCGTTGATGTAAGCCGCGAACACGAGACCCACACCGATACCACCGCCGATTGCGGACAGACCGTAACCTACGAGGTTGAGATTGCCTTCCATTTTTTTCCTTTCAAGATGCCACCCATGTGGCAGGTTGTTTGGTTTACTTCAATCCCCCCCACAAGGGGAAGTTTGGGAGCCTAGTGGCTGTCGGCGTGCAGTGCGCCTTCGATGTAAATCGCGGTCAACAGAGTGAACACGTAAGCCTGCAGGGCCATGATCAATGCTTCGAGCATGTACATGGCGATTGCCCCAACCAGGACCAGGACCGAGGTGCCCTTCAAGAGGACGTTCTCCTGCATGACGAGATACTCGATACCGGAACCGGCAAGCATGACGATCAAGTGACCAGCCAGCATTGTTGCGAACAGACGGAGGCTGTGCGTGACAGGGCGGACCAGGAAGTTGGAGATGATCTCGATCGGTACGACGATCGGGAGGATGTACCAAGGAACACCGGACGGAACGGTTGCGAGCTTGAAGTACTTCAGGCCGTTCTTCTTGATACCGATGATGATCCACGTGAAGTACACGATGCCGGCCAGCACGTAGGCGCCGCAACGTGCGAGAAGCTCGGGAGCTGGATCACCGGGATGGCGCCGTAAATGTTGTTCACCAAGATAAAGAAGAACAGGCTGAACAACAGCGGGACGTACTTGATGAAGTCCTTGCCGCCGATGATGTCCTTGGCGATGCTGTTGCGGACGAAGCCGTAGGCCATCTCGCCTGCGAACTGCAGCTTGCGGGAACCAGCTGCTGCTTACGTGCAGCGAGGATGAAGAATGTAGCGATAATGACGACCGAAAGGATCACCAGCAGCATCTGCTTGGAGAATCCGTCGTGTGCACCCCCCCAAGGCAGGATTGCCGGCAGGTGCATTTCGTCGATTCCGGGTGGGGTGAATGACCCCCCGAATCCTGGGCGGGGAGCGCAAGCGCGATCAACGCGTTTCCTCTCTGCTGTGTCCATCATTGGGCATTGGTTGGAATCCGAACGCGTTGGACGCATTCACAATCCATGTGAAATTATTTGGCATTACTGTCCCCCCGTCCGTGGACGGACCGCTGTCTGCGTTGCTCTCGCCAGAAGGATTGGAGCTTTGCCTGGTGAGGCCGTGCATATGGGAAAGATAGAACCCTCCTGCGGCTCCCAGCAGAGCGCCAAGGAGCACAATCCAGCGGGTCCCCCCCCACAGATTATCCAGACCCCCCCAGCCTATCAAACTCCAGACAATGATCCCGCCAATGATGTAGCTGAAGACAGCGATGCCGGCGTTGTATCCGCCGTCGTTTCCTGCTTCGGCGGATTCATTGTGGTTGGCAGGTTGCTGAGCAGTGGCAGCCGGGCGTGAATAACGCTTACGCGGAGACATCCGGGCCACCCTTCGGTTCTGCGGGATCGTTGTAGATCTGGAGGCGGGCCTTGCTGAAAGCGTAGATCTCTGCGGCCTGCCAGAAGACGACTGAAACAACCGCCCCAATGAGGAACCACCGGCCCTGGAGCCAGTCCGGCTTACCAAGCACAAAAAGCACTACGGCGAATCCGATGACTTTGATGAAGTAAGTCGCAACAAAGAGTCCGATTGCGCCGGAAGGATTGTTCCGGCCAACGAAATGGCCAATCAGGAGACTGATGCCAAAGAAGAGCATGACCAGCATGGCGCCGAGAGCAGCCGAGAGTGCGCTCTGCCCGCCGGCCACGAGGGCCGCAATGACGCACGTGACGGCGGTGGCTGCCAGTGCAGCAACGACGCTGAAATAAAGCAGCCGGAGCCAGAGATTGGTGGTCGCACCGGAAACTCCAACACCACGTTTACCGGACGGGCGTCCGGTTTCGGCGTTGGATGTCATGGGGATACCAATCCTCGTGGCACAGGTGCCTATTCTCAAAGTGGGGTTACGGGCGAGTGACCGTCCGCAGAAAGAATTCTACATGAGATAGAACTGTGACCATAACCAGACGTCACAACTACTCCCCCCCCGGCCGCGGCGAGTTCCGGGTGAAGTAGGGCCATGCCGTCACAGCGGCCATGACGAGCGCTGCCACAATGATGACGATGAGCACGATTTGCCAGGGGGGGAACACGGCAAAGGCGACGCCACCGAAGGCAAGAATGCACGTCCACACATAGAGCATGACGACGGCGCTGCGGTGCGAGTATCCAAGGTCCACCAGCTTGTGGTGGAGGTGCCCGCGGTCAGCCGACCACGGCGATTGGCCCCTGGCTGTCCTGCGGACAACGGCCATCCCCCCAAATCAAGAAGGGGGAAGGGACAACACCGCGAAGGGCAGCAGGATGGGAACGATGGTGGGGGATACCGTTGGCGCGGTCGTAGAGACCGGAGCCGATCTGCCCCCGTGGCCACGACGCCGGCGGAAGCCATCAGCAAACCAATAAGCATGGCTCCCGAATCGCCCATGAAGATCTTTGCCGGAAACCAGTTGTGCGGCAGGAACCCGATGCAGCTGCCCACGAGGATGGCCATCAGGAGTGTTGCGAGGTCTGAGTTGTCAGTGGATGGGTTGTTCCTGTGAACCCAATAGGCGGTGAGGAAGAACGCTCCCCCCACCAATGATGGCGACTCCTGCTGCCAAACCGTCCAGTCCGTCAATGAAGTTGACGGCATTCATGGTGGTGACAATGAGCCCTGCGGTGAGCACAATCTGCACAACTTCAGACTCAAGGAAGATCGGTTCGGGAATAAAGGGCACCACAGACATCCGCACACCCCCCAGATAGCCACGATGAAGGCGGCTGCGGCCTGGCCCAGGAGCTTGATCCACCAACGGATGTCCAGGATGTCGTCCGCGACCCCCACCGCGACAATCACAACGGCACCAGCGAGGATGCCCCAAGGGGCATCGTTGTGCCTGAAGATGTCCTTGACGAAGAAGGAATTGCTCGCGACCACCAACGCAGCGAAGAAGCCCACAAAGATGCCCCAGCCCCCCCCGAGTTTGGAGATCAGCTGAATGCATGTCGCGGCTTCGGATGGGTTGGTATAAGCGCAGCTTGTTTCCCACGACGCGTGCACCCCACGTCCCCGCGTACGACACAACGGCCGCTGTAAGGGCCATCAGCATGTACATGATCATGACGCGGCCCCCCCGGACAGCAGCCTGCACACCACACCGGAAGAATGAATCATCGAATGCAGCCGGCGGGTTTGATTGCCGTCTGGTTGTGGGCAGCTCAAGGTGTGGAATTCTGTCTTTGGATAAATGGAACTACTCCGTCGCCATGCCTGCACCGGCTGTGCCGAATGTTGCGGGATTACTGTGGACTCTAGTCACGATACTAATGCCAATGGCCGTGACCACCCTGTGATGCAGCCACCAAGCCCCAGCGTGTTCAGCTGGAAACTGAAGCGGCGTAGCTGCTACCTGACGGGCCCCTGGACGTTACGCAGTGCGTAGATCCCATCGAGCACCTGGGCGTTGGACCGCGGAGCTTTCAGGCTGTGGCGCAGGCCTTTCAAGAGCCCGGCCAAAAGCACTTTGCGGTTCGGAGAGGCGGCGATGGTGCGGGTCCAATTGCGCAGCGAAGCGCCTGTAAACAGGACCTTTTCCCACGGCGCCAAGGCGTTCGATCGGGTATAAACCCAGAGCTTGTTCCGCACTTCATAATAGAAGCGCGGGGCCGGGATCCGCTCCCGCATCACCAAATACCTTCGTGTGGTGGTTGGCCACCGATGCGTTGGTAGTCAAAGCGGTACCGCGGCGGGAAATCCTCGCGGTGTACTCAAGGTCATCGTTCCAGATGAAATAGTCCGCAATCGGCAGGCCATGCTGCTTGATCTCTCCAGCGCGTATCAGCACCGACACGAAGGAAGCACTCCGGATCTGGGTGGCGCCCAGACGGGCAGCAACGCTGCGTTGGTCCTCGCTCGCTCCCATCCGCGGACGCATACGGTTCATTGGGTGGTCACGGCCATCAGTCCACACAACACGGCTTGCGATGAAGGCCGGGGGCTCTCCCGTTTCCTGTTGGTAAGATTCCGAGACGTCCAATGCTTCGCGAAGGCATTCGCCTGCGGTTCCGTGTCGTCGTCCATGATCCATACGTGGTCGGCACCGTGGTCCAGCACGGCCCGTTCCATACCGACAACAAACCCACCGGCACCGCCACATTCGTGTTCAACGAGACCACATCAATGGTTACCGGGCTTTGATACTGCTGGAGGAACTCTGCGGTTCCATCCGTGGAGGCATTGTCCACGATGACCACGGCGTCCGGTACCCGGGTACCTGCAACAATGCCTTCCAAGGTCGTCTGGAGGAGTTCACGCCGGTTATAGGTCACCACAACAGCGACCACGACAGGGTGGGAAGTCATTTACTTGCCTTTGGTCTTGGATGGTTGGAAACGGCGCCGAATCAGCAGGCCTGCCAGCTTCCAAGGTTCAACGAAAACTCTGTAGGCCACACGGCCCGGGTGAAGGACCAGCCGCCAGGCCCATTCGAGCCCCCCCAAGCGGCCGAGCCAACGTGGCGCTAGTTTTTGGATGCCAGCGACCTGTTCAATGGCACCGCCGACGGCGCAATAGAGGGCAGGCGGCAACTCTGCGAGCCGGCGGTGCAAGACTGTTTCCTGCAGCGGCATCCCAAGTCCGAACAGGACCAGTTGCGGACGGAAATCCGTCAGCCAGTTCACCACCGCGTCCTCCAGGGTGCTGTCCCATCCCTCACCGGGCATTCCATCCACCGTTGCACCGGGGATGATGGAGCGCAGCCGGGCGACCGCCTTTGTATTGGCCGCCCGTCCGGCGCCAACCACGGCTACACGCTCCAGACCGTTGACCTTGCCGAGCTCCGGGATCCAATCCATGGAACCGAGCCGGTAGGCCATGGGTCCCTCACCCAGCGCCTGGAGTTGACGTTTGTGGGCGAGTCCCCCCCAAAGCATCGCAACGGGAGCACCATCCAGTAGGACGATCGAGCTGTCCTCGTATACGGAACGGACGTCCGGGCGCGAATGAAGCAGCGTGATGCTGTGAAGATTATGTCCAAGGGCGGTGGCGGTTGTTCCGGCTGCGATGAGTCCGGCCATCGCTTCAATTAGCTCGTCGACGCGCATGGGAGTGGCGTCGACGTCGAAGACGGGGGGGACGCGTTGCGCTCCGGAATCATTCGGGTTTGGCTTCGCTCGGGCCCCTGGTTTCACTGATTCTTGGGTTGAATCCACGACGCCGGCCGTTTCCGCTACTTCGATCGGCGCGTCATCCGCTGCTGGGGGGGTCGCGTCACCCGCTGTTGGGGGGTCGCGTCTTCCACAGGAGGCACCTCCGCAGGAATGGTTTCACCGATGCCAGAATCGAGGGAACGATCTCGCGGAGTCGCTCCAGCTCGATGGCTCCTTGGCGCACTACCCGGAACGGAGTGGAAGTGCATCCACAATCGTGGAGCAGGGCAGCAGTCCCCTTGACGGGACGGAAACCGCCCTCGAGGTAGACCTCTACGGACTCTGCCAGTTGGAGTCGTGCCTCCGAGGCCGTCTGTGCTGCTTCCTGGCCCGTCCGGTTGGCGGAGGAAACGGCCAACGGACCTGTGAGCCCCAGGAGTTCCAGGGCGATCTGGTCATCGGGCATCCTGAGGGCGACGGTGCCTTGGTTTCGCCGAGGTCCCAGTCCAAGGACGGCTGTGCATGCAGGATCAGTGTCAGGCCACCAGGCCAGAAGGCCTGCGCCAGCGCTGGCATCGGCAGGGACATCGGTGGCCAGCCCGTCCAGGGCATTGACCCGAGGTATCAGGACCGGAGGGGGGGCATCTGCCGGCTACGCCCCTTGGAGGCCAGCAACATGGTCACGGCCAACGGCGAAAAGGCATCAGCGGCAATGCCGTAGACGGTGTCCGTTGGCATCACGATGCACTTCTTTTCACTGATGGCGCGCTGGGCATGCTGAAGGCCTTCAGTCCGCTGGTCATCGGAAGTGCAGTTATAGGTTGTGGTCACAGCGCTATTCTTTCACTCATCGGGAGACGGGCTTGCCAGGACGGCACTGGTGGCACGTTCCTTGCCGTTCAGGTCACAGTGCGTGGTGACGTCTTTCCAACGCCCCATTCGGTGCAGCATGCCGGCGATCCAGCCTGCTTGGACTTCCGCATGTTCCATCACGAAGTAACCACCGGGTTTAAGGAGGCGGGCCGCTGAGGCCGCTGCCGCCGTCGGAAGTTCCATGCCGTCCGCTCCCCCACCGTACAGTGCCTCCGGCGGATCGTGGAGGGCGACTTCCGGCTCCGAGGGGATCGCTTCGGCCGGGATGTACGGAGGGTTGGACACGACGGCGTCGAAAGTTCCGTTGTGCTCAGGGAGCGCATCCCGCAGATCGCCTTCAATGAGCATGACCCCCCCAAGGGTTCCAGGTTCCTGGCCGCCCAGGCATGCGCGAACGTACTGTATTCCACGGCATGAACCTCAGCGCCCGGAACCTCATGGGCGATGGAACCGGCAATTGCACCGGATCCTGTGCCGAGGTCCACCACCTTGGGTTTCGGCATTCCAGCGAGGTGGTCAATGACCAACTGCACTACCGATTCCGTTTCAGGACGCGGAATGAAGACGCCGGGACCGACGCGCAACGCCAAGTGACGGAAATACGCGACGCCGGTGATGTGCTGCAGTGGGACCCGTCCGGCTCGCTCCTCCACCAGTTCCCGGTAGCCGTCGGGAGCTGGTGTGTCGCCAAGCATCATGGCCCGTAGGCGGCCAAGGCCGACACCGAGCAAGTGTTCGGCAAGCAACTCGGCGTCGACACGCGGGCTGGGCACACCGGCGTCGGATAAGACGGCAGTAGCCTCGCGAACAGCGTCCGCGAGGCTCTGGCTTGGTAAAACGTCATGGATGAACTCTGCTGTGGTTGTTGTCCGGCAGCGCTATTCGCCGATGGCGTCCAGGCGTGCCTGCTCGTCAGCTTCAATGGCTGACTGGATCACGGGTTCAAGATCGCCGTTCATGACGGCATCGAGGTTGTAGGCCTTGTAGCCGGTGCGGTGGTCCGCAATACGGTTTTCCGGGAAGTTGTACGTGCGGATGCGCTCCGAACGGTCCATGGTGCGGATCTGCGACTTGCGCTGTTCAGAGTTGGCAGCATCGATTTGTTCCTGCTGGTGGGCCAGAAGGCGCGCGCGGAGAACGCGCATACCGGCTTCACGGTTCTGCAGCTGGGACTTTTCGTTCTGCATGGCCACAACGATGCCCGTAGGCAAGTGGGTGATGCGGACGGCGGAGTCGGTGGTGTTCACGGACTGGCCACCCGGTCCGGATGAACGGTAAACATCGATCTTGAGGTCGTTCTGGTTAATCTCAAGTTCTTCGGGCTCATCAACTTCGGGGAGCACCAGCACGCCGGCAGCCGACGTGTGGATGCGGCCCTGCGACTCAGTCACAGGAACCCGCTGGACGCGGTGCACGCCGCCTTCAAATTTCAAGCGCGCAAAAACGCCCTGTGCGGGGGGTCGTTCGAATTGCCTTTAATGGCCACGGCGACGTCTTTGTATCCACCAAGATCGGATTCGGTGGCGGAGATCATTTCAGTCTTCCAGCCCCCGCGACTCGGCGTAACGCATGTACATCCGCAGAAGGTCGCCAGCGAACAGTGCAGCTTCGTCGCCACCTTCGCCGCCCTTGACTTCGAGAATCACGTTGCGGGCATCGTCCGGATCACGAGGGATCAGCAGACGGCGCAGCCGCTCCTGTGCCGCAGGAATCTGCTCCTCCAACTGCACAACTTCTGCAGCGAATTCGGGATCTTCGTCTGCCATCTCTTTGGCAGCTTCCAGATCATCATTGAGTCCGCGCCATTTGTTGTACGCCTCCACAATGCCCTGGAGCTGAGCAGACCGACGCCCCCCCAACTTCCGGGCAGCAGACTGATCGGCATAAACGGCAGGATCACTCAACTGCGCCTGAATAGCAGCATGCTCATCCAGCAATCCCTGTACGGACTCAAACATTTTCAAACCTCTTTCGACTCGCAGACAAGTCTAGTTGCGACGATTGGTGTCTTAACGACCAACCGCTCAAATAAGCCGGCCAGCGAAGGTGACGGCAACGCCAAGGTGACCTGACCGCCGTCGAGTAATTTTGCCGGCCCGCGACAGGCGAGCCGAAAACGGAACGAGCCGCTGATTCTGCTGCCCCCCCGGGAGTGGCTTCGGGCCTGCCGGAGCGTGGTGGCCAAGTCCGTAAGGGCCTGGCCACCACGCGTAGGGGCGGGGGGCAGCAGAATCAGCGGCTCAGTAAAGCAGCTATTTGTCGTTGTCCGACTTCGCTCCGAGCGTCGTCTTCTGAACCTGCATGAGGAACTCGACGTTGCTCTGCGTCTCCCGGATCTTGTTGGTCAGCAGCTCAAGGCTCTGCTGCTGCTCAAGGCCGGAAAGGACGCGGCGCAGCTTCCACATGATCTTGACTTCTTCAGGCGAGAGCAGGTTCTCTTCGCGGCGCGTACCGGACGCGTTGACGTCCACTGCCGGGAAGATGCGCTTGTCTGCCAACTGGCGGGACAGGCGGAGCTCCATGTTGCCGGTGCCCTTGAACTCTTCGAAGATGACTTCGTCCATCTTGGAGCCGGTCTCGACGAGCGCGGTTGCAAGGATGGTGAGCGAGCCACCGTTTTCGATGTTACGGGCTGCACCGAAGAAGCGCTTGGGCGGGTACAGAGCTGCGGAGTCCACGCCACCGGACAGGATGCGGCCTGAGGCCGGTGCTGCCAGGTTGTAGGCGCGGCCCAGGCGGGTCATTGAGTCCAGGAGGACCACCACATCCATGCCCATTTCCACGAGGCGCTTGGCGCGTTCAATGGAGAGCTCGGCAACGGTGGTGTGGTCGTCTGCGGGACGGTCGAAGGTGGAGGCGATGACCTCACCCTTGACGGTGCGCTGCATGTCCGTGACTTCTTCGGGACGTTCGTCCACCAGCACCATCATGAGGTGAACCTCAGGGTTGTTGGTGGTGATCGCGTTCGCGATGGACTGCAGGATGAGCGTCTTGCCGGCCTTCGGCGGGGGGGAGACGATCAGGCCACGCTGGCCCTTGCCGATCGGGGCCACGAGTCGATGACACGCGGACCGATCTTCTTGGGATCCGTCTCGAGGCGCAGGCGCTCGGACGGGTACAGCGGTACGAGCTTGGCGAACTCGACGCGATCCTTGAGTTCTTCCGGCGTCTTGCCGTTGACCGAGGTGACGCGGACGAGCGCGTTGAACTTCTGGCGGGCAGACTGCTGGCTGCGGTCTTCACCGTCCCGCGGTGCCCGGATGGCGCCGACGACGGCGTCGCCCTTGCGAAGGTTGTACTTCTTGACCTGTGCCAGGGAAACGTAGACGTCGTTTGCACCGGGGAGGTATCCGGAGGTCCGAATGAACGCGTAGTTCTCCAGAACGTCCAGGATGCCGGCTACAGGAAGAAGGACGTCGTCCTCCGTGACCTCGACGTCGTCAACGTCCGGTCCCTGCGCGCGGCCACGGCGGCGCTCGTTGCGGTCGCGGAAGCGGTCGCTGCGGGTGTTTCCATCACGGCTGTCCTGACCGCCACGGCGGTCGCTCCGGTCGTTCTGTTCGTTGCGGTCACGACGGTTGCGGCGGTTGCGGCGGTTGCCGGTGTCGTCGCCGTCGGTGTTGTCTTCACGGCGTCCGCGGGTGTTGTCGCGACGTTCGCGCTGCTGGTCGCCGGAGTCAGACTGTTCGCGCTGCTCACGCTGTTCCGTGCGGTCAGCACGCTGCTCACGCTGTTCGGTACGGTCAGCACGCTGCTCACGCTGTTCCGTACGGTCAGCACGCTGCTCACGCTGTTCCGTACGTCGGCACGCTGCTCACGCTGTTCCGTACGCTGCTCGGCTGCTGGCGCTTCTGCTGCTTCGGCAGGTGCCGCGGCAGCTTCGCCGCGGCGGCGGTTACGGGTTCGCGGCTGGCGACGCTCAGTTGCGG
>BBFS01000119.1 GCA_001313365.1 Paenarthrobacter nitroguajacolicus JCM 14115
CCGTCCGCTGCGGCGCACACCTGGCGGACTTGCGCCACGCGCTGTTTATGACCGACGGCGGCGAACGGCAAGGCGCCCGCCCACCGCACCACATCCCAGTCAACGATGTCCGCCTGCGAAATGGGAACGGTCAGCAGTGTGGAAGCATCCTCCAACGCCGCCGCCAGCAGAGATTCGTCATCGAGGACAACATCCCCGCCCCCCCGCCAGCTTCTTCACGCCGGCCGTAGGAAAGGCGCAAAACGTGCGTGCCGGGACCAGCTTCGTCGGCCAGCCAATCCCACTTGGCCGTTGCATGAGTCAGCGCCTTGGCCCTGATCCCCCCCGGGGTTTCAGGCGCCACCAGGATCCCCCCCGTCCCCCCCGCGGCCTGCCATCGAGCTGGGGCAAGTCCACCACCATCGTCACAAGACTCACCAGCGGACCGGGAGCCGGGCGGAGGCTGGACAGCTCAGGCAAGGACTTCTCCAGCAACCCGACAGCGGCCGGGCCGTCAAGCGCGACCACCAGGCGGCCGGCGTCGTACGTGGCATTCCCGGCGGTGACCCGCCAGCCTCCGGCGCCTTCACGACGTCGTCGGCGTGTTGACCCGTGAGCAACTCGACTCCACGCTCCCGGAGGTCCGCCACGAGCGCGTCCACCAGGGTGTTCATTCCACCCCTCAAGCCCGCGACGGCGGAACCCGCCTTGGCCGGACCAGACGCACCGCCGGAACCCTTGGCGGCTTTGCGTTGAGCCGCCACAGCGGCGGCGAGTGAGCCCTGGGCGCGAATCCCAGCGCGCAGCCCCGGGGGGGCCACCATGTCAACGTCCAAGAGGGCAGGGTCGGCCGAGTGAACGCCTCCCACTACGGGTGAGACAAGCCGTTCAAGAACTTTTTTTGCCCATGCGGGCGCGGACCAAAGAGGAAACGCTGGTGACGTCCGAAGACGTGCCAACAGAGGCCGGGAGCCACCGGTCCAAGGAGGCCCTGATGGCTCCGGCGAGGCCCAGGGAACGCCGTACCTCCGGGTCCCACGGGTTCGCCGGAATCCCAAGCACTCCCGTTTTTGGGAGCTCCTGCGGGCCGTCCGGCAGCTGCACCCAAGCACCGCCCGCATGCGGAGCTACGATCCTGTCCGCCAGTCCAAGTTCACGTGCGAGGTCGGCTACAGCTGTGGACCGGGTGGCGAACGATTCCGCCCCGCTGTCCAGGTGCAGCCCGGCAACAACATGGCTACCCACGCAGCCGCCCCAGGCCTGGCTTGCCTCAAGGACAGTAACCGCAGAACCGGCCAGGGCCAGTTCCCGTGCGGCGATCAGGCCCGAGATGCCACCGCCCACCACGACGGCGGCTGGTCCTGCGACTGTTGCCTTGGGCGTTGGGCGTCCCCCCGCGCATTGTTCCTACTCCGCGGGGGATGGAGTGAATGAGCTCCACGACGCGCGTCAGGACTGTGGGGGGGTCCGTTTCGGGAGGAACTCCGTGGCCGAGGTTCAGTACGTGGCCCGGGGGGGCGTGGGAACCGGCGGCGATGACTTCGCGGACGTGGGCTTCAAGGACCTCCCACGGGGGGGCAGACAGAAGAGCGGGGGGGTCTATGTTGCCCTGCAGCGGCACGGTGCCACCGAGACGACGGTTGGCCTCGTCCAAGGGCAGCCGGTAGTCCACGCCCACGACGTCCACTCCGACGTCGCGCATGGCAACCAGCAGTTCGGAGGTACCGGTGCCGAAGTGGATCAGCGGTGCCCCCCCGAGTCCACGGACGTGGTCAAGCGCGCGGGTAGATGCCGGCGCCACGTACTTGGTGTAGTCAGCCAGGCCCAGGGATCCGGCCCACGAGTCAAAGAGCTGCGCTGCCGAAGCGCCTGCCTCAAGTTGGGCCTGGAGGAACATGCCTGAGGTGTCGGCAGCCCAGTTGGCCAGCGCGGCCCAGGTCTCGGGATCCGCGTGCATCATGGTCCGCGGGCCGAGGTGGTCACGCGAGGGCTTCCCCCCCTCAACCATGTACGCGGCAAGGGTGAACGGTGCACCGGCGAAGCCAATAAGCGGCGTCTTTCCCAGCTCGGCAACCGTCAGGCGGACGGCTTCACGGATGGGCTCCAGCGCTTCCCACGTCAGCGTGGGCAGGGCAGCAACGTCGGCTGCTGTCCGGACCGGCTTATCCAGGACGGGTCCCACGCCGGGGGGGACGATGTCAACACCGACACCGGCGAGCTTCAGCGGAATGACGATGTCCGAGAAGAAGATGGCGGCGTCCACATCGTGGCGGCGAACAGGTTGGAGGGTAATCTCGGCGGCGAGTTCCGGGCGGAGGCAGGAGTCCAGCATGGCCACGCCCTCGCGCACCTTCAGGTACTCCGGAAGGGAACGGCCAGCCTGGCGCATGAACCACACCGGCCTGCGAGAGGGGGGGGTGCCGCCGCGGTATGCCGTAATCAGCGGCGAGTCCGAGGTCCGACCGTCCTTCAGCGGGTGGTTGGCGTCGAGGGTTCCCGCCGGGGGGGCGTTGGAGGCCGTACTGTTGGATGCTGCCGCGCTAGAAGTCATGCCTTCGATTGTGCCGAAAATCCGGGACAAAAGATAACGACAAGCTGTCACGTCGCGCCCCCCCGCCCGGGCCGTTGTGGCCGGGATCACCCGCCTTCGTGTGGATCACCACGGCGCCACATTGTTCTACCGGGCTACGAAAAAGCTATGATTGGGGTGCTGTGGTTCTTTTCTCATTGGTGGCTACACACGCCGACATCGACCTCGAAACCGTCGCTCAGTTGAGCAACGGTTCCTCTGAGCTTGCCTCGGCAGCCCTGACAGATTCCTCTGTGGTCTCCGGAGCCGTGGTTCTGGCCACGTGCAACCGCTACGAGGTTTACGGCGAAACTGCCAACGGCGCTGACCTTGAGGCAGCCCGTTCCGCCCTCGTTTCGCAGATCAGCGAACTCAGCGGCCTCAACGAGCAACTCGTCTCCCGCTCTTTTGCCACACACACCGGCCCGGACGTAACCCGGCACCTCTTCGCTGTGAGCGCGGGACTGGATTCAGCCGTAGTGGGTGAGCGTGAAATCGCCGGCCAGGTCCGCCGTGCATTGATCACCGCCCAGCAGGAAGGCACGGCCAGCTCCGGCCTCGTGCGGCTTTTCCAGGCAGCATCCAAGACCGCCAAGGACGTAGGCGCGCAGACTGCCCTCGGCTCGCGTGGTCTTTCGATCGTGTCTGTCGCGTTGGACCTGGCCACCGACCTCGCCGAGAACGACGATTGGTCCGCCAAGAAAGTGGTGGTCTTCGGAACCGGGGGGGCCTACGCCGGCGCAACCATGTCCTTGCTCCGTGAGCGTGGCTGCACGGATGTTTCCGTCTATTCTTCTTCCGGCCGCGCCGAAGGTTTCGTCGCGACCCGCGGTGGAACAGCACTCGACGCCGACACCCTTCCCGCTGCTGTTGCCGCAGCTGATGTCATGATCGGCTGCAGCGGTTCCGACAACCGGGTGGAGGCCGCGGACCTTGCCCGTGTCCGGGCAAGTTCGGGCAAACCCTTGATCGCAATCGACCTCGCCCTCACCCATGATTTCGACCCCCGCAGTAGGCGAACTCGACGGCGTTGAACTCCTGACGCTCGAATCCGTTCGGCTCGCGGCCCCCCCAGGAACAGGCAGAGTCACTCTCGCAGGCCAGCGCAATCGTCAACGGTGCCGCTACCTCATTCGAGTCCGAACGCGAAGCCCGCTCCGTGGACACCGCCATCGTGGCGCTCCGCCGCCACACCATGAACGTCCTGGATGCGGAAATGGAAAAGTCCGCGCCCGTCACGGCTGTACTGCCGCTGCCGAAGAGGTGGAGTTCGCTTTGCGCCGGATGGTCAAGCAGCTCCTGCACATCCCCCCCACCGTCCGGGCGCGTGAACTCGCGGCAAACGGCCAGCAGGACGACTACGTTGCCGCGCTCGAGCGCTCTACGGCATCCAGGTGGAACAGCCCCCGGGCCGTTGCCCCGTCTGCTGAGTGCCCGGTTGACCACGAGCAACTCCGCTCCGAAAGCGCCTAGCCGCCAGATTGCCGCCCGCCGGTCAGCTGGCCTGCGTTAGCTGGGCGCCCACCTCTGTCCAGTAAGCCCACCTCTCTGTCTAGTAGACGGGCTTCTGCGGCTCCACATCCCGCACCCAGGCGAGAATACCGCCGTCGAGATGGCTAATGCGGGTGTAACCCGCCTTCTGTGCCGCTTCCAGGACTGCAGCCGAGCGCGTCCCCCCCGCCTTGCAGTGGAACACTATGTCTTTGTCCTGCGGCAGCTCTACCCACGCCTCGCCGGAGAGAATGCGGCCCTGCGGAATGAGCCGTGAGCCATCGATGCTGACGATGCTGTGCTCGCCGGACTCACGGACATCCACGAGTTCGAAGTCCCGCTCCCCCCCAGCTCCCGTTCGGCAAGCATCCCGGCGAGGTCCTTGGCGGTAACAGTGTGAGCCTGGTCCGTGGCTGCCGGTGGCGTCACGCCGCAGAAGGCTTCGTAGTCGGTCAGTTCAGTGATGGGTTCGGCTTCCGGATCCTTGGAGACCTTGATCTCGCGCCAGCTGCCGCCAAGGGCATCGAAGAGCGCCACACGGCCGAGCAAGGAACGTCCGACGCCGGTGATCAGCTTCACGGCCTCAGTCACCATGAGCGATCCAACCGCTGCGCACAGCATGCCGAACACCCCCCCGCCTTCGCCACAGGACGGCACAGACCCGGCGGGAGGCGCTTCAGGGTAGAGATCCCTGTATGTGGGCCCGTGTTCGGCCCAGAAGACGCTCACCTGGCCGTCAAAACGGAAGATGGAGCCCCCCCAGACATAAGGCTTACCGAGGATGGCAGCGGCGTCGTTCACGAGGTATCGCGTGGCGAAGTTGTCGGCGCCGTCCAGGATGAGGTCATATTGCGCAAACAGCTCCAGCGCGTTTGAAGAGTCGAGCCGGATGTCATGCAGGACCACGTTGACCAAGGGGTTGAGCTCGGCAATGGCATTGCGCGCGGATTCGATCTTGGGCGTACCCACGTCCTTCACACCATGGATGACCTGTCGCTGCAGGTTGCTGAGGTCCACCACGTCGTCGTCCACAATGCCAAGAGTGCCCACGCCTGCGGCGGCCAGGTAAAGCAGAGCCGGGGGACCCGAGGCCTCCGGCGCCGATGACGAGGACTTTGGCATTCTTAAGCCTGCGTTGGCCCAGGCGCCAATTTCGGGAATGATGAGATGCCGGGAGTACCGCTCCACCTCGGCCGGAGTGAGTTCGGCGGCAGGTTCGACGAGGGACGGCAGGACAGCGGGCGCAGCAGTGTGGGCAGCAACAATTGAGGCCATACCCCAATGTATGCCTGCAGATGCCGCGCGGTCATATTACCCCCCCGGTAGAGTAGTCATAACTGCAAAGGAAAGGCGGCAGACTGTGGCTGACGGCACACGGGCAAACGATGGAGCACCGGCCAAGCTGGAACGGGCAGGTACAACGCGTTCACCAAGGTTGCCGCGGGACGAGCGCCGCGCCCAGTTGCTGAACGCGGCATTGGAAGTTTTCGTCTCCAACGGTTTCCACGGCGCGGCCATGGACGAAATCGCGGAAGCCGCACATGTGAGCAAACCAGTGCTTTACCAGCACTTCCCGTCCAAGCGCGAGCTTTATATGGCTCTCTTGGACAGCCACCTGGCAACCTTGACGCAGCTGATGCTCGACGCCTTGAACTCCACCACGGACAACAAGGAACGCGTCAAGGCCGTCATGCGCGCCTACTACAGGTTCATCGCCGACGACGACCAAGCCCACCGCCTGGTGTTCGAGTCCGACCTCATCAACGACCCCGACGTCAGTTCGCGTTTGGAGACTTTCAACAAAACGTTCGCGGACGCCGTGGCCCACGTGATTGCCGAGGACACCAAACTGCCCCCCACTTGAAGCGCAGCTGCTTGGGCGTGGTTTGGCCGGAATGGCGCAGGTCAGCGCCCGGTACTGGCTTGAAACGGATGGAAACCTGGACCTCGATGTGGCCAGCGATCTGATCTATCGTTTAGCTTGGCGCGGAATCAGTCGTTTCCCCCCCAAAGAGTCCTAGGCTACAAATAGAGGACTGACTTAACCCTTGATTGGCTTGGAGGCCTTGCTGTGGAAGTAAAGATCGGCATTCAGAATGTTGGCCGTGAGATCGTGCTCGAATCCTCTTTGGATGCCGATGCTGTTGCCAAGATCGTGGCCGAGGCCGTGACCAAGGGCTCCGAACTTCGCCTCACGGACGAGAAGGGCCGCCAGATCATCGTTCCGGGCAACGTCCTGGGCTACGTGGAGATCGGCGCCGAGGAAGTCCGCCGCGTAGGCTTCGGCGCCTCTAGCCCAATCCCCCACGTCTCGTCGTCCGCTAAGGAGTTTTCATGCTTTCTCTCGTCGTGGTGGTTTTGGCCACCATTGCCACCGGATTCATCGTGTGGGCCAACGACAAGCGGCACGGCAAATACGGGATCGCGCTGCCTGCCGGCGTCTCAGCAGCTGTCGGCACCCTGAGCTGGATCGCTTTCATCAGCGCCGGATTGGGCTACCAGCCGGGCGCCACATGGATTCCTTGGGTCCTGCCCATTGTGCTCGGGACTGCCGCGGCGGTTGCCGTGGTGCTCTTCCTGGGCCGGACCCGAACGAAGCACGATACTGCGGCGCTCACCAAGGCCCTGCGGCTTTAATGCCTTAAGCCCGCGAGGTGGCAGTTAACACCAATGGCCAAGCTTGGGATTGGTGTTAACTGCCATCTCGCTCTTTACGTCGCCGGATACCGCTCAGGCTGCGCAGCTGCGCCTACCCTTACGGCCGCTTCGCTCACAGCGGTGGCAGCGGCAACGTCACGTTTGGTCACTTGGCCGCCCGCATCGTGGGACACGTAGCGGAGAAAAACCCTGTTGTAGCGCCACTCCAGATCCGGATGATGATTTTGGTCCTCGGCGATCTCTCCAACCGCGGCGATGAGCGCTAGCGCGTCCGCCGCCGTCGAGGTTTTATATACTGTCACCAAGCCACCTTGGTACTTCCAGTCCGGAAGGTCCCCCCCGAGGGCATCATTGATGGCTGCTTCAGTCAGTTGGTCTTCCGTGCCTGCCATGACTGCTCCTTCATCAGAGGAACTCTGCCCGGCCCTCCATCGCCGAGGATGCGAGCGCGTGCTCCCGCCGCGGGATCCGGCCCGCCTGCTTGGCCAGCCTACCGGCGATCACAGCGTGTTTGAAGGCCTCGCCCATCTGCACCGGGTTCTGCGCCCGCGTTACGGCGGTGGCAAGCAGGACGCGTCGCAGCCAGTTCCATGGCAAGGGCAGCATCGGAGGCCGTCCCGATCCCGGCATCCAGGACCACGGTACGGAGGCCCGGGACACGATGAGCTCAATGTTGTGCGGATTCAGGATGCCAAGGCCCGTCCCGATGGGCGATCCCAAGGGCATCACGGCTGTTGCACCCAGGTTCTCGAGCCTGAGCGCGAGTACGGGATCGTCATTGGTGTAAGCGAATACCTTGAAGCCTCGGTTCACCAGCTGCTCCGTTGCATCCACCAGTTCCACGGCGTCTGGAAGGAGCGTGTGTTCGTCCGCGATGACTTCCAGCTTTACCCAATCGGTCTCAAGTGCTTCCCGGGCCAGTTCAGCAGTCATCACGGCGTCCTTGGCCGTGAAACAACCAGCAGTATTGGGCAGCACGCGGATGTCATGGTCCACCAGCAACTGGAACAGCGAGCCCGTTTCGGCGGGCGAATAGCGACGCATCGCCACCGTGGTGAGCTCGGTCCCCGAAGCGAGGAGCGCTGCTCCCAAGCCATCGAGGCTCGGCGCGCTCCGGTACCCATGATGAGGCGGGAACCGAATTCGACGCCGTCGATCACCAGTGCGTCGGTGCGAACGTCAACGTTTGCTGTTGTCATGATTAGCCTCCCTGGACTGCTGTTACGAGTTCGAGTTCGTCTCCGTCGGAGAGCGCTGTCACGGCCCATTGGCTGCGCGGCACGACCTCGGAATTGCGTGCGACGGCGACTCCCAGCTTGCCGCCGTCGGCCGCTTGTCCGCGAGGGTCCAAGGCGCGACCGGTGACGGCGGTGACGAGGGTACTGACGGATGCGTCGTCAGAGACTGCGTGGTCGGTTCCGTTCACTTTGATGTTCATGCTGTTTCCTTGGTGGTGGTTCGGGCTGCTGGTGTAAGTGCTCGGGCAACAGGGGGCGTTGCCCGCGAAACGATGGGGCAGGAAGGGGGCCCACCGGGAGTCCGAGGAGCCTTTGAGGAGTTCCCCCCCCACGATCTTGGCGGCCACGGGAGTCAGGAGGACTCCGTGGCGGAAGAATCCGGTGGCGATCACCAGGCCGTCGATGTCACCTTTGGAAACACCGACCCGTCCGAGCAGTGGAGCGTTGTCCGGAGTTCCGGGCCGGGCGCGGGCGGTTGCTTCAAGGAGTTCCAGTTCAGCCACTGCAGGGACCAATACTTGGGCGTCCCTCAGCAATTGGTAAACGCCACCCGCCGAGACCGCGTTGGAAGAGGCTGACAACCCGTCTTCGCGTTGCGTGGCTCCAATCACCACAGTTCCGTCGTCCCGGGGCACGATGTAAACCGGCACCCCCGCGAACCATCCCGCGAATCGTTGATGTGACCAAGGGCCGCAGGTGATCGGGGGGGACGCGAAGCCGGAGGATGTCCCCGTAGACCGGCCTTACGGGAAGCCTGAGGCCTTCAGGAAGACCGGAGAGTTGGGACGCCCCGAGCCCGTTGGCCACCACCGTTTCTCCGGCGTGAACGGTGACTCCTGAGTCCAGCGCCACGCCTGTGACACGCCCGCCTTCCCACAGCAAACCGCGCGCCCTGGAAGCAATGGCGAATCCGTCATCGGCTCCCGACACCCAGGAACTGTCATTGGGCGAATGGCTGCCAGTCCTGCCAGGAGGCATGCCGCGAGTTTCCTTGGATCGACTTGGTGGTCGGCAGGTATATCGAAAGCACAGGAGATCTGCGGGCTGAGGAGCGGCTCCCGTTGCCTCGCGTCCCGCAGAGCGATAGGTTCGACTTCCAGGCCAGCCGCAAGCTGGACCGACCTTAAGTCTGCGAGCGCCCGGCGGTCGGCTGCGTCGGCACCCACGGCGAGGGTCGGCGTCGTGCGATATCCGTTGTCCTCTGCGCCTTGATGCAGGCCGTCCACGAAGGAGGGCCAGAGCTGGGAAGACTCAAGCATTAACTCAAGAAGGTCTTCTTCCTGGTAATGGAGTTCGCTGACGGGTGCAAGCATGCCTGCCGCTGCGAAGGACGCTCCGGAAGCGGGAGCGGGGTCGATCAGCGCAACTGAACGGCCCAATCGCCGGGCTTCGTGAGCGATGCCGAGGCCGATGACGCCACCACCAATGACGGCAACGTCTGCCTGGAGGCGGGTATGGCGGGAATCTGCCATTCGTTTCCTTCCCTACGCCGGTACTAGCCGGATCAGGTCAAGCGGTCGGCGCTGAAGCCCTCTCAGCCGGACAGTCATATGACGAATGTCGCGGCTCCCGCAGTACGAGCCCAGTTTAGAGGAACTACTCTGGTTCCCATGACTCAGCCTGACGCTCTTGCCTCCGCCCGCCTTTACCTGTGCACCGATGCCCGTAAGGAGCAGGGCGATTTTGAGGACTTCGTGGACGCCGCTTTCGAAGGCGGCGTGGACATCATCCAACTCCGCGACAAGACCCTGGAAGCTGCCGAGGAACTGGAGATGTTGGCCGTCCTGCGGAGCGTCGCACAACGGCACGGACGGCTTTGGGCTGTCAACGACCGGGCCGATGTTGCCAGCATTTCCGGGGGGGCTCCCGTGTTCCACATCGGGCAAAAGGACCTGCCCCCTGACTGCAGCCCGGACCCTCCTGCCGAACGCCACCGGCATAGGCCTCTCCACCCACACAACCGAACAAATCGATGCCGCTGTGGCCACCTCCCAAGGGCCCCCCCTGGGACTGGACTATTTCTGCGTGGGTCCGGTCTGGGCAACACCCACCAAACCCGGTCGCGCTGCTGTCGGTTTGGACCTGGTCACATATGCCGCAGAAGCGGTCAAGCGCTCGGGCGACGGTGTGACCCTCCTTGGTTCGCCATTGGTGGCATCGATCTCAGCAACGTTGAACAGGTTGTGAAAGCGGGCGCCGGCCGGATCGTGGTGGTCCGCGCCATCACAGCGGCACCGGACCCGACGGCGGCGGCCAAGTCGCTGCTGGAAGCCTTGGATTCCGTCTAGGGAAGCCGGAGGTTCCGCGCGATCCGCGGGCTAGGCGGTCAGGCCGAGGCCAGTCATCCGGCGAGCGTGCTTTTCGGCGAGCTCCGTCGTCAGCCTTTTCGCCGCGGCACGCGCGTCCCCCCCGCCGCTTTTCAGCATCGGCCCCAGCAGGGGGTGTTCCATGCCCACGCGTTGCGCCTGCGTCAGCGCTTCCCCCCCACCAAGCGGCGGCCCCCCACAGCGCCAATCGCGAAGCGAGGCGCGGGTCATCTGCCAAGGCCCGCCTGAGCAGGACGCGAAGGACTTCCGTGGCCTGATCGGGTGAAGCAACGCGCTCAACGAAATGCTGCGTTGTCGGGTCGAGGAACATCGAGACAGCCCTATAGAAATCCGATGACACAGTATCGATGACATAGGCCTTCATCACGGATTCGAACCAGTCCCCCCCGGCTTGGTGCGCTCGTGGAAGTGATCGAAGGAGCGCTGAAACGGCAGCATGGCACTTTCGGGATCCAGGCCCATCTCCGACAGGCGGTCGTTGAGGAGGGCGAAGTTTCCGTAGGCCCCCCCGACTGCGATCTTCGCGAGCACGGACCTGTCGTGAAGCGTGGGTGCATAGCGGGAATCCAGGGAGAGCCGCCCGAAGGCGGACAGTTCGCCATACGCCATGGCTCCAAGCAACTCCGCTGAGAGTTGCCCGGCATAGGCTGCGGCGTCCGGGGGGGAAGTGCCCATGATCCAAGACTATCGGCCCATTTCGGGCTAACCTGATTTTCGTGTCACATCATCGGATTGCGCCCAACGTCGACGACTCGTCGGACCAGCTCGCCTCGGCCCTCGCCGCCCTGAGGACGGAGCTGGAACTCCCCCCCGGCGAATACCCGGCAGATGCTGTGGAGGAGGCACAGGAAGCGGTGGAGGCCCTTGAGTTGCCGGCCCAGGACCTGCGGGATATTCCTTTTGTGACCATCGACCCGCGACGTCCACCGACCTGGACCAGGCTCTGTTCATTGAAAGGGCCGGTGATGGGTACAAGGTCCTCTATGCCATCGCCGATGTGCTTCCTTCGTGGCTCCCGGCGGCGCGCTGGATACCGAAACGCGTCAACGCGGGCAGACGTTCTACGCCCCTGACGGGCGGATCCCGCTGCATCCGGAGGTCATCAGTGAGAACGCGGGAAGCCTGCTGGCCGACCAGGATTGCAGCGCGTTCGTTTGGGATTTCGACCTGGACGGGAAAGCTGAAATTTTGGCCGTCACCGTTGCCCGTGCGACTGTGCGCAGCAGGGCAAAGCTGAGCTACAAGGGCGCACAACAGCAGATCGACGACGGTACTGCCCCCCCGCCGGTTCTCCAGCTACTCAAAGAAGTGGGACTGAAGCGCGTTGAACTGGAACGTCAACGCGGCGGCGCAAGCCTCAACATGCCGGAACAGGAGATAGTCCAGGCGACTGACGGCGGCGGGTACAGAATCGCAGCGGCACCGTCCCTGCCGGTTGAGGATTGGAACGCGCAGATATCCCTCATGACCGGCATGGCCGCCGCGCAGATGATGCTCGATGGAAAAGTGGGCATCCTGCGCACCATGCCCGCACCTGATGATCGGTCACTGCTCCATTTCAAGCGGCAGACCACTGCCCTCGGCAAACCCTGGGACGGAGAGGTCAGCTACGGCGAATACCTGCGGACCCTGGATGCATCCGATCCCAAACAGCTTGCCATCCTGCATTCGGCCGGAACGTTGTTCCGCGGTGCAGGCTACACGCCCTTTGACGGTGATGTTCCGGCCAATGTGATCCAAGCAGCTATCGGGGGGGCTCCCTATGCCCACACCACAGCACCCTTGCGGCGCCTTATTGATCGCTTTGTCCTGGTGATCTGCGAAGCCCTCAGCAATAACCAGGACATTCCGGCATGGGCGCGGGAAGCCCTCCCGTCGTTACCCGAGATCATGGCATCCTCGGATCAGTTGGCCGGACGCCTCGAGCGGGCGGCTTTGGACACAGTGGAAGCGGCGCTCGTTGCCAACCACATCGGCCAGGAATTCGAGGCTGTTGTCATTTCCGGGTCCAAACCCTCCAACGGAGCTGCCCGTGGAAACGGAAACGGCAACGGAAACGGCAACGGCCCCCCCTTTGGCGTCGTGCAAATCGCGGACCCCGCTGTCACGGCCCGGTGCGACGGAGAAATGGAGTCCGGAACCAAGGTTCGGGTGCGCCTGCTGAAGGCTGATATCGCCAGCCGGGAGATCCGGTTCCAGTTGCTGCCCTGAAGCCGTTCATCCGGCGATCCGGGCTTTCCGGTCCCCCCCAGAGGATAGACTGGGCTTGTAGTAATGGATGCCCGGTCGTTGATTCAGTTAATTTTTGAACTCAACAAGCCCGCCCCTACGCGATCTTGAGATGTACCAACTGGTCACCAGTGCCAGTACTTAGATAGCCCGCGATCGGCTTCCACTGGACTTGCTTGCGCGCCCGTTCGTGCTCCGGTACGCTCCGCCGCCGCCGTTGAGCATGCAGCGCCAATGCCCAAATGAATAAGGAAACTCCCTGTGAGTGAATTGCATACCCACGAAGTCCTGACAGACTCCACCGGAACCGAATCAATCGAACCCGAGGAAACGATCATCTCGGATGAGACGCCCCACGAGATCGAAGAGAAGTCGTTCGCTGATTTTAACGTGCGCGCCGACATCGTTGAGTCCCTGGCCGACGCTGGCATCACGCACCCCTTCCCCCATCCAGGCCATGACCCTGCCGGTCGCCTTGAGCGGCCACGACATCATCGGCCAGGCCAAGACGGGAACCGGAAAGACGCTTGGGTTCGGCATTCCCGCACTCCAGCGCGTAGCCGGCCGCGACGACGCCGGTTACGAAAAGCTTGCTGTCCCGGGCGCACCCCAGGCCTTGGTGATCGTCCCCCACCCGTGAACTCGCGGTGCAGGTCGCCAACGATCTCCAGACCGCGTCGCGCAAACGCAACGCGCGCATCGCCACCATCTACGGCGCCGTGCGTACGAGCCGCAGGTTGATGCCCTGCAGAAGGGCGTCGAAATCGTAGTGGGCACGCCCGGCCGGCTGATCGATCTCTACAAGCAGAAGCACCTCAGCCTCAAGAACGTCAAGATGGTCATCCTTGACGAAGCCGATGAAATGCTGGACCTCGGCTTCCTGCCCGACGTCGAAACGCTGATCGCCGGCACCCCCCGCCGTTCGGCAGACGCTTCTCTTCTCGGCAACGATGCCCGGCCCCGTCATCGCCATGGCCCGCCGCTACATGACACAGCCCACCCACATCCGTGCGGCTGACCCGAATGATGAAGGCCTCACCAAGCGCGACATCCGCCAGCTCATCTACCGTGCCCACAGCATGGACAAGACCGAGGTTGTGGCCCGCATCCTGCAGGCCCGCGGACGTGGCCGGACCATCATCTTCACCAAGACCAAGCGCACCGCCGCGAAGGTTGCCGAGGAACTCGTAGACCGCGGCTTCGCAGCTGCAGCCATTCACGGCGACCTTGGCCAGGGCGCCCGCGAGCAGGCGCTCCGCGCTTTCCGCAACAACAAGGTTGACGTCCTGGTGGCCACCGACGTCGCAGCCCGCGGCATCGACGTCGATGACGTCACCCACGTCATCAACTACCAGTGCGTTGAAGACGAAAAGATCTACCTGCACCGCGTTGGCCGTACCGGTCGCGCGGGCAACAAGGGCACGGCCGTCACGTTTGTTGACTGGGACGACATGCCTCGCTGGGGCCTGATCAACAAGGCCCTGGGACTCAGCGTTCCCGAGCCCGTTGAGACGTACTCCTCTTCGCCGCACCTGTTCTCCGATCTCGACATCCCCCGAAGGCACCAAGGGCCGCCTCCCGCGCAACAAGCGCGTCCTCGCCGGCGTCGACGCGAGGTCCTTGAGGACCTGGGCGAGACCGGCAAGAAGAACGCC
>BBFS01000120.1 GCA_001313365.1 Paenarthrobacter nitroguajacolicus JCM 14115
CGAAAAAGGCACCCGCCACGGTTGCCCGGGACGGAGCAAAGAAGCCCGCCGCCGGCACCACGGCCCAGCCCATCCCGGCACAGCTGCCCAAGAGCACCAAGCTCCCACGGCACCTGAGGAAGACGTCGTTTCCGTCCTCCGCGGCCCGGCCAAGGCTATTGCCACCAACATGGTGACCAGCCTTGAAGTTCCCACTGCCACGAGCGTCAGGGCAGTTCCTGCCAAGCTGCTCATCGATAACCGGGTGGTCATCAACTCCAACCTTGCCCGCGCCCGCGGTGGCAAGGTCTCCTTCACCCACCTCATCGGTTATGCCGTTGTCCGTGCGCTCTCCCAGTTCCCCCTCGATGAACGTCTACTACGACGAAATCGATGGCAAGCCGAGCGCGGTGCAGCGGCTCACGTCAACTTCGGCATCGCCATTGACATGCCCAAGCCCGATGGCACCCGCCTCTTGATGGTTCCGAACATCAAGAAGGCAGAGACCATGGACTTCGCCGAGTTCTGGCACACCTACGAGGACCTCATCAAGCGCGCCCGCAACGGCAAACTGACCGCTGATGACCACGCTGGCACCACCGTCTCGCTGACCAACCCCCCGGTGGAATTGGTACGGTCCACTCGGTGCCGCGTCTTTCCAAGGGCCAGGCTGCCATCATCGGCGTCGGTGCCCTTGACTACCCGGCTGAGTTCCAGGCGCCAGCGAGAAGATCATCGCCCAGAACGCCATCAGCAAGATCCTGACCCTGACCTCCACCTATGACCACCGCGTCATTCAGGGCGCAGGCAGCGGCGAGTTCCTCAAGCTTGTTCACCAGCTCCTCCTCGGCGCGCAGAACTTCTACGACGAAATCTTCGAAGCCCTGCGCATTCCTTACGAGCCGGTGCGTTGGAGCCCGGATCTCCAGGTTGACCCCGCTGACGAGATCAACAAGGTTGCGCGCATCCAGCAGTTGATCCACTCCTACCGTGTGCGTGGCCACCTGATGGCTGACACCGATCCCCCTGGAGTACGTCCAGCGCAAACACCCGGACCTTGACGTCCTGACCTATGGCCTGACCCTCTGGGACCTGGACCGGGAATGGCCCACCGGCGGTTTCGGCGGCAAGCCGCAGCTCAAGTTCCGTGACATCCTTGGCGTACTGCGTGACGCCTACTGCCGCACCACCGGCATCGAGTACATGCACATCCAGGAGCCCGCCGAGCGCAAGTGGTTCCAGGACCAGTTGGAGCACCCGTACTCCAAGCCCAGCCGCGAAGAGCAGTTGCGCATCGTCTCCAAGCTCAACGCTGCTGAGGCATTCGAGACCTTCCTGCAGACCAAATTCGTCGGCCAGAAGCGTTTCTCCCTTGAGGGTGGCGAGTCGCTCATTCCGCTGCTCGACGCCGTCATTTCAGACGCAGCCGACGACGGCCTGGACGAAGTTGCCATCGGCATGGCCCACCGTGGCCGCCTTAACGTGTTGACCAACATTGCAGGCAAGACCTACGCGCAGGTCTTCCGCGAATTCGAGGGCACCCAGGACCCCCCGCTCGGTCCAGGGATCCGGTGACGTCAAGTACCACCTCGGCACCGAAGGCACCTTCACATCGGACAACGGCAAGCAGACCAAGGTTTACCTCGCCGCCAACCCGTCCCACCTCGAGGCAGTCGACTCCGTGCTGGAAGGCATCGTCCGCGCCAAGCAGGATCGCCTTGACCAGGGCGAATCCTTCCCGGTTCTGCCATCATGGTCCACGGCGACGCAGCTTCGCAGGCCAGGGTGTTGTGGCTGAAACCCTCAACCTCTCGCAGCTGCGCGGTTACCGCACCGGCGGTACCATCCACGTGATCGTCAACAACCAGGTGGGCTTCACCACTGCTCCGTCGTCTTCGCGTTCGTCCACATACTCCACGGACGTTGCCAAGATGATCCAGGCCCCTGTGTTCCACGTGAACGGCGATGACCCCGAGGCCGTAGTGCGCGTTGCACAGCTCGCCTACGAGTTCCGCCAGCGTTTCCACAAGGACGTCGTCATCGACATGGTCTGCTACCGCCGTCGCGGCCACAACGAAGGCGACGACCCCCCCTCGATGACCCAGCCGCTCATGTACAACCTGATCGAAGCCAAGCGCTCCGTTCGCAAGTTGTACACCGAGTCGCTCATCGGCCGTGGGGACATCACCGAGGAAGAAGCAGAGCAACTGCTCCGCGACTACCAGGAGCGCCTCGAGCGCGTCTTCGCCGAAACGCACGCTGCGCAGACGTCGCCGATCCCGATCATCACGCTGACTCCGCGGCGGTCTCGGACATCGAGCGTCCCATTGCCCAGCAGTCGGACTTCGGCACCAATTCGCCCGCGTCTACGGCGATTTCCGCAGAGACCCTTGCCCGCATCGGCAAGGCACACCTGGAAATTCCGGAAGGCTTCACCGTTCACTCCAAGCTCAAGCAGCTCCTGGAGAAGCGTGAGCAGATGTCCCGTGAAGGCGGCATCGACTGGGGCTTTGGCGAGATCGCAGCCTTTGGCTCGCTGATCATGGAAGGCGTACCCGTTCGCCTGGCCGGACAGGACTCCCGTCGCGGGACGTTCGTCCAGCGTCACGCTGTGTTCCACGACCGCGCCAACGGCAACGAATGGCTGCCACTGGGCAACCTTTCCGACGACCAGGCCAAGTTGTGGATCTACGACTCCCTGTTGTCCGAATACGCTGCCATGGGCTTCGAATACGGCTACTCGGTTGAGCGCCCCGATGCTTGGTCCTCTGGGAAGCTCAGTTCGGTGACTTCGTCAACGGTGCGCAAACCATTATTGACGAGTTCATTTCCTCGGCCGAACAGAAATGGGGCCAGCGCTCCTCGCTGGTGCTCATGCTCCCGCACGGCTACGAAGGCCAGGGGCCGGACCACTCGTCTGCACGCATCGAACGCTTCCTGCAGATGTGCGCCGAGGACAACATGATCGTGGCCAACCCAACCACGGCTGCCTCTCACTTCCACCTGTTGCGCCGCCAGGCTTACAGCCGTCCACGGAAGCCGTTGATCATCTTCACGCCTAAGCAGCTGCTCCGCCTCAAGGGTGCCGCCTCGGCTGTCGAGGACTTCACCACCGGCGGATTCAAGACGGTTATCGGCGATCCGGAAGTGCAGCCCGCCAATGTGGACCGCGTCATCCTGGTCTCCGGACGCTTGTACTACGACCTCCTGTCCAACCGCCAGAAGTCCGGCGATACCTCCACGGCGATCATCCGCGTAGAGCAGCTGTACCCGCTGCCCAAGGCTGAGATCGACGCCGAGCTCGCCAAGTACCCGAACGCTGACATCGTGTGGGCACAGGACGAGCCCGCCAACCAGGGTCCGTGGCCGTTCATGGGCCTGAATCTGGCACCGGAGCTCGACCGCAAGCTCCGCCTCGTTTCACGTCCGGCGTCAGCATCCACTGCTGCCGGTTCCATGAAGCGCCACGCCGCTGAACAGGACGCCCTGATCAAGCAGGCGTTCGAACGCAAGTAAGCGAAACTGCCCGGCTGAGGAGCGATGAGCGCGCCTTAGGCCGGGCAGTTCTGTTTAATGGGACAGGTACCCGGTTCCCAAACCGGCCGGTGATCCGGAAACCGTGCAAGGACCGTAACGAGTGTGAAGAGGTAACCGTGGAAGACAGGAAGCTGCGCATCGCAGCTGTAGGAGATGAACTGCTCGCGGGCCTGGGGGGGGATCCCCCCCGCGCCTTGGGTTGGCTCGGAAGAGTCCTGGCCCGCACACCCCCCAGGATTCCGTCGTGGTGGAAAGTTTCCCGCTCCCCCCTGCCCCCCCATGGAAGGTACTGAGGGCCTTGCCGCCCGCTGGCAGGATGAAGCCGGCAGGCGTTTCAGTAATACGCATGAGAATCGATTGGTGATCGGCCTTTCGGGGGCGGGATCTCGAATTTGGGCTGTCCACCGCGCGCAGCCGCTTGAATCTTGCCAACATCCTTGATGGCGCTTCGCACAGCAGCGTGGAAGTCTTTGTGGTGGGCCCGCCTCCCACTCTTGATCCCACACGCAATAAGCGGCTTGCTGAACTGAACACTGCGTTTGCCGATGTCACCACCCGCCGAAATCACCATTACGTTGACACCTTCTCCCCCCTTGCTCAATCATGAGCAGTGGAGGACGGACCTCGCAGCCAATGGGGGGGGAACACCGGGCCAGGCCGGCTACGGATTGATTGCGTGGCTTGTTCTGCACCGCGGCTGGTTCCAGTGGCTTAATATCGCTCAACCGGAGTAGCCATGACGCGGAACGTGCAGGTTTCTGTCAGAGCAGCATTCACAGCGGCCGTTGTTGCCGGGGGGGTGGTAGCCACAGTTTCCTGCAGTTCCGGTCCACCGGCTCCTTCAGCGACGTCGTCTACGGCTACGCCTGCGTCGTCACCATCACCCACTTCGCCATCACCCACTTCGCCATCACCGTCGACCCCCCTCGGCTGCATTGCAGCCCTTCGATGCCGGAACCCTCCGCGCAGACTTCGAGCGGACGGCAAAGGAAGTCCTCGTACCCGGGGGGGCCATGATGCTGTTGGTTACCCCTGAAGGAACCCTCACAGCTTCGTACGGCACTGGAGTCCGCGACGCCCAGCGCGCAGTATCCACCGAGGACCATATCCGGGTGGGCTCCGTCACCAAGACCTGGACCACAACTGCCATTCTGCAGATGGTCCAGGAGGGCAAGCTTTCCTTGGATGATCCGGTGTCCCGGCACCGGCCCGACGTTCCCAACGGGGGACAACATCACTATCGATCAGCTGCTGACCATGCGGAGCGGGCTGTTCAATTACACGGAAACCCTCGAGCTCAATTCGGCCATGGACACGGACCCGCAAAGGGCTTGGCAACCGGACGAACTTCTTGCCCTGGCCTACAAACACCCACCGTACTTTGCGCCTGGCCAGGGTTTCCATTACTCCAACACCAACACGGTCCTGCTGGGCCTCATCGCCGAAAAGATCGACGGGAAACCGTTGGGGCAACTGTTCAAGGAACGCATCTTCGAGCCGCTTGGCATGAAGGGAACAGTGTTCCCCGACCTCGCGTCGAACAGTATTCCCGAACCCCATCCCCCAGGGCTACTTCTTCGGGGGGGACAACGTCCTGACCATGACGAATCCCGCACTCCCGGAGGCCATGCAGCAGGAAGCCATCGCTGGCACGCTCGCACCCAACGACGTCACTGACGTCAATCCATCGTGGGCTTGGGCAGCGGGTTCGGGGGGGATCTCCACGGCCACTGATCTGAAGACTCTTGGTGAGGCCCTCGTCAACGGAAAGCTCCTGGACGCTGAATTGCAACAAAAGCGGCTTGAGACCGTTACGCCCACGAACCCGGACAAACCGGACGGCGCCTCGTATGGTTTGGGGGGGATTGCGAAGTTCGGTAATCTCTTCGGCCACACCGGAGAACTTCCAGGCTTCAACACCTTCATGGGCAGTGACCCCATAAACTCCGTCACGCTGGTGGTGTGGACTAATTTGGCGCCCACTGCCGACGGCCGCGATCCCGCAGTAATTATTGCCCGCTCGCTCATCGGCAAGATTTACCGGCCTTAGCGTTAGTTCTGCCGTCCCGCATTAGCCAAAAAACCATTGCCTCCTGGTCAGACGCGATATATCGTGTTTTGTATCAACGCGATATATCGCAACTTGGAGGGATCATGCCTGACGAACTATGGACCGTGACGGGCCCGCAAACAATAGATGTAGAGGAGGTCCGCTCTCTCAAACTGGGCATCGTTAGGGGGGGCCGCTTTGACGTGGTGACACACGACGAGCCATACGTCCGTATCGAAATCAGTGAGATCACTGGCGACCCCCCTGACGATCACGCTTGTTGACGGCAGACTGGAAGTCCGCCACCAACTCCAGGGACCTCAGGGCTGGTTCCGCAACCTGATGGGGACCGTCAACAACACAAGCACCAACTCTGTGATCGTCGGCATTGCGCTGCCGTCCGGCGTCGACGTTGAAGCAGGTACCGTGAGTGGTGACGGCATGGTGTCCGGCATCAGCGGGCGCATCCGCCTGAACACCGTCTCCGGTTCCGTCCTGGCGGACAACACCAGCGGCGAACTGCACGTTAACACAGTCAGTGGCGAGGTCATCGCCAGAAACCACGACGGCGTCCTCACCGCCAAAAGCGTCTCCGGCGAAGTTACCGCCTCGGGCAAGTTCAAGAATGTCCGTGCGAGCACCGTGAGCGGCGACCTCAGCTTCGATCTCCAGGACTACACCAACGACCTTGGCGCCAACTCCGTCTCCGGCGACCTGACCATCCGGTTGCCGCACGACGTCGGCCTGGACATCGTAGCGAAATCGGCCAGCGGAACCGTGGTGATCGACGACCAAATGTACGCCCAGCCTGGCAGCAACGTTCACACCATTGTCGGCCCGGACGAAAGGCTGATGCTGGTGCGGACCAACACGGTATCCGGAAAGACTTACATCGTGCACGGATCTGCGCCCACGCCGGAAAACGGCCATCCGGTCCCTGGGGGAAGCGGGCCTCTGATGCCCCCCCTGTCTTTGCACACGGCGCCCTGCGACTGTACCTGCTTGCGTTGCTGGAGACAGGTCCCAAGCACGGATACGAGCTGATCAAAGCGTTAGGCGACCGATTCGGCGGCACCTACTCCCCCCCAGCGCCGGCACCATCTACCCGCGTTTGGGCAAGCTGGAGGAGGAAGGACTCGTTGCCACGGAGACCGAAGGGCGCCGCACCAAATACCTCATTACCGATTCCGGCCGTGCTGAGTTGGACAGCCGCCGGCAGGAGTTGGCCGCCGTCGAGGACACCATATCGGCCTCCGTCAGGAGGCTGGCAGACGACCTGCGGGAGGACATCCGGGCAAATATGCGTGGCCTGCGGGCAGATCTTGCGGCAACAGCGGAGGCTGCGCGCACCAGCGCCTCTTCGGCTGCTTTTCGGAGCAGGACGGCGGGCTACACTCCCGAAGGCCAGCGAATCCTCAAGGAAGCTGAATTATTGGTTCAATCCTTCAGGGACGACCTCCGTGTCGAGCTACGCCAACACGGCGCCTCGCAGCCGCTGACGCCTTTGGCACTGGAAACCGTTCGCACAGTTTTGGATCAAGCCCGTATCTCGATCAGGAATTCCCTGCAAAGCTAACCACCTGGCTGGCTCCGAAATACCCCAACACCCGCCCGGTTCGCGGCGCAGCACCCGGATGTGCGAAACTGGAGGGCAGCTTTATTGAGTATCAATCCTTGAAGGAGGCCAGCTATGAGCAAGCGTGCACGTAAGCGTCGTGACCGTAAGCGCGGCGGCGCGAACCACGGCAAGCGTCCCAACACCTAAGCCATCGGCTTAGCGTCACAGGCTTAAAAGCGAAGGCCCCCCCGGAAACCATGCGGTTTCCGGGGCCTTCGATGTTAAACCTAATGAGTGGAATGAGAGCCGAATCAGGCGTCCACAGGCTTGATGGAGTGAATCCTGTCAAGGATGGAGTTTTTCAAGTTCTCCGGCGCGGACTCAGTGCATGATCGCTTGACCATGGTGCGAATGAGGCACTCAAGGTCATACTGCTCGGCGCACTCCTCGCAGGAGTCCAGGTGCTGCTTGATCTCGGTTAAGTCCTCGCGGGTCAACGCACCGTCGAGGTACTCGTAGATCCGCTGCATTCGCGTATCGTCGCAATCGCCCAATCCCTGGCAGTCGCTCATTTCTCTTTCTCCTGATTGTTGCTTCCGGCCGCGGCCTGATCTTCGGTTTGGGCCCTGAAGCCCCCCCGTTCGGCGGCGTAATCCGCCAGCATGTCCCGCAGCATCTTCCTGCCGCGGTGCAACCGTGACATGACCGTGCCGATCGGGGGTATTCATAATTTCTGAAATTTGCTTGTACGCATACCCCCCCTCAACATCCGCGAAGTAGACTGCCAGCCGGAATTCCTCAGGGATCGACTGCAATGCGTTCTTCACGTCGGAATCAGGGAGGTGGTCAAGAGCCTCAGTCTCCGCGGACCTTAAACCAGCCGAAGTATGCGACTCTGCCTTGGCCAACTGCCAATCCTCAATCGTGTCCGAGTTGGACTGCAGCGGCTCACGCTGCCGCTTCCGATAAAGGTTGATATACGTGTTGGTCAGGATGCGATACAACCAGGCCTTGAGGTTGGTCCCCCCCGGCTTGTACTGGTGAAAAGCAGAAAACGCCTTGGTGTAAGCCTCTTGAACCAGGTCTTCAGCATCGGATGGGTTGCGTGCCATCCGCATGGCTGCCGAATACAGCTGGTCCACGTACTGCATGGCGTCGCGCTCAAAGCGCGCCCGCCGCTGTTCTGGAGTTTCCGTAGCAGGATCGACGTCGGTTACAGCCGCCGCGTCGTCCGCGCCGGTTGCCTGGTACATGGCCGCTGCGGCCGGTTCAGTGGTGCTCATCGTTGCCAAGTCTACTGTCAGCTGCCGGGATTCCGGCTGCATCCCATACGCAGGCTCCGGTAGAACCAACCGGTCCTTAACCAAAGTCAAAAAACCAACTCCGTTCAACAGGCGGCAAACACGATGCCGCAGTCCGGTCTCCACCGCACCTGAAGTTCACAACGGCTGCTGCTGGGTAAATATTCCGCAAAAGTGCAAGACTAGAGCAGACTGCACCCCCCCTTGAACACAACACTTATCAAACTAATGTGGCAAGCCATCCAGGAGGCAAGACATGTCTGTTATCCGTTTTCTCGCACGTCCCATGCTCGCGTCGAGCTTCATCGTCGCAGGGCTGGATAAGCTCAGGAACGCGGACGACACTGCGAAGCAACTCTCGCCAGTCCTTCGCCGTGCCTCGGAATCCCTTCCCTTCAAAACTGATGAAAAGACCCTGGCGCGCGTCATCGGCGGGGCGCAACTGGGCGCCGGAGCCTTGCTCGGGCTCGGCAAACTCTCCCGCTTTGCCGCCACGGTCCTGGCTGTGACGTCGGCTTTGAACTCCTACGTGGAGTGGCGGTCCGCCGATATCAGCACCAAAGAAGGCCGAAGTGCCCGCAAGGCCCAGCTGCTGAAGAACATTTCCCTCACGGGTGGTGTGCTTCTGGCCTCTGTTGATACCGCGGGCCAGCCGAGCATCGCCTGGAGGGCGGAGCACCTGGCCGCCGATGCCAAAAAGGTGACGGGCAAGCAGATCAAGCGTGCAGACAAAGCAGTTCGCAAGGCCGTTGACAACGCAGTTGGAGCATAAGGAAGCATGACCGGTACCACCGCCGCAAACACCGAATCAACCAAAGCCGCCACCATGCTGCCACTGTGGCCGGCCCCCCCGTACGCCAAGGGGCCCGTGGACGCAACCGTGACGGTCCCTGGTTCAAAGTCGCTGACCAACCGGTTCCTGGTGTTGGCCGCACTGGCGGATGGTCCTTCACGGCTGCGGGCTCCCCCCTTCATTCCCGCGACTCTGCGCTCATGATCCAGGCCCTCCGGCAATTGGGGGGCAAGCGTCACCGAGGTATCCGGGGACGGCGCCTTCGGACCGGACCTGGAAATTACTCCCATGGATCCCGCCGCAACAGGGGCTGAAACGGCAATTGACTGCGGGCTGGCCGGAACTGTCATGCGGTTCGTCCCCCCCGTTGGCTGCGTTGCGTACGGGCGTCACAGTCTTCGACGGCGATCCCCACGCCCGCAACAGGCCAATGGGAACCATCATCGAAGCGTTGATCGCCCTCGGCGTGCCAGTGGCAGCAGACGGCGGCAGGACGCCGTCGTCCCTTCCCTTCGCCGTAGAGGGAACCGGCCAGGTCCGGGGCGGCCACCTTGTGATCGACGCCAGCGCCTCATCGCAGTTCGTTTCCGCGTTACTGCTGGTGGGTGCCCGCTTCGTCGATGGCCTGCATCTGGAACACGTGGGCAAGCCCGTCCCCCCCAGCTTGGACCACATCACCATGACCGTGGAAGTCCTCCGCAGCGTCGGCGTCGTCGTGGACGATTCCGTGCCCAACCACTGGCGGGTCTCTCCGGGCCCATCCGTGCTTTTGACCAGCGGATCGAACAGGACCTCTCAAATGCAGGACCTTTCCTCGCCGCTGCGCTGGCCACACGCGGCACCGTCCGCATCCCCCCCAATTGGCCGGCCGGGACCACACAAGTGGGCGACCAGTGGCGCACCATCCTGACCACCATGGGAGCAGAAGTAACTTTCGAAAACGGGACACTGACGGTGACCGGCGGGGCAGAAATCAAGGTGCCGACTTCGACGAAACAAGCGAATTGGCACCCACTGTGGCCGCCCTGTGCGCATTGGCCAGCGGCCCCTCCCGGCTGACCGGTATTGCCCACCTCCGCGGACACGAAACGGACCGGCTCGCCGCGCTGGTTGCCGAAATCAACGGCCTCGGGGGGGCGACGCGGAAGAGACCGCCGATGGCTGGTTATCCGCCCGTCGGCCCTTCACAGCGGCGTGGTACACAGCTACGCAGACCACCGCATGGCCACTGCCGGGGGGGCCATCCTGGGGGGGCTCGCCGTCGAAGGCGTACAGGTTGAGGACATCGCCACGACATCGAAGACCATGCCGGATTTTCCAAAGATGTGGGAAGCAATGCTGCAGCCAACTGATGCCAACACCGATCTTGATGAGGCCAGCAACTAACCATGGGCCGTGACGCACGCTCCTGGGACGAATCCGACGTCCGGATCCGTCCCAGCAAAAAAGGATCCAGCCACGCACCAAGGATCGCCCCCCCAGCCATGATGACGCCGTAATAGGCAGGATCATCACAGTGGACCGCGGACGGTACAGGGCAATTGTTGGCGAAGATTCCGCCAACGAACGGATCGTTATCGCAGCCCGCGCCCGCGAACTGCGGCGCAACCCCCGTTGTCCCCGGCGACTTCGTCGCATTGGTGGGTGACGTCTCCGGGTCTCCCGATACCTTGGCGCGCCTGGTCCGGGTGGAAGAGCGGAAGACCCTCCTTCGCCGGAGTGCAGACGATACGGACCCCCATCGAACGGGTGGTCGTGGCCAACGCCGATCAGCTCGTGGTGGTTGTTGCGGCGGCCAACCCGGAGCCACGCACCGGATTCATTGATCGCGCTTGGTCGCAGCGTACGACGCCGGCATCGAGCCGTTGCTGCTCATCACCAAGGCGGATGTGAAGGACCCGGCGGAACTCCTGGCCAATTACCTGAGCTTGGATTTTCCCGTAATCATCAGCAGGACCGCTGACTCCGAGGCCGGCGGGATCGATGCCCGTTCCGATGACGGACTATCAGCCCGGCTGGACAAGGTCGCCGTATCCCAACTCCGCTCGCACCTGGTGGAAAAGTCACCGTCATGCTCGGTCACTCCGGCGTTGGCAAATCCACCATGGTCAACGCGCTGACAGGCGCAGAGCGGGCCACTGGAGGCGTCAACGCGGTTACGGGCCGTGGCAGGCACACATCATCCTCGGCTTTGGCGTTGAAGCTGGACGATGCACCGTCCGGCAGCTGGATCATCGATACTCCCGGAATCCGCTCCTTCGGCTTGGCGCATGTGGATCCGGACCGGATACTGCACTCGTTCCCGGATCTTGAGCCCGGCACCGAGACCTGCGACCGCGGCTGCAAGCACGGTGCCACAGCCACCAATTGCGGGCTGGATGCATGGGTGAACGATGGCCATGCCGGGCCATCGGGAGTGGCCCGGTTGGCCTCCTTGCGCCGCTTGCTGGGTGCAGACCCAAGGCTCGAAGCGAAAGAGACCAAGGAACTGGGCACCGTCAACTGATTCGTTGTCTGCTTCACGTCCCCCCCAATGCAGCGAACGATTCAGGATAGTTTGGTGGCATGACCCATCCCGTTTCCACCTACAACGATGACCTGCGCCTGGCCCACGTCCTCGCCGATTCAGTCGACGCCCAGACCATGGATCGCTTCAAGGCACTGGACCTGCAGATCGAAACCAAGCCCGACCTCACACCTGTCACTGACGCTGACAAGGCCGCAGAGGAAGCAATCCGCGGTCAACTGTCCCGCTCCCGTCCGCGGGACGCGGTCCTGGGCGAGGAGTTCGGCAGCAGCGGTCACGGTTCACGTCGCTGGATCATAGACCCCCATCGACGGGACCAAGAACTTTGTCCGCGGTGTCCCGGTGTGGGCAACGTTGATCGCCTCGTGGATGAGGGGGAACCTGTGGTGGGCGTAGTCAGTGCGCCTGCACTAGGCAAGCGATGGTGGGCTGCGAAGGACATGGGCGCCTACATGGGCCGCTCCCTGGCCTCGGCAACGCGGCTCAAGGTGTCCAACGTTTCCCGCCTGGCCGACGCCTCCATGTCATATTCCAGCCTTTCGGGGGTGGAAGGAACGCGGCAACCTGGATGAATTCCTGGGGCTGACGGAAGACATCTGGCGGACACGCGCCTATGGTGATTTCTGGTCGTATTGCCTCGTGGCCGAGGGGGGGCAGTGGATATCGCCTGCGAGCCTGAACTGAACCTCTACGACATGGCAGCACTCGTCCCGATCGTCACCGAGGCAGGCGGCCGTTTCACATCCTTGGAAGGCGAAGACGGTCCGTTTGGCGGTAACGCCCTGGCCACCAACTCGATCCTGCACTCCGAGGTCCTCAAGCGCCTCAACCCCGGATTGGACGACCTTCTCTAAACCTATCCACGCCTGGCCAACCAAGCAGCAGGCGGAATTTTCGACGGCGGATGGCCCCCAGAGGGGGGGTCTCCGCCGTTTTTTATTCGGCGAAGAAAGGATTTCGCATTCGACGTAACAAAGGGCTTAACAAAAGGGAGCGGCTTTGGAAGCTCCCCGGACGTGCCTTAGCCTTCTTTACAGGTCACGAGTGCCAGCGCTAAACCCCGGTTTGCTGGCCGGCAACCCTCCATTCGCGGTGGGGGGGTGCCCCGGGTGACGACCCGGCCGGTCCGGAACGGATGCGGCAAGCGCGGATCCCCCCCCTATGGGGGTCCCTCTTGAGTGAGGTTCCATGAGCACTGTCACGTTCAACTCCAACACCATTCCGTCCTTTGTTGAAGAATCCACAGCAGAGACGATAACCGCTGTGCGTCCGCTTGCCGCGGTCACTGGCGCTGAGCTTCAGGCTCCCCCCCTGATTCAGGGTGGCCACGTCCGCTACGCAAACCTGGACTACGGCGCATCGGCCCCCCCGGCCTGACCGTCGTTTCGGCCTACCTCAACGAGGTCCTGCCTACTACGCCAGCGTTCACCGGGGCGCCGGGTACGCCTCGCAAATCAGCACGTCGGTGTACGAGAACTCGCGGAACATCGTCCGTGATTTCGTCGGCGGGCGTGCCGATGACTCAGTGATCTTCACACGGAACACCACTGACTCGTTGAACCTCCTGGCCGGATGCCTCCCGCAGGTGGATGGCCAATTTGCGGGCGAGGTCCTGTACTTGGACATCGAGCACCACGCCAACTTGCTTCCGTGGCAGGGAGTCCCCCCCCACCGCAGCGTCGTCGCGGCACCAACCCTGGCCGAAACGGTGGACAAGCTCGAGGCCGAACTTGCCCAGGGCGGGGGTCAGCCTGCTGGCTGTTACCGGCGCCTCGAACGTGACGGGGGGAAATTCTTCCCATCGCCCGCCTTGCTTCGCTTGCCCACGAATACGGCGCAAGGATCGTGGTGGACGCTGCGCAGCTCGCACCTCATCGCCGGATCAACATCACCGAGGCGGACGTTGACTACATCGTCTTCTCCGGACACAAGCTTTATGCCCCCCCTTCGGCGCGGGTGTCGTGGTGGGTCGTCCGGACTGGCTCGACGCCGGCATACCGCACCTGGCCGGAGGCGGCGCGGTACGTGAAGCGCGCCTGGACTCAGTGAG
>BBFS01000121.1 GCA_001313365.1 Paenarthrobacter nitroguajacolicus JCM 14115
CGACAAGTCAACGGCACCGCGAAGATTGAGCTGCTGGCAGCGGCTGGAGTGGGTCGGTATCCGGGCGAACTCATACCGTCCACTCTAGCCGCTGCCCTGCCATGGGTACGCCTTACTTGAAGCTGGCTCCGACCAGCCCGCGGGTAGCCGCCACGAGCTTCATGGGGTCGGCAGAACCTGCCGGCGGAATGTATACGGCCACGGATTCGGCGAAGTTCAGAACCATGCCCGTGGTGGTTTCCTTACCACCGGCGAATACTGCGGAATCGTCTTCAAGCACCAGCTTGTCGCCTGCAGCCTTGGGCGTGCCTTCGAAAGCGAAATCCAAACGCCCCACAACCACGGCGCCGCCGTCAGCTGTCTTCAGGACCACAGTCTGGTTGGTGACCGGCGTGTGCGTGAACTTGAAGTTTGCGCTGGTTCCGTTCTTCACAGTGTCCGCCTGGTAGGCCAGTGCCCCTGCAATGTAAGGGGGGATGACTGCCCATCGGCCAACTTGCTTCGGTTGGGCGACTCCGGATTCGTCAGCATTTCACTCAGGATTTCCAAGGCCTCATTACCGCTGTAGGCCAGGCCGGTGCTGTCGCTCGCCGGTACAGGCTCAGTTCCGTTGCGCGGAATGGGGGGGAAGGACGGGAAGTTAGTGCCAGGCTGTAGCGGCGCACTGCCCCACAGCTTGTAGTTTTCACGAGGCGAAAGCTGCACAAGGGTCAGGACCTGCGGCACCACGTTTCCTTCGCCCTGGGTGAGGGCGAAGACCGTTCGGGGGGGCCAGTCCCGCTTGGTGCTGATAACGCTGCTCTGAAGCTTGGTGGCCCGCACCGGCATACGCGGCTCGTAGGCAGACACTGCGGACCGGATCTTGTAGTTCTGGGTCCGGATCTGGAGTTCCATCTTGTCTACTCGCGGGGGGGCGAGTTTAGCCGCGTCCTTGGCTGCGTCCGCCGCATCCACAGTGCTCGCCACCTGCTCAAGGATCCGCTGCAGCTGGGATTCCAGCATGACAGGCGTGGCGGCCTCAGCGTCGGCCGCAGGTGATGAGGTCGTGGTGGCCTCGGGGGTCGTGGTGGCTTGGGCGGCGACTGCCGTCCCTCCCACCAGGACGGCGGCCATCGTCGCGGCGAGAGCCGTGATGCGGAGGGTTGGACCTTCAGCGCCGGCACCCGGACGACGACCTTTGTTGCCAGCAGGCGGCTGAACGGTGGGCGACTGAACAGTGGGCGGCTGAACAGTGGGCGACTGGGTAGTAGGCGCCTCAACGCCCGGCGACTTGGCAGTAGAGGACTGAACCGGGAGCGTGGTGGTCTCTCCGCCGTCGCGCGGCTCGTCGTCGTCGTGCTTGCGGCGGTTGCTGAGCGCTTTGGCGATGAACGGCAGCGCCGCTCCGATCAGGATGATGATGATGCCCAAGACAATCAGCGGCACTGCCCAGGGGGGGTGGTGGCGTTGTTCGGGAACGTCATGGAAATCGACGACGGTGCAGGCTGGGTACCGTCGCCGGCAACCAACAGGGACCACTCACCATCGGCGGGAGGGTTCCAGGTGTAGTCCAAATCGCCGCTGGCATCCTCGGTGCTGACCCACAAATCGGATCCAGCCGGGGGGGAAGGCGCCGTGGCCTCGCCGTCAGCAGAGGACACCTCCAGCGATTTCTGGTCCGCAGAGACACCGGTCAACGTGTTGTGGGCAGTCTCGCCGACCCAGGCTTCGACGTCGTCCGGGCGTCCCGTAGCGACGATGAAGTTGCCTTCACCCTGGATCTTGATCTTCACCGGCCCGTCATGGAGGGCGATCAACTTTTGGTCGATCACGGTCAGCGGGGGCAGCTTTGGTATCGCTGGGAACCGAAGCCGTCACGGTCTCGGAGGGGGGCCCAAAAGTCAGCTGGCCAATACCGGCCAGCATCGTCAGCAGGCCCAGCAGCACCAGCAAGGCTGCAGTCTTCAAACGCACAGGATCACCTATCATCAGCGGTCGTTGAACTTCAAGGGTAACCGTTTTGTTATCAGAGAGTCAGATCGAGGTGATCTCCCCCGACATCCCGAAAAGCCCGCCACCGCGCCGCTGCAGCGCCAATCCGCGCTCCTGATAGTGTGGCGATGATCATGATATACGGGCCTTCCAGCGCCTAAGTCCACCCTGTACCACCACTGAAAAGGCAGCCAAACCGCGTGAAAGACCACATGGAGCCCCGTCCCGTCGATGAGCCCGGGTCAAGTGCGGTGGATGCCCCCCCTCCGAGGCACTGCCGCGACGGTTCCGGCTGCGACGGTTCCAGTCCGCACCGGACGCCTGGCTGCAATCAGCCGCAGGCTGAGGCAACCCATCCCCGGCGCCCGGAACCGCGTACGTTTCGAGATGCCCCCGGAAGCTGAATCGGATGAAGGCCGCGAAGGCTTCCGCCCCGAGGACGACCACGGCTTCGGAGCCCCTGGCCCGCGGATGTCATCCCAGCACCCTGTATATGTCGGATTCATGGGTACCGCAGGTGTCGGCATTGCCTTGGCCGTGTTCTACATCGCCAGCAACACCACCCAGCTCATCTTGTGGATCGTGGCGGCACTCTTCATCGCCCTCGGACTTGACCCCCCCGTGGTCCGCTGGCTGGAAGGCCGCAAAGTGCCCCGGCCCGCCGGCATCCTCATATCCGTCTCAGCCCTTGTGCTCGCGGTGGCCGGATTCTTCGCAACGCTGATTCCCACCATCGTCGAACAGGTATCGGAAATCGTCCGCCAAGCCCCGGACTGGATCCGCAGCTTCCTGGACTCGGACTTCTTCCGCAACGCAGACAGCCAATTTGGCGTACGTGACCGCATCACCACCGAACTGGACAAGTTCGTCAAGGATCCCGAAGCGATGGGCGGAATCTTCGGCGGTGTGGTCGGTTTCGGGTCCACGGTTGCCAACGGCCTGTTCGGTTCCCTGATCGTACTGGTCCTCAGCCTCTACTTCCTGGCAGCCCTGCCATCCATGAAGAAGTGGGCCTATCGCCTCGCTCCCCGGTCCCGCCGTCCACGTGTTGAGGCGCTTTCCGAAGCGATTACCGACTCCGTGGGCAACTACGTCATAGGCCAGGTTTGCGTTGCCCTGCTGAACGCCATTTTTGCCTTCATCCTGATGACCATCCTGGGCATCCCCTTCAGCGTCCTGCTTGCCTTCGTTGTTGCCCTGCTGGCGTTCATTCCCCCCCTGGTAGGCGGCATGATCGCCGCTGTCGTGGTCATCCTTGTAGCACTCACCGCCGGCTGGCAGACAGCCGTGATCTATGCGATCGCCTACTTCGCCTACTTGCAGTTCGAGGCGTACTTCATCTCACCGCGCATCATGCAGCGTGCAGTAGCTGTACCGGGGGCCGTGGCGGTGATCTCGGTGATTGCCGGCGGCAGCTGCTCGGCGTCCTTGGCGCACTGATCGCCATTCCGACGGCGGCAGCCATCATGCTGCTGATCAAGGAAGTATTCATCGTCCGCCAAGATCGGCACTGAGTACCCCGCCCTCCACAGGTTCTTCATACAGATAATGCCCCCTGAACACGATGTGTTCCTAGGGGGCATTTTCTGCACACAGCTCAGCGGTTCGCGACCGGGCCAAGCACTCGCGACCGTACTAGGCACTCGCAACCGTACTAGGCACTCGCGACCGGCCCCGCCCACTCGCGTGGCAGGCCGTCCGCTCCGGCACCCGCCGTAGTGACGTCGTCGACGATTTCATCCAAGACGCGGGCCGCATACTTCTCGCCCACCCAAAGGTGTTTTGCACCGTCGACGCCGACAAGCCGGGCCTGCGGCACCAGGCTGAACCGCTGGGCTGCTTCGGCAGGCTGCAGGTAGTCGTCATGCTCCGGCACCAGGACCGTGAGCGGCTTGCCGGAGGCGGCCCACTCCTTGAGGTGCACATCAGTGGCGCGGTGCAAGGGTGGGGGGGACAGCAGCACTGCACCTTCGATTTCCGGGGCCACCGGCTCCACCGCCCCGTACATGAGGGCAAGCTCGGTACCGAAGGACCACCCGACGAGCCAGCGGTTCGGGAGCCCGCGTTCCACGGCGAAACGGACGGCAGCCTCAACGTCGTAGCGCTCCCCAATGCCCTCCTCGAACTGGCCATCGCTGGTGCCACGCGGTGATGCCGTGCCCCCCCGCGTGTTGAAGCGCAGGACTGCAACTCCCGCCAGCGCGGCAGCCGGTAGGAGGCCTTCCGGTAGACGTGGGAATCCATGAACCCGCCGTGCGTGGGCAGCGGGTGGAGGGTTATCAACGTCGCGGTGACCTCCCCTGATTCCGGCAACGCCAGTTCGCCCAGCAATACCTTGCCGTCCTCGGTGGTGAACTCCACATTCTCGCGGCGGGCGGGAAGGACCGTGGAGGCGCGGATCTCCGATGGCGCGTCCTGCGGGGTAAACACGAACGAGGCGGGGTCGAAAGTCATGCAACCAAGCCTAAGGGAATCAGCGGTAGCGGTACGTCCTGCCCGTCCAGCAGTTGGTGTGCCAGTGCCTGCGTTCGGCCAGCCCTGCGGCTTGTCCAAACAGGTGACTGTCGGACCACACCACCAGATGCGCGATGCCGGGGACGATGGCGGTGGAGCAACCAGGGCAGATGTATTGCTTTTCCGCCTTCTTGGCCGTCATGGTCCGCACCATCCAGTCCCGTCCGGCGCACTTTCGCGCCGGGCAATGCCACCGCGCGCCCGCTCAAGGTCGAGCTCCGGCGTCGGTTCCGTCCATTTGCTGCCGCCGGCGCTGCCGGAGCGTGTGCTGGACGCGTTGCGACGAGGACGGTTGGAGCGGGGCATGCTTCCATTCTGCCTCAGCCACCCTGTTGTAGATGGTGAGACGGTAATGTGGGGCGGGTGCGACTCGTCATAGCCCGTTGTTCTGTTGATTACGTTGGCCGCCTCAAGGCCCATCTTCCCCTCGCTACCCGGCTCCTGCTGGTCAAAGCGGATGGTTCGGTGTTGGTGCATTCCGACGGCGGTTCCTACAAGCCGCTGAACTGGATGAGCCCCCCCCTGCAACCCTTCGTGTGACCACGCCTGAGGAAACCGAAGTGGAAGAAGGGTGGTGGAACAGTGGACCGTCCAGTCCGCTAAGACGGATGACCGCCTCATCATCAACATCTACGAGCAATTGCATGACACCTCGCACGAGCTCGGCACTGATCCCGGCCTGATCAAGGACGGCGTCGAAGCAGACCTCCAAAGGCTGCTGGCCGAACAAATCGAGCTTCTGGGGTCCGGCTACTCCCTCATACGCCGCGAGTACTTCACCGCTATCGGTCCTGTGGACATCCTAGCCAGGGATGCTGACGGCGCCACCGTTGCCATTGAGCTGAAACGGCGCGGAGACATCGACGGCGTCGAACAGCTCACGCGGTATCTCGAACTGCTCAACCGCGACCCCCCCTGCTGGCTCCCGTGAGGGGGATTTTCGCCGCCCAACAAATCAAGCCCCCCCAAGCGAAGGTACTGGCCAACGACCGCGGAATCGATTGCGTCACGTTGGATTATGACGCCATGCGCGGTGTGGATGACAGCGAGTCACGGCTCTTCTGAGTTTTCCCCTTCGGGAGACTGTGCCGCAGGCCACTAGAATCAGAATTATGACTGTCGCATCCGGTTTTCCCTCTTCCTCCGCTCCGAGCCACCAGATCATCCGAGGAACGCTTGTCAGCGACGGGGAGGTAGTGGAAGACGGCCTGGTTGCCGTCGACGGGGGGGACAGAATTGCCTACGCGGGGGGGCCAGCCAAAGGCTTCGATCCCGAAGATTTTGAGGGTTTCCAGAGCGCAATCCGCTTGGGGATTCCCAGCGGCAGCTACCTCTTCCCAGGACTCGTGGACGTTCACTGCCATGGTGGCAACGGCGGCGATTTCCCTGGCGGCGAAGAAGGCTCGGCGCGCAGGGCAGTGGAGTTCCTTCATCGCTCAGGCACCACCACTTTCCTGGCAAGCATGGTCACCGCTCCCCCCCGGGCAGATCTCCTTCGAGGCATCGAGCTTTACGTGAAGCTAGTGGATGAAGGCCTCGTGGCCGGCATTCACTTGGAAGGTCCCTTCCTGTCCCATGCCCGTTGCGGGGGGGCCCAGAATCCGGAATACCTGCTGGAGCCCGACCTGGAGCTCATGGACGAACTGGTGGGAGCCGCGGCCGGTAAGCTCGCCACCATGACTTACGCCCCGGAGCTTCCGGGGGGGCAGCTGCCTTGGTGGACTTGATGACTTCCCATGGAGTCACTCCCTCCTTGGGGCACACGGACTGCGACGACGCCACAGCCGCGGCGTCCCTGGCTGCGGCCCGCGAGGGACTCGAGTCAGCAGGATTCGACGGCGTCAGCTCGCTTCCCACGGTCACGCACCTTTTCAACGGAATGCCTCCCCCCCTGCATCACCGCGCCCCTGGTCCCGTTGCGGCATGCCTGCGCATGGCCCAGGAAGGGAAGGCGGTTGTTGAACTCATTGCTGACGGAACGCATTTGGACCCCAGCACTGTGGCCACCGTCTTCCAGTTGGTGGGAGCGGGCAACATCGTGCTGGTAACGGATTCCATGGCGGCGGCAGGACTGTCCGATGGCAACTACATGCTTGGCCCGTCGCCGGTCACTGTCAGCGACGGCGTGGCCACGCTGGATGCCACCGGCTCCATCGCCGGAGGCACCTCCACGCTCCTGGAAGTCGTCAGCAAAACGGTGGCAGCCGGCGTCGCGCTTCCCGACGCCATTTGCTCGGCAACGGCGGTCCCGGCCGCTGTCCTGGGACTTTCCGACGAAATAGGCGGGCTCCGTCGGGGGGGACTGCGGGCTGATGTCGTTGTAACAAACGAGGATCTGGAACTGACAGGCGTAATGCGCAATGGCCAGTGGTTGTCTTAGTGAGCGACTGCCCTGGTTGCAGGAAAAGGACTTTGGTAATTGCAGAAGCCGACGTTACCTTCTTTTTACCGAAAATTTTCCTGAATTGCCCAAAACACCGTTGACCTCCGGCAGAGCTCATGAAAGTGTTGTAGCAGTCTTTGTGTAGGTGGTTTTCATGCTCGCAAGACCAGTTGCGAGCGTGAAGCTCCTGCGAATCAACCAAGCCCCCCGGCTTGTGCGGTATTCAGGTCTTCTCGCGGAGTAACAAACCCGGTACGAGGTGTATCGGACTGATGTTCCACAATGAGGAGAAATACATGGCACTGGGAACCGTCAAGTGGTTCAACGCTGAAAAGGGCTTCGGCTTCATCACCCCCCCGGATGACGCGGATGGGGACGTTTTCGTTCACTACTCCGAGATCCAGACCGGTGGCTTCAAGACCCTCGATGAGAACCAGCGCGTTCAGTTCGAGATCGGTCAGGGAGCCAAGGGCCCCCAGGCAACCGGCGTTACGGTCGTCTAGTCTTACCCGTTGATCTCTGCTTGTTGCAGATACAACAAGCACGTTGGCCCTGGCTTCCGAGCCGGGGGTCAACGCGTCTTAACCTAAAGAATGCCCGCCACAATACGCGGCTTGTCAACAAGACTTGTTACTAACCATGAAGAAATACCAAAAGGGTCCTTCCGATACGTGTTGACAATTCAACCAACCAAGCTTCGAAGCAGCCGCGCGGAATGCCGGACTGACAATCCCGGAAGATAGGCCCTGCTGAGCGCACGCCCAATTGCAGGAAGATGCAGCGGGTCTTGGTAATACATGTACAAGGTTCTGTACTCGGGCTGGAACCTCGACTTAAAGGACGCCAGCGACCTGAATCCGTAAACAGGTTCCAAGGCGTGCCCCACCACCTCCAGTAGCCCTGCCAGGCCTTTGGCCCGCTGCTCGATTTCACCCTTTTCCCGGGCTAAAGGCGAACCGGACAAAGAAATCAGCTCCACCGAATCCCGCAGGTGCAAAACAGCCGAAGCTATCAGGAACTCCATGACCCCCCGGGAAAGCATCGCCCCCGTCGCCGCATGAAGTCCAGTGTCCAACTGACAATCACACCGTCCTCATAGACGGGAAGCCAACTGGTGACGCCATAGACAAAACCCTTGTCGTCCAAAGCGACGCAGCACAGGACGTCGTCGTCATCCAACTCGTCCAGGCCTCCCATGGTGAAGCCCATTTCCGGGATTTTTTTCTGGGCAGCCCATTCCTCGGAAACCTCACTCACTTGGCACGCACTCCATGCGGGAGTTCGGAGTATCGGCCCCACCTGGCCGTGATCCCCATCTTCGCGGCACGGTTGAGGGATGTTCTGACGTTTTGCCACTCCTTGCCCTTGAACTCCAGGCCCCCCCTGATCCGCAGTCGAGTCTCTTGGGCAACCGGCACCCGGCGGAATCCGCGCGATTGCAGCATGGGCCAGAGTTCGTCCGTGCAGGAGTAGAGGCATGGCGTCAACGCATGCTGCGCGCAATACTCCAGGAAGCCTTTGGCGGTAGCCGCGTGATGCTGCCTTGCTCCGAAAGGACCGGCCAGCGTCAACGCCACGTGGCTGTGCTGCTGGTAGGCGACGCCCCCCGGTACCTTCGGGAGTGAACCAGTATTTGTTTGGCTCCCAAAGAGCCATCCATGACAACGAATCTCCGCCCCCGCTTCACCAGGCACGTGCACCCTGACGCGCCTGACGGTCAAGTCCACCCGTGTGGTGTCCGCGGATCAGCAGCACCCATACGCCAATCAAGGCAACGAGCCAAAACACCGTACCGGAGTAGGAAAAGAGGAAAACTTCCAGCACGTCGCGGTCAGCAAAAACCTTGCGGTAAACACCTGGAAGCGGAACGGGGAGATACTGCCTGGCGAGCTCAGCCACCAGACCCAGCACACCGCCGTCGCGAACCAGGCCACCGGAAGCCAGCCATACCGCTGCGTACGCCAAGCCCAGCCCTCCCCCAGTCAAGCCGACCACCCAGAACACCTTCCGGCGCAGGTGGTCGGAGGTCACCACCCGGAAGTGGCCCCGATAGGCGAACAGGAGAAGCGCCAATGCCAAGGGGACCAGCACAAGCGGAATGATGTGAACCACGGCCGAGTTGAGCATTCCCGTATGGGGGGGCGTCCTGCCGGCCTCGGCATACCGGCAAAAAGGCCAAGATAGATCGTGGACAAGACGACCACCACCAACTGCACGCCGATGGCAATTCCCAACGCGAGCCGCGTCCGCGCCTCATGCCGTCGGCACAGATCAAGAGCAGGACAACCGGCACAACTGCCAAGCCAAACCGAACGGTCCTGTGTAACCCTGGCGTGCAATCTCGAGGCAAGCGACGTCGATGGTGCCCCCGCAGTTGCTTTCCAGTTGGCTCAGGGTTGGCAGCGGGTTAAGGATGACGTCACGCAACAGGGCCAACGGCCCCGATGGACTCTTGGCTGCCGCGGTCACGATGGGACCCACGGCGAAAATTGCCATGGTCAGTGACAGGAGGTTCCGGATTTCACGGCTGGTGGACCTATGCAGGTGGAGATGGCCTTGGCTGCTTTGCATCCACCAGCCGGCGAGCAAGCCAATCAGGCGCCCAGAAAACCAACAACTGTCTCCGCATGACCTACGTAGAGCACCAGCAACAGGGAAATGGAAAGCACCACTGTGCGCAGGCGACGCTGCCACAATGTGGGCAGGAGCGCACTCGCGGCCAAAGCCGTAGCAAGAATTGCACCGTATGGTCCGATCAGGCGGGTATCAGCCATCTCGGAAAGCCACCCGTCATCGACGTATTGCGCCACCTGGGTCACCAAGAGGAAGGCCGATATACAGCCGAACTGGCTCCCGAAGAACACTCCAGCCGTTTTAGGGGGAGCCCAACTGCCGCTCTGCAAGTCCGAGCAGGAGCAAAATCATGAGGACGGCAGTGGCATAGGCCAACGGATTGGTGGTGAAGAACAGCGACGTCCAGATGGACCACCATTCTCCTGAGCGCAGCCCTTCCAGGGACACACTTGCCACCGCAAGCCACGGCCGGGGTGGTCCAGTCAGGAAGCTCCCGGAGGCCAACGACAGGCCCACAAAAACGGCAAGCACGAGCAGGGTGAACGGCGTTGACCGCAAATGCCGGCCCGCCTGCCTCAGCGCAGGCTCCGCCACACCTCTGAGGGTAAGGCTCACCGCGGCAACCCCCCCACCGGGTGGCCAGGAAGTCGAGTGCGCCGGGCATTCCACGAATCACTGCATCCCAGGAGTGTCCGGCCTGAGGAATTGAATGATCTTCGGTTTCAAAACCGGCGTTTCGTGCCGCGTCAGCAAGTTCATGCATGTAGTCAGTGAACTCGTGGTCAGCTTCGCCCGAAACCAGATACACCCCCGCTGCCGGCAAAGTTGCGCTGCTGCATCAGCACCAGAGGTGTCCGGGATTCGAAGGCTTCAACGTCGCCGTCGAACGAGTCCGCAATGGTCTTGCTTCGATCTTTGGCCAGGCAGGTTCCCTTTCTGCGGCGAAAGGCAGAATGGATGCGAACAGATCCGGGTGCAAAGTTCCCATTTGCATGGCGCATGTGCCGCCAAAAGAGAAACCGCCAACGGCCCACTGCTTGTGATCAGTCGCCACATCCAAAGTCTGAGTGATCCAGGCCGGGACATCCTTCGAAAGATAGGTGTCCACCGAGGCGATGTTGCTGTCCATGCACATGGTGTTGGCATTGGCTGATCCGTTGGGGTCGACCACCACTGTGACAGGGGCAATCCCGTGATGATTTTCAGCGAACTGGTCCAGTACGGAACGGAGCTGGCCACCAGTCAGCCAATCCGCCGGACCACCCGGCTGCCCGGCGAAGAGCACCAACACAGGCAGGCTGGGACGCGATGCGGTCTGATAGGCGGGTGGCAAGTAAACATATGCTTCCCGTGCGTTAAAGCCGGAGACCGTACCGGGAATGTCAGCTCTGCGCAGGACGCCGTTTCGGGGGGGCATGGAGTCCGGGGGGGCTTTCCATGCGGAGGGGGGGGCCTGACCGGGCCTCGCGTCTACAGCGCGTTTGAGGCTCGATTCCAGTGGCTGTATGCGCGCCACCGCAGTACCCATCAGGTCCGAGACCGTGTTATTCAATCCGAAATAGAGATTAATCTGGACCACGCATAAGAGCACGACGCCGAGCATCGCCACCACACTGAACGAGCGGCCGCGCCAGGAGTTTCGGGGGGAAGCGCGCAGCGCACAGGAGAAGGGCTGCGACAGCGGGGGACCGCCCAGGCCACAGTCTGAAAGGGAAGGTTCTCCGAGAACGTGGCCATAAGATCCACCAGGATCCAGTGAATCAGCGCCACGACACCTACAGCGAGCAGTAGGGTGCTTGCTACGAACAGAGTCCAGGAACGTCGTCGACGCCATAGGAGGTAGGCCCCCCCGCCTGCTGCACCACAGGCGATGCTGAACCAGAGGAACGGCCCATCAACCAGACTGACGTCCGAAAGAAAGTCCATGGCGCCTAACGCCAGGTTCCGACGCCAATGACCGGCCCAGCTTCAAGCCAGGACGACAAACCCGCATAAGCATCGAAATTCATGGCGAGCATGAACTTCTTGCCTTCGTACTGCAGTTCAACCACGACCACACCAGGTTGTATCCTGACGAGTTCTTCTTCCGTGGGCTGGCGGCGGCCAAGCAATTCAAGTGAACTGCGCGTGAACTTGTGCTTGGGGGGGATGACGCTCAGGGACATCAAGCGGAACCACTCGAGCTCATTGTCCTGATAACGACAAACCCCCCCATTTGCCAGCTGTTTCCAGCCATGCAAATGGAGGCGTCGACCGTGCCCAGGCGCGCCGCAGATTGAAGCGGCGCACCCCCCCGAAAAGGCACAGTGAAATGATCAGCAACGTAAACGCTGTTGCCAAGGCGATGAACGGAATAAGGGAATCGTCCATCAAGGTCGTGCTATCGGATCCCCCCGCTGTAGCCGCTTCGCCCAATTTGGCGTTGTCAGCAACAATGACCACGCGATCGTTGTCGACGGAGAAGAATCCGCCGTCAACAACTACTGCGATGCGATCACCGGAAACCGGCTGGATTGCCAGCTCGCCCGCGGCCATGATGGCCAGAAGGGGCGAGTGGCCCGGCAGGATTCCGATTTCACCATCACTGGTGCGGGCCTTCACCATCTTGGCCGCACCGGACCACACGAAGTGGTCCGCTGCGACAATCTCAACCTCGAGCTCAGCCATACTACTTGGTCTGTTCCTGGATCTTGGCCCACTGACGCTCGACGTCATCCAGGCCGCCGACGTTGAAGAACGCCTGCTCTGCGATGTGGTCCAGCTCGCCGTCACAGATGGCCGTGAAGCCTTCAACGGTGTCCTTGATGGACACGGTGGAGCCCTCGACGCCGGTGAACTGCTTGGCGGTGTAGGTGTTCTGGGAGAGGAACTGCTGGATACGACGTGCACGCGACACGACGATCTTGTCCTCTTCAGACAGTTCGTCAACACCGAGGATGGCGATGATGTCCTGGAGTTCCTTGTTCTTCTGCAGGATCTGCTTAACACGAACAGCCGTGTTGTAGTGATCCTTGCCGATGTACTGGGGGATCCAGAATACGGGACGTGGACGTCAGCGGGTCAACGGCCGGGTACAAACCACGGGAGGCGATTTCACGGGAAAGTTCCGTGGTCGCGTCGAGGTGTGCGAAGGTCGTTGCCGGAGCCGGGTCGGTGTAGTCATCAGCCGGCACGTAAATGGCCTGCATCGACGTGATGGAGTGGCCCTTGGTGGAGGTGATGCGCTCCTGGAGCAGACCCATCTCGTCAGCAAGGTTGGCTGGTAGCCCACAGCGGACGGCATGCGGCCGAGCAGTGTGGAAACTTCCGAGCCTGCCTGCGTGAAGCGGAAGATGTTGTCGATGAAGAGCAACACGTCCTGGTTCTGAACATCGCGGAAGTACTCCGCCATGGTCAGGGCGGACAGGGCCACGCGAAGACGGGTTCCCGGCGGCTCATCCATCTGGCCGAATACAAGGGCGGTGTCCTTAAGAACGCCTGCCTCTTCCATTTCAACCCAGAGGTCGTTACCTTCACGGGTACGCTCGCCAACACCGGCGAATACGGAAGTACCACCGAAGTTGCGGGCAACACGGGTGATCATTTCCTGGATCAGAACGGTCTTGCCAACGCCGGCGCCGCCGAACAGGCCGATCTTTCCACCCTTGATGTACGGGGGGGTGAGAAGGTCGATGACCTTGATGCCGGTCTCGAGCATCTCCGTGGAGCCTCGAGGGAAGCGAAGGACGGAGCCTTGCGGTGGATCGGCCAGTAGGCGTCTGCCTTGATCTCGGACTCTTCGACGTCCAGCGGCTTGCCGAGAACGTTGAAGATGTGGCCCTTGACGCCGTCGCCGACGGGCACGGAGATGGGAGAACCGGAGTCCCGCACAGTGGTGCCGCGGACGAGGCCGTCGGTTGCTGCAGGGAGATGGCGCGAACGAGGTTGTCACCCAGGTGCTGGGAAGTCTCGAACGTAATGGTTTTCGTCTGGCCGTTGAGAGTGATCTCAGTGGTCAGAGCGTTGTAAATCGAGGGGATTGCGTCAGCCGGGAATTCGACGTCGACAACCGGACCAATAACACGGGCAATGCGGCCGGTAGCACCGGCCGTAGCTACGTGTTCGGTAGCAGTGGCAGTCATCTCTCTCACTTCACTCAGTAGATGGCGTGGGTTTAAGTTTATCTGTTTGGTGCAGGTGCGGCTTCGAGCCGAATTCGTTGGAGGCT
>BBFS01000122.1 GCA_001313365.1 Paenarthrobacter nitroguajacolicus JCM 14115
TGGGTGGCGGACCCCCCCGCCCAAGCCGGCCCGCCGCCGTCGGGAACCATCACGTTGACGGGTCGCCTCATCCCATCCGAAGCGCCGCTTCCAAACGTCGACGCGGTCCAGACCGGGCGTCTGCAGTCTCAACGGCGGAGCTCATCAACAAGTGGGAAGTCTCCAGCTATCAGGGTTTCGTCGCCGCGACATCCGAGGCCTCAGGCGGAGTGACCATTCCCTTTGACGGTGACGTCAAAGCACTTAATATCCCGCCGCAGCCCCCCCCTGCAGAACAAGTCAACTGGCTAAACCTCTTCTATGCGGTGGAATGGGTTGTCTTTGCCGGGTTCTCGATCTTCATTTGGTGGCGTCTGGTGAAGGACGACTACCGGCGCGACCTCGAAGAAGACGAAGACGAGGATGATGACTTCGACGAAACGGGCCATCCCGAAGCAGCCACAGAACCCACACGCCCAGAGCCAGAACATAAGGTGCAGCAATGATTGAGCCAAAACCGGCTATCCAGCCCGAACATTCCGGACCCAAGCCCAAGAAGCGGCGCTTCGGCGGCACGGAAGCGCAGATCCGTTCGGCGTTGAAGTTCTACAAAGTCATGGCATACCTGACAGGTGCCATGCTGCTCCTGCTATGCGCCGAGTTGATTGCCCGCTACGGATTTGGTGTCTCGCTCTTCGCGGGCGGCACGAATGCGGTTACGGGCCAACCCTTTGGCTTTGGCTTTGCTGAATCCGAACCCAAGGGCGTCATCGGTGGCTTCAACATCTCCACCTCCGTGCTGATCGTGCACGGTTGGATGTACGTGGTGTATCTGGTTTCAAACTTCCGCCTGTGGTCGCTCATGCGCTGGCCTTTCTCCAAAATGGTCCTTCTGGCGCTGGGCGGAGTCATCCCGCTGCTGTCCTTCATCGTGGAGAAGAAATTCCACGCGCAGGTGGAAGCGGAACTCGCAGCCAACCCGCAGGCGTCCAAGCGCTACTAGGACTTCACGGCGTCCCGGTGTGAGATGCCTAACGGCAGGCCCTGTTTTGGGCCTTGGCCGCCCTTGTCAACGTGCACCGGGGGGCGGCCCGGCAAAGTAGTCTTGTCTGGTGACTACTCCCACCGCACCCCCCCAAACTTCCCAGAAGCCGGTGCTGGTTGTTGACTACGGTGCCCAGTACGCGCAGCTGATTGCCCGCCGCGTCCGCGAAGCGAATGTGTATTCGGAAATCGTTCCGCATACCTTCACCACCGAGCAGCTTCTGGCCAAGAACCCGGCAGCCATCATTCTCTCCGGAGGGCCTTCCAGCGTCTACGCCGAGGGCGCCCCGTTCGTGGGTGCTGACCTCTTCGAGGCCGGCGTTCCCGTTTTCGGTATCTGCTACGGCTTCCAGGCCATGGCGAATGCCTGGGTGGCAAGGTGGCCCAGACCGGTTTGCGGGAGTACGGTGCCACCGAAGCACTCCTGGTGGGTGACGCACGCTCCATCCTCGACGGAGTCCCGGCGTCCCAGAACACGTGGATGAGCCACGGCGATTCCGTTCACGAAGCCCCCCCGAAGGCTTCGAGGTGCTGGCAACTACGGCCGGAGCCCCCCCAGTGGCTGCCTTCGCCAACGATGAGAAGCGCCTTTACGGTGTGCAGTGGCACCCGGAAGTGAAGCACTCCGTCCTTGGACAGCACGTCCTGGAGAACTTCCTGTTCAAGGGCGCGGGCCTGAGCCCCCCCAACTGGACCACGGGCAACATCCTCGAAGAGCAGGTGGACCGTATCCGCCAGCAGATCGGCGACTCGAAGGTCATCTGTGGCCTCTCCGGTGGTGTCGACTCTGCAGTGGCTGCCGCTCTCGTCCAGCGCGCTGTCGGCGACCAGTTGACCTGTGTGTTCGTTGACCACGGCCTGCTGCGTGAAGGCGAAGCAGAGCAGGTTGAACGCGACTTCGTGGCCGCGACGGGTGTCAACCTGTACGTTGCCAACGAGCAGGAGCGCTTCCAGTCGGCATTGGCCGGTGTCAGTGATCCCGAGACCAAGCGCAAGATCATTGGCCGGGAGTTCATTCGGGCCTTCGAGGAAGCGGAACGGGCCATCATTGCCCAGCCGCTGCCGAGGGTGAAAAGATCAAGTTCCTTGTCCAAGGCACGCTGTACCCGGACGTCGTCGAATCCGGCGGTGGCGAGGGTGCTGCCAACATCAAGAGCCACCACAACGTTGGTGGGCTTCCGGAGGACCTGCAGTTTGAACTGGTCGAGCCACTGCGGGCCCTGTTCAAGGACGAAGTCCGTGCCGTTGGCGCCCAGCTCGGCCTCCCGCAGGAAATCGTCGGCCGCCAGCCGTTCCCCCCCGGTCCCGGCCTGGGAATCCGCATTGTGGGCGAAGTGACAAGGAACGCCTGGACCTTCTGCGCAAGGCTGATGCCATCGCCCGCGCCGAGCTGACAGCTGCCGGCCTCGACAATGACGTATGGCAGATGCCGGTGGTCCTCCTGGCCGATGTCCGCAGCGTTGGAGTTCAGGCGACGGCCGGACCTATGGCCACCCGATCGTGCTGCGTCCGGTGTCTTCCGAAGACGCCATGACGGCAGACTGGTCGCGCTTGCCGTATGACCTGCTCGCACGTATCTCCAACAGGATCACCAACGAGGTGGACGGCGTTAACCGCGTGGTACTGGATGTCACCAGCAAGCCACCGGGAACCATCGAGTGGGAATAGCATTCTGAGTGGCCGGCTTCCTTTGGGAGGCCGGCCACTGTGCTTCAACCGGGCAACGTCATCCGGGGGTACGTCTTTGCCCCCCAGGAAATGCTTCCAACTGTGAAATGACGGCGAATTTCACGTTGGAACAGCGTTGCGGAGCGGGCTGACCGAGGATTCCCGCTACCCTCGAACGTATGCCGGTATGGTCCAAGGCGTCTAAAGCTAGTACAGAAAAGAAGGCAGAAGTCGTGTCAGTAGGTCAAGGCCAGGAAGAGGGCTCCGAAGAGCTCCGCAAATGGCTGTCTGGTCTCAAACCCGTCACCGGGGCAGATACGATGCTGCGCTTCGTCAAGACACCCGAAGGCGCGATCGATCTCAGCAATGCCCACCCTTCCGGCTGGCTCAGTTGCTCGCCGGTCGCAGAACACGGCTGTCCACTCTCATCAGGGACCGCCAACAGTACTTGGTGGCGGCCAGGGCGGCCCGCAACATCCGGTCCAAGATCTTCGAGCTCAGCAACGACCGCGGCATCGAGGCCGGGTACTTGTCCGCCGGGACCGTGGTGTGGACCTCGGCCGTTGGTGGTAAGCCGCAGCGCGTCTCCGCGCCTGTGATGCTCACGTCCATCGTCCTTACAGTCAGGCCGGGCGAAGACGACTTCGAACTTCAGCTCACCGAACAAGCACGCATGAACCCGCGCTGGTGCGTCACCTGAAGACAGTCCACGGCATCGTTTTCGACGTCAACGCTGTAGCACGCATGGCTTACAACACGGCCCGGCTGGATCCCCCAGCCGGTTCTGGACCGGTTGTCCACGCTCATTAAGCCTATCCATGGTGCAGAGGTGGAGTTCAACCTGCTGGTCACTACCCTGGCTGACCTTTCGGGCAACCTGGATGATCCCTGGATCAACATGAACAACCCCACGGTTGCGGCCCTCTCGACCGCAGCCAATGGCGGCGACATTGAGCCGGAGCCCATTAAAGCGGGCAGGTTCCCCCAGCTTGGATCTTCGGGACCCGGCCGACGAACTTCTCTTGCTCGACGCCGATACGGACCAGCAGTACGTGGTGGACGCCGTTCGCGCGGGAGACTCCCTGGTTGTCTCCACTCCTCCTGGAAGTGGGCAGACGCAGACGGCAATCAACGCCATCGGTGCCTTGGTCAGCGAAGGCAAGTCCGTGTTGGTGGTAGGAGACAGGCAAGCCAGCCTCGCGGGTCTTTCCGCACACCTTGAATCGTTGGGCCTCGAATCGGTGCTCTTCAGGCCTGGTAACGGGACCACGCCGCAGCAACTAAAGGGTCAGCTGGTCAGGGCCATCATGCGCAATGAGAAAGCGCTTGAACCACAGCTTGGCAACCTTCACCAGACACTGACAGGCCACCGTCATGCCCTGATGGATCATGTTGCCTCGCTGCACAACGTCCGTGAGCGCTGGGGGGGTGCTCGCCCTATCAAGCGATGCAATCACTCGCCGAGCTGACGTCCATCCATCCGGCACCCTCCACTACTGTGCGCTTGAAGCGAAGCGTCCTGGACAATATCAAGGACCGTGAAGAGCTCGCGGGGCGCCTTCGTCGCGCTGCCGAACTTGGTAGCTTCAGCCGGGCCTCCACTTCCAGCCCTTGGTATGGCGCCCGTTTGGTCACCCGTAAGGAGACCGAGGAAGCCCAGCAGCTCGCACGCTTGGCCGAGGAGAAGCTCCCCCCCGTCCTGCGGGATCGCATGAAGCAGGTTTCCGATCACGCTGAGATTCGCCTGGGCGAAACCTTTACCGAGTGGGGGTGCGCAGCTTGAACTGCTGATCGCTGTCCGCGAGAGCTTGGATAAGTTCACTCCGGACATCTTCGACCGGCCGGTGCATGACCTCATCTCAGCCACTGCCAGTTCCGCCTGGCGCCGTGAGCGCAATCTTGAGATGCCTTCCATGCAGCGTTCACGCCTGCGCCGGGTCGCCAAGGAGTACGTACGCCCCCGGTGTCCACATCGCGGACCTCCACAGCTCCCTGGTCCTTGTCCAGGAGCAGCGTGCCCTGTGGGCAGGCTATGCCACAACCCAGCGACACCCGGCGGTGCCATCCGGCCTTGCCGATCTCGGGGGGGCCCTCTACCGCGAACTCGACGCCGAGCTGCGCCGTCTTGGTGATTCGCTCAAGCACACGTCCGACGGCGGTTCGTTGCAGGAGACGCCGTATCTGCAACTGATGGAACGCCTCGAGCGTCTCGTCGCGGACACGGCCACCTTGGAAACCCTTCCTGAGCGAACACTCCTCATCGAGGAAATGCGGGAGCACGGGCTCGGCGAACTGCTTGCCGACCTTGCTGCCCGGGAAGTCCCGGCGTCGTCGGTAGCGGCCGAGCTGGACCTTGCCTGGTGGCAGTCCGCTTTGGAAGCCATGATCAGTGGTGATGACTACCTCGCCATGTCCGACGGTGATTCGTTGCGGCGCCTGGAAGCTGAATATCGCCTGGCCGACCAAGCACACATTGCCAGTGGCGCCGCCCGCCTTCGTTGGCAGCTGGCCCAGAAGTGGCGTCAGGGCCTTCTTGAGCACCCGAGGCAGGCGGAGTTGCTCCGTGCCTTGTTGAAGGACGGCCGTGTGACGTTGCCCGCCTTGAGCGCCCAAGCACCGGATCTTGTGCCTCTGTTGGTTCCTGTGTGGTCCGTCAGCCTTATTTGCTCACGGGCGTTCTCCCGGCCGAGCAAAAGTTCGACGCCGTGGTGATCATCGACGCCGAATCCACCTCTCTGCAGGCGGTTCTTCCCGCGATCGCCCGAGCACGACAGGTAATTGCCTTCGGTGATGCAAAAATCGCCAATGCGCGTACTTTCAGCGTGGCCGTGGAACCTCCGGTTGCCGGGGGGGTTGCCAGCCATGAAAACGTAGACAGTGCATTCAAGGCTCTGGCCCGGGTCCTGCCCACCTGGCAATTGAACTGGGTCTATCGCGCGGTGGACGAGGACTTGATCCTCCAGCTGAGCAAGAACTACTACGACGGCGGTCTGCGACGCCTGCCGGACGGCAATTCGGTCACTGGCCTGGATCGATCGATTCACGTGGAGTACATACCCGACGGCACCGGGCTGCCCGGTGCGGACCATGAGGGCGTTGAGTCTGTCACTGCAGAAGTGAACCGCGTGGTGGACCTTGTCTTCGAACACGCCAGGCTCCGGCCCCGTACTTCCTTGGCAGTGGTGACCGCAAGCCTGCGCCATGCTGCCAGGATCGGCGAGGCCATCAGGCTCCAATTGCCTAACCACACTCTTTTGTCCAGCTTCTTCGGAGCGGGCCCCGAGTCCTTCCGGGTGGTGGACCTTGAGCGCGCCCAGGGGCTGGTGCGTGACCACGTGATCTTCTCGCTGGGCTATGGCCGCACTCCGCACGGCCGTGCGCTCCATTCCTTCGGCCCGTTGTCCACCGAAGGCGGGCGAAACCGTTTTGCCTGGCAATGACGCGCGCTCGACGCTCCATGCACGTCCTGACGTGCTTCCGGCCTGAGGATCTCGACCTTGATCGCCTGGCCCATGGTGCAGTGGATTTCTATGAACTGCTGGACCGGGAACTCTCCGGTAACAGCAACCTTGGAACACCTGCCTCCCGCGCTGTAGCCAGTGAGCAGGCGCTGGGTGAGGATCCGTTGGTGGCCGATCTTGGCGAACGCTGCGTGCACGTGGAGCCCGGGTCTGGCATCTTTACGATGGTGTGCTGGATATCGCGGCGGCCGCGGACCCGGTCCACACCATTGGCCGCGAGGGTGCGGAAATCCCCACCCCTGTCGCCATCGAATCGGATGGCACTGAACGGTACCGGCGGATGAGCGTCCGTGAACGGAGCCGGTTGCGGCCGCAGTTGCTTGAGCGTATGGGCTGGCGCTACATGTCGCTTTGGACGATCGAAGTGTTCACGGATCCGTCCTCCTGCGCTGACCGGATTGGTTCGTACCTGGGGGGGCTTGAGAACCACATCGCCCAGTCCGCTTCTGCCCACCATGGCTTCCTGCATTCGGATGGTGAACAATTGAATCCGGGCAATGAAGACCAGAGGGTGGACCAGGCTCCGCCGTCCATGCAGACGGCGAAGCTCAGGCCGTTGCCCGTGAAGAACATGGCGTCGCCGCGACCAAAGGCTACGCGGAGAATGGGAAAGAAGCACCACTGATGGATCAGGAACCAGGCACAGAAGACCGCGCCGCGCAGGACTCCGGCGAGCCGGTCAACGATGCCACTGAAGAGGCCGCGGATGCCAAGGCCACGGCAGCTAAGACAGCCTCCAACGGAATTCTTCCTACGAAGGCTGCAGAGGATGATCCCCGGCGATGGGGCGACGAGTCCGGCTACGACCATGAGCAGTGGCTGAAGGAACAGAAGCCCCCCCCGCATTGGGGCTGAGCTCCATCCGGCAGCAGACCGGCGCACTATGGGCTGACTAAAACAAAGAAGAGCTTGCCTTGCGTTGATGCGCCGGCAAGCTTTTCTGCTTGTTGGGGGGGATCGGCCGCGACCACTACCAAGCCGTCGGTATCACTTGTCCCCCAGCCATTCGCCGGGCTTGCCGCCTTGGCTGATGTCCAGAGAACGGGCACCGGGCCCGCAAGAACCTGGCTTTGCCGGGCCTCGTCATAGGAGCCCGCCGCGGTAAGGACCACTGTAACCAGCTGGCCGGGGGGGGAGAGAAGCTGGATGGATGAGGGATCAGCCATCCTGAGGGGGGGGACCGCTGCCGAGCCCACGGGTGCGCCCGTCAGGAGTCCCGGGCCCAGCAGGCTGGCCTCCGTAGGTATCTGCCCCCTGCGGAGGGGGGGGAAGCAAGCTGACGGCCAACAAGGGTGCCGACACTATGCACCGATCCGGTAATCGCGAGATCGGACGGCACTCCAACGCTGGTGAAATCAGATTCTGTGAGGCTGCTACCTGTCGGCAGGTCGCGGGCTGCTACCACGATGCTCACGCGCTGCTCAGACGCAGGAGTAAGTTGCTGGACGGCGATGCCGGCAGCCACGCACAGCAGGAGCGCAACGGCCAAGCGGCGGTTGCGTGAAATCCATGATCCAAATCCGCCCCGCTGACCGACATGACCTCTTGGACGGCGGCTGAACCGTGAGGTGTCTCCGGCTCGGGAACGGGATGGTCGGGAAGGAGAGCGGTTCAGCGGCGGCCAGTCACCGGCGGCTGCTGCTGCTGAACGCTCGGCGCGGGCGATGAGGGCTCTGCGGGAGGAAGATGACATCCCGCCACGTTAGCCAGTCGCACCGGGCCGCAAACAGCGGTCCGGTGCCTTATGTGGAAAACCTTTTAGCTGGCTGCGGCTGCAGTTGCGGGTGCTGCTGCAGGGGCCGCCGGGGGGGACGACGGTGAAGCTGGTGCGGCCGAAACCGTGCTGCCCTTGGCATCGCGGGAATCAGTCCGGTAGAACCCGGAGCCCTTGAAAACGACGCCAACGCTGTTGAACTTCTTGCGAAGCGCGCCCTTGCATCCGGGGGCACTCCGTCAAGGAGCTGTCAGAAAAGGACTGGACGATGTCAAAGGCATGGTCACAGTCTTTGCAGGCGTATGCGTATGTGGGCACTGAGTTCCTCCTTCAGGACAAAGTTCAGGTCCTGTGCAACACCGGCGGAGAATGTCCGCCTTAGCAGTCGCAGGGCCTGAGTGCCAATTCTATCATTGGTCCCTGTCTGGTGTACCAGCGGATGTGCCGGACCTCACTTGCCGGGACAGGGCTGTCAGCCGGGCTCCGGTCCGTCGTGGAGTTGGACGACACCCGACGGGGGGGTCAGCACCTGGCGTACCGGGCGATCAAATGCCTCGGCGGGAATCGAGCCTGAAGGCAACAAATCGTCGTCGTACACCACTGCGATGGTGGGCGGCCGCTGGCCGGCAGCATCGAGGCCTTGGAGAAGCCGGTCGTAGTAGCCACCGCCTTGGCCAATGCGATTTCCGTCCCGATCCACGGCTGTGGCGGGCATGAAGATCCCGGCAGCTTTGGCAATCACGGTGCTTTCCAAGCGTTCACCCTCCGGTTCGTCTATGGGCGCATAGGCGGACCTGACAAAGGCCGTGGAAGGCGTCCAATACACCCAACTCAGCAACCGGCCAGGCTCGCAAACAGGCAGCAGCACTTGATGCCCGGCCTCGTGCAGGGACTCGATGAGGGGGGGATAGTGGGCGGCTCGAAGGCGACGCCAAGGTACACAGCAAAGGTGGCGGCGCGCCGGGGGGAGAGCTCCGCTGCCCAGGCTGTCCCATGCCGCGCAAGCGACTCGCCAGCAGTTGCTATGTGCTCCGGAGTGAGTGTCCGCCGGTGCAGCCGCCGACTGCTGCGGATGTCTTCCTTGGATGCCATGTGTGTCCAATCTGAGGTTCTCCCTGCCGCTGAAGAGCAGGGGCTGTCCGCTACCAAGACGAAATGTGCGTCCCGCCGCGGCGAGGGGTTTAGCCGATGATGTGTTCCTTCCGTTACATTAGTCCGGTGACTCTAGAAAACAACGCTGTCCGTAAGGCCGTCATCCCCCCCGCAGCGGGCCTTGGCACCCGGTTCCTTCCCGCCACCAAGGCGATGCCGAAGGAAATGCTGCCGTGGTGGACAAGCCCGCCATCCAGTATGTGGTCGAAGAAGCAGTCAAGGTGGGCCTGCACGACGTCCTGATGATCACGGGGGGGCGCAGCAAGCGCGCGCTGGAAGACCATTTTGACCGCGTGCCCGCTCTGGAAGCCACCTTGGCTGAAAAGGGCGACACCGCCAAGCTTGAGGCCATCCAATCTGCCACCAACCTCGGCGACATTCATTACGTCCGCCAGGGTGACCCGAACGGCCTGGGCCACGCAGTCCTTCGTGCAAAGCAGCATGTTGGCTATGAGCTTCGCCGTTCTGCTGGGCGATGACTGATCGATGCCCGCGAGGACCTGCTAAGCGAAATGATCGCTGTCCAGCAGAAGACCGGCGGTTCCGTGGTTGCCCTTATTGAGGTGGAGCCGTCCAAGATCAGTGCTTATGGTTGCGCTGATGTTGAGGACAATGGCGAGGACGGCTACGTGCGCATCAAGCAGCTCGTCGAGAAGCCTTCTCCGGAAGAGGCCCCCGTCCAACCTTGCTGTGATCGGGCGCTACGTCCTGCACCCGGCTGTGTTCGACGTCCTGGAGAAGACTGCACCCGGACGCGGTGGAGAGATCCAGCTGACAGACGCCCTCGAGGTTCTCGCTGCCGGCGAGGGCGAAGGCTATGGCGTCTACGGCGTTGTCTTCCGCGGCCGTCGCTACGATACCGGTGACAAGCTCAGCTACCTCAAGGCCTGCATCGAGCTTGCCTGCGAGCGTGAAGACCTCGGTCCTGAGCTTCGCGAGTGGCTGCCCAACTTCACAGCCGCTCTTCCCAAATAAACAAACTCATGATGTACGGCTCCGCGATCTGGCCGGTGACGCTGGAAAGCGGAGACCTGCTGCTTCGGCCTATCCGTTACCGCGATAAGCGGGAATGGTCCGAAGTCCGTTCGCGGAACAGCGAGTGGCTCGCGCCATGGGAGGCGTCCAACCCGGCACCGGGTGGGCGCCTCCCCAGCTACCGCCAAATGGTGGGTTCCTTGAATGAACAAGCCCGTCAGTCAACCGCCCTGCCATTCCTCATTGTTGAGCGAACCGATGGCTTTGGTGAGCCGAAAATCGTCGGGCAACTGACGGTTTCATCGATCGTTTGGGGGGGGTCGGCCATGATGGCCACCCTCGGATATTGGGTTGATAAGGACCGTGCCGGGCACGGCATCGCTCCGACAGCGGTTGCGATGGCCACAGACCACTGTTTCAGGGTGCTGGGACTGCACCGTATGGAAATCAACATCCGCCCCGAGAACTCAGCGAGTTTGCGGGTGGTGGAGAAGCTTGGATTCCGCGACGAGGGGGGGTACAGGGAGCGCTACCTGCACATCAACGGCGAATGGGCTGACCACCGCTCCTTTGCACTGACCTCCGAGGAAGTTCCAGAGGGACTCCTGCGCCGGTGGCTCAGAAGATAAACGGGCAGGTCATCGGCCTTTTTGCCATATCTCCAATCATTTGCGGACTTGCGGGCGACACACCGGCCGCAATGCCGCCGCACCCGAAGATTTGCTTCTACGGTTTTGAATGTGGACTTCCCTCTCAGCAGCTCAGTGATACTCGTGGTCACTGTTGCGCTGTGGATGGTCTGGGTGGCGCCCTATGTTCTGCGGAACAGGCGGCAACAAGTCCAAACGGCCGGTGTTCCAGCAGAGGCTTTTGATGACGAACCAGACGAAACGCAGGCAGGGGGTGGTACTGACTTTGGCACCTCAGCAGGAGAAACCGATGGAGACCATGCATAGCGAAGCACCGGCGTCGCCCCCCCAGGAATCCCGCGCGCCGAGCCCGCCCTCGGAAGGTACCCACTACTCCATTCACTATCCGCTATGCCCGGCTAACGCTGGCCCTGGCAGGTCTTGCCCTGCTGGTGACAGCTGCGGTGTCCGGAGTCCTACGAATTCTTGGGATCGGTTCTGTCTGGTTGCCGCTGGTGTCGCTCATCGGTGCGGTGCTCGCCGTCGTAACGTTGCGGAAGCTGGCCCTGCGGGATCTTCGCGAACGCCGGGCCCGCCGTGCTGCTCAGGCCTCGCCCATCCCGACGCCGCGCGATACCTGCCGAAGGAACCGGCTGTGGAGTCGAAGGAAACCACGGTTTTCGACGCCGAAGCCACCAGCCGTGAGGCTGCTCGCTTATCCGCGGTGGAACTGCGGCAGGCAGCGCTGGCCGTGGCTATTGCCGCGGGAGACAAATCTGCTCAGAATACGAAGGATTCGAAGGGGGGGGCCTCCTGGCAGCCAGTCGAGGTCCCGAAGCCCACGTACGTGGCTGCTGCCAAAGCACCGCGTCCGGCTCCAGAGCCCTTGGATCTGCCCGAAGCACCAAAGCCTGTGGGCAAACCTGTCCTGAAGCAGAACGTTGAACAGGCTGAGGTTGCGGCCGCCGTAGTCGCATCCGCCAAGGGCCACAGTGCTCTGAGCAACCTGGACGATGTCCTGCAGCGTCGACGCGCCTAACCACACGTGACAACGCTGTGCGTTGCGGGTGGCACGGGCCAGGTAGGTCATGAGCTTGTCCGACTCGCCCTTCTAGCGGGGGTACCAGGTTTCGGTCCTGAGCCGCAATGTGCCGCCTGTCGACTCAGCGAAGCACCACGACGGCGCCACATACTTTGCGGGCGACGTCACCTCAGGGGGATGGCCTGGCAGCCGCGGTGGCGGGTGCCGACGTCGTTATTGATTGCCTTGAAGGGCAGTTCGGCAAAGCCCAAAAGCAGTTCGCCGACGGCGGCGGCAGGCTTCTTGCTGCAGCGCACCTGGCTGGCGTCCGCAAAGCTGTGGCTCTGTCCATTATCAACTGTGATCTCAGCTCCTTTTCCTACTACGCCTCCAAAGCCGCCAAGGAACGGAAGTACGCGGAGTCGCCATTGAAGACCGTGGTGGTCCGGTCAACGCAGTTCCATGGCTTGGTGGCAAGGATTTTCGCGGCCGGTGCAAAGGTAGGGCTGATTCCCACCTTCAAAGCCGTCAGACTCCAGTCGATCGCGCCGGCAGATGTTGCAGGGGCGTTGCTTGAGGCAGCGGTGGGTGAATCGCGGGATAACTCGTATCCCGAGCATCTCGTGGTGACAATTGCGGGCCCGGAAACCCTGGCAATGAGGGAGATGGCAGAGTCATGGAAATCGGTGGTGGGCTCGAGGGGCAGGATTATTGAGCTGCCTTTGCCCGGACCGATGGGTGATTTTCTTCGCGCCGGACACAACCTGAGCTCCGAGCAGCCGTATGGCACGGAGACGTTCGTGTCGTGGTTGGAAAAGCACCGGGAAAGTTTGTAGCCTAAGGACACTGGCCGGGCAGTTGAGCTTGGTTCAGGGGCTATAGCTCAGTTGGTAGAGCGCTTCGTTCGCATCGAAGAGGTCAGGAGTTCGACTCTCCTTAGCTCCACAGATTTTCTGGCCTTCGGTGGTCCGCATCGCCGAAGAACGTTCCCATCAATCGCATTAGGGGGGGCAGTTCAGCGTGCCGCTGAGGGGGCTGCCCGGCCCAGAAGTTGGTGGAGTTGGGAACCTTGTAGTAACCACGGATCTGGTATGTCCAGGTGCCGGACAAGTCCCCCCCTATGCTCTGGATTCCGGAGCTGTAGGAACGTCCGGAGCTCTTGCTCATGTCGCCGGTGAACTGCACGACGCCATCCGGTCGATGACCTTGAGCTCGTGGTAGTTGGCGAACGGAACAGCCGGGAAGCTGCCGACACTGATTTTGGCTTGGGCGAACCAGAGGAAGGAATCGCAGCTCTTGGTCACGGCCACAGTGTTTGCTGCTGGTGCCGGAATACGTGCGGCAGTAAGCGCCATTGCGCCGGCATCGGTGTCGTTGAATTTGGCGTGCGCGGGTGGAACCTGGGCACCCATCAAGAGAAGTACCGCGGCCAGGATGATGGCCGGTACTTGCCAGATGATGCCCTTGCACTGCATGCGTGTGGTCCTCGTTCCCGTAGTGTGGTGATCTCTCCCTCCAAAGTGTGCCCCGGCGGTCTCAGGAATGACCTCGGTGAACACTCAAGGTCTGCTCAAGAATGAAAGTACCCCCCCCTGAGACTGCCAAGGACAC
>BBFS01000123.1 GCA_001313365.1 Paenarthrobacter nitroguajacolicus JCM 14115
TCCGCAGCCTCCTGTTGCCGGGCTGCCTGCGCGGCGGCAGCTCCGCAGCGGCCTTGTCCGCAGCGGAAACCTCGACGGCGGAAGCATCCTCTGCTGCCTGGCTCGCCGCACTCTGGTCTACTGGCACCGGGTTCGCCGCACCCTGGCCTACCCTAGCTGCCTCGCTTTCACCAGCGTCCTTGCCGCCGAAGCCCAGGTTCTTCTTCACGTTGTCCAGCAATCCCATGGAGCACCCTCCTGATTTCTGCTTGCGTTCAGCCGTGCCTCGATCGTACGGCCGAGCCCGGCCCCATGGAACCCGGTCCTGTTCGAAATCCGAGCCGCATAAGGGCGTGCACAGCGAACAAGAACCGGAGTGAAGCGTTAAACGCGTGAGGGGGGGCCGGCTCGAAAGCCGACCCCCTCACGGGAACTACTCAGTGATGATCACCAAGAGAGTGTTTACCACTTGCCCTTGCGGTTGAAGTCGCGGTTTGCGCCTTCTCCACCGGTGCGGGGGGGCTTGCGGGCGCCGTCACCGTGACCGCCGAAGCGTGAACCGCTGGCCTGGCCGCGATCGCGGTCGCCGTAGCTGCCTGCGGTGCGCTCGGAACGGTCGCTGTAGGAGCGGCCGCCACGGTCAGCGGAGGTACGCTCGCCGTCGGACTTGCGGAAGTCTTCTTGAAGCCACCGGCGCCCTTGAAGTTTCCGCCGCCACGGTTCTCGCGGTCGCCATAGCCACCACGGCCACCACCGGAGTAACTGCCGCGGTCGCCACTGGCTTGCGGCCGTTATCCAGCTCAAGGTTGATCAGCTCGCCGCCGATACGGGTGCGGGACAGTGCGCGCAACTGATCGGCGCTCAAGTCTGCCGGGAGCTCCACCAGGGAGTGGTCCGAGCGGATGTCGATGCCGCCGATCTGTGCAGAGGAGATGCCGCCTTCGTTGGCAATGGCGCCAACGATCGAACCCGGCATGACGCGCTGGCGGCGTCCTACGGAGATCCGGTAGGTGGCGTTGCCCTCGGTCAGTGCACGGGTCGGGCCACGTGAGCCGAAGCCGTCCTTGGAGCGCTCGCGCTTCTGGTACTCAGGAGCGGCAGGCAGTTCCTTGACCAGCAGCGGCTGTCCACCCTGGGCCATGACGGCCAGGGCTGCAGCGATTTCCGACGCCGGAACGTTGTGCTCTTCTTCGTAGGAGGAGATGAGGTCGCGGAACGCTGCAACATCCTCGGACTCGAGGGTCTCGGTGATGCGCTCGGCGAACTTGCCCAGGCGAAGAGTGTTGACGGTCTCGGCGGTAGGCAGGTGCATCTGCTCCACCGGCTGACGCGTGGCCTTTTCGATGGAACGCAGCAGGTACTTTTCACGCGGCGTCATGAACAGGATGGCATCGCCGGAACGGCCTGCACGGCCCGTACGGCCAATGCGGTGCACGTAGGACTCGGTGTCGTGGGGGGATGTCGTAGTTGATCACGTGGCTGATGCGCTCAACGTCAAGGCCACGGGCCGCGACGTCGGTAGCAACCAGGATGTCGATGCGGCCTTCCTTCAGCGCGTCCACAGTGCGTTCGCGCTGCTGCTGCGGGATGTCGCCGTTGATGGCGGCAGCCTGGAAACCGCGGGCCTTGAGCTTGTCAGCCAGGTCCTCGGTAGCCATCTTGGTGCGCACGAAGGCGATAACGCCGTCGAATTCTTCAACCTCGAGGATGCGGGTCAGGGCGTCCAGCTTGTGCGGGCCCATGACCTGAAGGTAGCGCTGCTTGGTGTTGGCGCCGGTGGTGGTCTTGGACTTCACCGAGATCTCGGCCGGGTTGTTCAGGTACTGCTTGGACATGCGGCGGATCTGGCCCGGCATGGTGGCAGAGAACAGTGCAACCTGGCGGGTTTCCGGAGTCTGCTGGAAGATCTGCTCTACGTCATCGGCAAAGCCCATGCGCAGCATTTCGTCAGCTTCGTCCAGTACCAGGTACTGGAGTTCGGAAAGGTCCAGGGAACCCTTGGCGATGTGGTCGATCACGCGGCCGGGGGTACCGACAACAACCTGTGCGCCTCGGCGCAGGCCTGCGAGCTGGGGGGGACCGTAAGCCGAGCCACCGTAAACCGGGAGCACGGTGAAATCATCAATGTGCTTGGCGTAGGAGGTGAAAGCCTCGGCAACCTGGAGAGCCAGTTCACGCGTCGGAGCCAGGACCAGGGCCTGGGTCTTGCGGGACGGGCCGTTGAGGTCATGAAGTTCGGCCAGGCGGGACAGGGCAGGAACAGCGAAAGCTGCGGTCTTGCCGGTACCGGTCTGGGCGAGGCCAACTACGTCGCGGCCTTCGAGGAGCAGCGGGATGGTGGCTGCCTGGATGGGAGACGGCTTCTCGTAGCCGACGTCCTGCAGGGCGGCCAGAACGCGACCGTCGATGCCAAGATCGACGAAGCGGACGCCTTCTTCTTCCTCTTCTTCTGCCTTGGGGGCAGGAGCTTCAGTGAAGGTGGGGGCTGCAGTCTCGGCCGCAGCGGTCTCGACGGGGGGGCAGCGGCAGCAGCCGGTGCTTCAGCTTCGGCGGGTGCGGAGGTCTCTGCTACATCAGCGGACTCAGCAGTGGTGGCGTCGAAGTTTTCGTTGAGATTTTCGGTCATAGGGGGAAATTCCTCATCCATAGGGCAGTCGGCGCGGCCCGGTTGGGCTGGCCGCATTACTCGTCGCGAGAAACAGGAAAAGGTGCCCTGCTTTCGCAAGAAGTCCGGCGCTATCGCAATCCCATGGCAGGACTTCCCGCTGCATCTCTTGGCTGCTATCCCAGCAGTCTGTACAGCGTTTTCTTTAGCCGGCTCTCCCTATGAAAATGCCCGCACACATTTGCGGGCCCCCAACACTTACCAGTCCTGCCTCAAGAATTGGGCAGGATAAAGGGATTTCCGGAGTGGGGGGGATATTTCAAGTGTAGGCACAGGGGCCCATCACCGCGAGTTGAGAGTCCTCGAAGGCCGAGTGAGCTTGTTCACACCGGTTTGGAAGGCGCCCCCCGCCAAGGTTCTAGAGCCCGTTTCTCCGGAGCACCTTTTCGAAGACCGGGTGGTAATCCTCCTGCAAACGGATCTCCCCATCGGCGTCCGCATCCAGCAGGATCTGTACCAGTTCAGGAGTGGGCTCACTGAACCACTGACCCACCGTGATGCCGTGTTGGGGGGGATGAAGGTGCGGTGAATGTGGTCCCCTGCGGAAATCGTGCCTGTCTTGATCACCCGGAGGTACGTCCCAACCCGGCCGGCCTGGTGAAGCGCTTCACCCATTGGCTTCGCCGATCACCCGTTGGAACGTAGCGCACGGTACACGCGGGGACGTGACTTCCAGCTCCACATCCAAGCCAATCTTCCAACGTTCCCCGATGACCGCGCCGGTGGTTTCGATTCCAGCCACGCGAAGGTTTTCTCCGAAGACGCCGGCAGGCAGCTCCCGCTGCAACTCGCCCGCCCAGTAGTCCGCGTCCTCCTGCGAATATGCGTACAGGGCTTGGTCTTCCCCCACCGTGGTCCACCCGGTTCGCCTGCACGTCCCCCGTGAAGCCCAAGTTTATGAACCTTGACTTGCCCTTCTACCGGACGCTTGTCCATGCCGGTGACTCCCACACTCCCCTCGGGATCGGGCAGCAACTGGTGGACCCGGCAGACGGCAAGGAGGGATGCGGTGTTCATGATCACCAGTGTACGGACGGGCAGCTCCAAGATTAAGGATCGAATCGGTAGCCCATACCGGCTTCCGTGTGCAGATGCCGGGGCTCGGCAGGATCCCGCTCCAGCTTTCGCCTGAGCTGGGCTATATATACGCGCAGGTACTGTGTTTCCTTCGCATACGCCTGTCCCCCCCATACCTGGGTGAGGATCTGCTGCTGGCTCACGAGCTTGCCCTTATTACGGACCAGCAACTCCAGGATGTTCCATTCCGTGGGCGTCAGGCGCACTTCCGAGCCATCCTTCAGAATCTTCTTGCCCGCCAGGTCAACCATGAAGTCCGTGGTGGCCAGCGTTGGTTCCTCATGTTCGGTCACCACCCGGCGCGAAGCGACCCTAAGCCGCGCAAGCAGCTCATCCAAACCGAAAGGCTTGGTCACGTAGTCGTCCGCACCGGCGTCGAGCGCTTCAACCTTGTCCTCCGAGGCATGCCTGGCGGACAGCACAATGATGGGCATACTGCTCCAGCCGCGGATGCGTCTGATGATCTCCACCCCGTCCATGTCCGGCAGGCCAAGGTCCAGCACCACGATCTCCACGGGCTGCTTGGCAGCGGCTTGCAGGGCGTCGGCGCCATTTCCCACCGTCAGTGCCTGGTAGCCATGGGCTTGAAGGGTGATCTGCATGGCTCTGGCGATGCGGGCTTCGTCCTCGACGATCAGCACCAGCGTCATTGCGGGCCCCCGGTCCACAGCGGCAAGGTGACCACCATGGTCAGCCCGCCACCCGGCGTCGGCTCCGCTGCGAGCCTGCCGCCCATGGCCTCGCTGAAACCTTCGCGACGGCCAGTCCCAGTCCAATCCCGCCGCCGGCGGTGGTTCCGCCTCCGATCGCAGGCGACGGCGAATCACCAAAGCGCTGGAAAGGTTGGAAAATATCCACCACTTCCTTCTGCCCTACTCCGCTGCCGTGATCGATGATTCTCAGTTCGCTGGCGGGCCGGTCCCCCCAGCGTGATGCCCGCACCCGCGCGGGCGGTGAGGACGACGTCGGAGTCGGGCGCGTACTTCACGGCATTCTCCACGATGTTGGCCACCACCCTCTCAAGCATTCCGGCGTCGGCCTGCACCGGAGGAAGGTTGGGCGGGAGCTCGTTGCGCAGCCGCTCCCGGGGGGGAATCCCCCTTAGCGCCTGCGGCAGCACCTCCGCCCACACAATCCCGCTCAAGAGCGGATTCACCGCGTCCGCCGTGATCCGCGACATGTCCAAGAGATTGTCCACCAAATGGTCCAGTCGGTCCGCATAATCCTCGATGGTCTCCAGCAACTCGCGCTCAACATCCGGCGGAAAATGCACATCCTCCTGGCGCAAGCTGCTGACAGCGAGCTTGATTCCGGCCAAGGGAGTCCGAAGGTCATGCGACACAGCGCGCAGGATGGACGTCCGCATCTTGTTGCCCTCGGCCAACCGCACGTTATCCCGCCGGCTCTTCACCAGCTGCTGCCTCTCCCGGACAGCCACCACGAAAGCCCCCCCGAACGCAGCCAACATCCGTTGGCGTTGCGCTGATAACGGTCCGCCGCGCAACAGCAGGCTGTAATGGGGATCGACGACGGCGGTGTGGTCGGCGGCGGCATGGGTCAACGGCGGATTCGGGCCGGCACTCGCCAGGACACGCAACTCGGTTGGTACCGGCTGACGCCGTACCCGAGGCTCCGGGCGTCTGACCTGATGAACCTTGGCCCCACGAACCCAGCAGCGTTACCGCCTCCATGCCCAGGTTGCTGCGTACTTTTTCAAGAAACGCTTCCAAGCTTCCATCCGAGCTAAGGATTTGCAGGGCGAGCCCACTGAGCGCCGTTGCCTCGGCTCCGGAGCGAGCTGCCTCCTGGGCACGGCGGCTTGCGAGGCCCACGGCGAGCGCCACCCCCCCACAGGCCACCGCAAGGAAAACCACCAGCGTGAACAACGTGGTGGGATCGGCGATGGACAGGGAACCAACGGGGTCGGCGGAGAAGTAGTTAAGGAGGAAGCTGCCCAGCACCGCGGCGACCACTGCCGGCCACAAACCACCGATGGCCGCCACCGCAACAGCTACTGCCAGTTGCAACAGCATGATCATGGCGAAGTTGCGGAACCCGAGGACAGTGACCATGAGTTCAATGCCGGGCGGTAACAGGACAGCCAACACCAGGCCAGTGATGACCCGGGCGGAGCCAATGCCGCGGACCGGCGGAAGCCGCAGCAGCACGCCGTCGTCGACGTTGCTGTGTGCTTCTGGTCCCGGCATGGCTACATCCTTACATGGTTCCGTAGATGGGGACTTCTTCCCATTTACGGCTGTCACCCGTGCCTGCACCGCGCACAAGGACTAGGCTTGCTCTGAGCATTCTGGTCCGGCGTGGCGCCGGACACTTCAACGGTCTATCCAGGGGGATACACATGGGCCCGAAAGACAGCCCTGACGCAGCCGGCAACAACGGCAGCGGCAGGGACAACAACGGCGACTTCGGAGCGGGCAACAACCAGCCCAAGCCTCCTCCCTGGCAGGTACCCAAACCCGAGCTGCATCCTGAGCTGTTCACGCCCGTGAAAAACGACCCGGCGCAAGGCGGTTCCGGCAACGGCGGCTCCGGCAACGGGGGGGCACAGGCAACGGGGGGGCACAGGCAAGAGGAAGAAAACTCCCGCCGGGGCACCGCAGGGCGGGGGGGCATTCCCGGCCGGGACGCCCCAGCCCGGCCAGCCCCCTCCCCGTGGTCGACCCTTTCGTCAAAGAACGCGAACGCGGTGAAGCCGAGGCAGCAAAGAAGAAAAAGCGCTCGCAGCGCCGCACCGTCGTCGTGGGTCTGGGTGTAACTGCCTCCTGGCCGGAACCATCACCGCGATCGTGGCCAGCAACGAGAAGGAAGCTGACTACGCGCAGGTCTGTTTCAATGAGGAAACCGGCGAGCGCGTCGACGACAACCAGTGCGACAACAGCAGCTCGGCGGGCCGCAGCTCAGGCGTCTACGCCTGGTACTTCTACTCACGCGGAGCCAGTGTGCCCGCCTTGGGCCAGAACCGCAGTTCCTACCCGAGCTATACCAAGAACGTGCCTACGGACGCCAAGACTTCCAAGGGTTACAGCACCAAGGGCGGCACGGTGAGCCGCGGCGGCTTCGGCAGCAGCTCCAAAAGCGGCGGAAGCTCGGGAGGCTAGGCGTGCGTCGACTGCTCTCCGAGCCCAGGCCGGACTGGAAGCAAAAGATCGAGGAACAGGGCTTGGTATTTTCCACAACCACCATGCCCGATGGCCGGAAAATCGAATACTGGAACGAATCGGCTTACTACGAATTCACCATGGACGAGGTGGAAACCCTCGAAAAGACGGCCGAGGACATGCACATCATGTGCTTGGAGGCCGCAAAGTACCTCGCCACCGGGGGCCATGGGCGATATCGGCATCGGGCAGCAGGCGTTGGAACTCGCCGGCGAATCACTGCTGGCCGCCGACATGGACATTTACGGTCGCTTCGACTTCATCTATGACGCAAGGGCGGCCCGGCAAAGATGCTGGAGTACAACGCCGATACCCCCACCGGCTGATCGAAGCGTCCGTGGCCCAGTGGTTCTGGCTGCAGGATGTCTTCCCGGAGAAGGACCAGTGGAACGGAATCCATGAGGCCCTGATCCGCCAGTGGAAGAAGCTCCAGTTCCGAACCGGCATGAGCACCCTGCACGTTGCCCACTCGGAGGCGGAGGAATCCGGCGAGGACTGGATGACTGCGGCCTACATGCGCGATGTCGCAAGCCAAGGCGGGTGGACCACCATTGGCATCAACATGTCCGATATTGGCTGGGACCCCCCCAACCTGAACCGGTTCGTGGACCTGGATAACTTCATGATCAGCACAATGTTCAAGCTGTACCCGTGGGAACTGATGATGAAGGAGCCTTCGGACAGCGTCTCTTCCAGCGTGCCCACAACCCCCCCCGCTGGGTTGAACCGGCGTGGAAGATGCTGCTGTCCAACAAAGCCTTGCTGGCTGCGCTGTGGCATCTGTACCCCAACCACGAGAATCTGCTTCCCGCCTACCTGGGCGATCCTGGTCCCCCCCTCAAAGAATGGGTAGCCAAGCCGCTGCACGGACGGGAGGGCGACAACATCCGCATCCACGCCCCCCCGGGCATCGAGATCCAGCAGCCCGGTGGTTACGGGCGCGAAGGCTGGTGCTTCCAGCAGTACCATTCCCTCCCCCCCGACTTCGACGGGAACCACCCGGTACTGGGTCTCTGGGTAGTGGATGGCGAATCCGTGGGGTGTGGCATCCGGGAATCCGACGGACCCATTACGGACTATTTCTGCCGCTTTGTCCCCCCAACACCATCGACTCCCCCCCCGCGCCCATCGCGCCCCCCCTGCTACTTCCTACGGAGCTGCACTATGAGCACTGAAACCTCGACGCCGGGTGGCGGCTCAGCGGGCGGCGACCGTACCGCCGTCGTACCTTCCAAAGGCCTCCACGCCGGGATCCTGGACCTTGGCGACTCCGTCATGCTGGGCCTTGCATCCACCGCGCCCGTCTACTCACTGGCGGCAACGCTGGGCCTCATTGTTGCCGTCAACGGCAACTACACTCCCCTGATCCTGATCCTCGGCTTCATCCCGGTGCTGTTCATCGCCTACGCGTTCCGTGAGCTCAACAGCGCCATGCCCGACTGCGGCACTACGTTCTTCTGGGCCCGGAAGGCCTTCGGGCCGTGGGCCGGTTGGCTGGGCGGCTGGGGGGGCGTGGCACTTGCGGGCGTGGTGGTGCTGGCCAACCTGGCGCAGATCGCGGGCAAGTATCTGTGGCTGTTGACCGGCGACGGTTCCCTGGCCGATAACACGTGCTCGTGACCGCCACCGGCGTGCTGTTCATCGTGTTCATGACGTACGTGAACCATCGCGGAATCCGGCTGGGCGAGCATGTCCAGCGCACCCTGACCTATATCCAGTACATCTCGTTGGGCATCTTCGCGGTGGCCATCGTCTTCCGGATCGCCGGTGGAGCGCCTGAAGGGCAGGCCTTCGACTTCGAGTGGTTCAACCCGGCCGGCGCCTTTGCCGATCCCGGCGCGTGGTCCACGGTGTCCTGCTCGCCCTGTTCATCTACTGGGGGGGCTGGGACACGTGCCTGGCGCTCAACGAGGAGACCGAAAACCCGGCCAAGACCCCCCCCGGCCGCGGCGCCGTGATCTCGGCCTCGGTCCTGGTGGCGATCTACGTTTCCGTGGCCCTCCTGGTGATGATGTACGCCACGATCGGTACCGACGGTATCGGGCTGGGCAACGAAGCCAACCAGGACGACGTCTTCCTGGCCATGAAGGACGTCGTATTGGGTCCTTGGGGCTGGCTGATCATCGTGGCCGTGCTGGCGTCCGTCCTGTCCTCCACGCAGACCACCATCCTTCCGACTGCCCGCGGAACCCTGTCCATGGGTGTCCACGGCGCGCTTCCTCCCCCGTTTCGGCAAAGTACACGAGCGCTTCATGACGCCGGGCTTCTCCACTCAGGTGATGGGTGCGGTGGCCGTGGTGTACTACGTGGCCATGAGCTTCCTGAGCGAAAACCTGCTCTCGGACTCCATCAGCGCCATCAGCCTGTTCATCGCGTTCTACTACGCACTGACCGGCTTCTCCTGTGTATGGTTCTTCCGCTCGACGCTCCGGGACTCGGCACGGAACCTGTGGTTCCGGGGGGGCATCCTGCCGTTCCTCGGTGCGCTGTCCCTCACCGTGGCGTTCTTCATCTCCGCAGTCCAGATGTGGGATCCGGCCTATGGTGACACGCAGATCTTCGGCATTGGAGGGGGGGCGTTCGTGAGCGGCGTGCTGCTGCTCGCTCTGGGCGTCGTTTTGGCCATCGTGTGCCGCTTCGCGCCCTCCACCAAGGGCTACTTCACGGGCGAACGCGCAGACGTCGGGGGCGGTCCGCGGCGAGTAGGCTGTGCTGCCGGGCGGCGGGTTAGCCACCTAGGATGCTGGAATGAGCGATTCAACGACGAACACCTCCGACGTCCTTGCCCTCGATTCCCTGCTCGCTGTGGACGAGCTGGCCCTCCGCGACCGGGTCCGCGACTACACGACGCAACGGATCCGTCCGAACATCGCACGCTGGTACGAGGACGCTCACTTCCCGCGCGAGCTCGCCCCCGGAGTTGGGCGAGCTCGGTGTCCTGGGCATGCATTTGGAAGGCTACGGCTGTCCCGGGCGGACCGCCGTCGAGTATGGCCTTGCGGCAATGGAACTGGAGGCCGGCGATTCGGGGGGGATCCGCACGTTCGTCTCGGTGCAGGGCTCCCTTGCCATGACGGCGATCCACAAGTGGGGGGGTTCGGAGGCGCAGAAAGAGCAGTGGCTGCCGCGGATGGCTGCCGGCGAGCTGATCGGCTGCTTCGCCCTGACGGAGCCGACGGCGGGGGTCGGACCCGGCGTCCATGACAACGTTTGCCCGTGAAACCGCCGACGGTTGGGTCCTGGACGGTGCCAAGCGGTGGATCGGCCTCGCCTCGATCGCGGACGTCATGGTGGTGTGGGCAAACACCGAGGACGGAATCCGCGGGTTCCTTGTTCCCGCCGGAACGCCGGGTGTAACCGCGACGCCCATTGAGCCGAAACTCTCCATGCGCGCGTCCATTCAATGCGATGTGAAGTTCGACGGCGTGAGGCTGGGTGCCGAGGCCATCCTCCCGGGTGCGCTTGGACTTCGAGGACCGTTCTCCTGCTTGAACGAGGCGCGCTACGGTATCGCGTGGGGCGCCATGGGCGCTGCCCGGGACTCGTACGAAGCTGCTTTGGAGTACGCCGGAAGCCGACTCCAGTTCGGCCGCCCGCTGGCCGGCTACCAGTTGACGCAGGAGAAACTGGTGAACATGTTGGTGGAGATCCAGAAAGGCACCCTGCTGGCCCTTCACTTGGCCGATTGAAGGACGCCGGCCACCTCCAGCCCGAGCAGATTTCCCTGGGCAAGCTGAACAACGTCCGCGAGGCCATCAAAATCGCCCGCGAGCCCGCACCATCCTGGGCGGTAACGGGGGTCACGCTGGATTACTCACCGCTGCGCCACGCCAACAATCTGGAATCCGTGCGGACTTACGAGGGCACAGATGAGGTTCACACGCTGATCCTGGGGCAGCACATCACGGGCATCGGCGCTTCCGCGGCTAGCCTCGCCCAACTAAGTCGCAGTTGAGCGCGTTTAGAGGCTCAAAACGCGCTCAGCTGCGACCTAGTTGGGTCAGGACTCGGGGAGAACCACCAGATCAAAGTAGCCACGCAGGCCCTTCACCACGTCCACCTCATCGGGGGGGCCAGCAGCCATTGCGTCTGCAGCCCGTCCCACAAGGCAACCAGGGACATGGCAGCCAATTCAGGATCGACGCCGGGGGGGCGGAGCCTGCCCTGGGCAGCCAGTTCGGCGAACCGCCGGGCATAGCTCTTGCGGAGGCGTTCGAACCGTTCGGTGAAGTAAACCCGCCCCCGGATGCGAATCGGTGACCGACTCCGCGCACAGAACGCTGTACAGCTCAACCACGCCCGGAATGTTCTCGTTGAACAGCGCCGTCCGGATCACTGAGTCAACCAAGCCATCTTCCATGTCGTCCGGGAAGCATCGCCAGTGATTTCGTCTCGGCGCTCCAGGACTGCCATCAGGAGATCGCGTTTGGACGGGAAATAGTGCAGCAGGCTGGTTTGGCTCAGCCCCACCTTGTCGGCAACATCCTGGAGGGATCCACCACGATAGCCGTGGGCAGCAAACACCTCATGGGCAGCATCCAGGATGGTCCGGCGCCGTTCTTCGGATTTCGCGTAGGGGCCCCGCCGCGCTGCGCGACCCACGTCCTTTGTGGTCATGGCTAGCCAGTGTACATGCGTGTTACGGCTTCAATATGAAATTCGAGTACCCACTCGAATTTTCTGTTACCGTGGTCACACTTGCCGCGGCGGGACCCACGAATCCAGCCCGCGTCATCGTCAACCTGACACGAAGAGGTGAAGGCTAATGACCCAATTCACGCGAAGACAACTCCTGGGCGCAGGCCTGGGAACAGCAGCCATGGGCCTGCTGACCGGGTGCGCTACACCAGGAACGCAGTCCGTCAATGCTGCGCCAACCATCCCTGCCGCCGGTGAGCCCGTGCGGCTGACCTATTGGGCCTGGCTCAAGGATTTCCAGAAAGTGGCAGACGTCTGGAATGCAGCCAACCCGAACATCCAAGTGGACGTGGTGTGGATCCCGGGCGGCAACAACGGCGGATATCAGAAGCTTTACTCGGCCTTGGCAGCAGGAGGCGGACCGGACCTGGCCCAGGTCGAGTTCCGCTCCATCCCGGAGTTCATGCTGGTAAATGGCCTGGTTGATGTGTCCCGCTACGGCGCCAACGATCACGCCCACTTGTACGACCCCACCCTATGGAAGCAAGTCAGCTACACCGGGGGGGGCGTCTATGGCATCCCCCAGGACGCGGGCCCCATGGGCATGTTCTACCAGCCGGCCATCCTGGACAAAGTAGGCGGCAGCACTCCGACGACCTGGGACGAATGGGCCGCGCTCGCCGCCGAACTTCGCTCCGTGGACAGCTACCTGGACTGTTTCCCCCCCATCAGTGATGCCTCTCCTTTTGCCTCTTTCGCGGGGGGGCAGGCCGGCGCGCAGTGGCTGCGCCCGGAGGAGGATGGCTGGGTCATCAACATGACCGACGACGCCACGCTCAGCACCGCGCGTTTCTTCGACAAAGCGATCGACGACGACCTCGTCACCACCGCGTATGGAGCCTTCTCCCCGGGCTGGTTTGCGGCTGCCGCCAAGGGCGGGATTGCCTCGACCATAACCGGCAGCTGGGGTGATGCTTTGGTTCAGGGTGTCAGCGGTTCCGAAGGAAAGTGGCGCGCAGCACCGATGCCACATGGGGGGCGATACAGGCTTCGGCTCAAGCTACCTCGGCGGTTCCACGGCAGCAGTCCTGGCCAATAGTAAGCACCCCCGGGAAGCACTCGAGTTCGCGGTGTGGATGACTACGTCCACCGAGGGAATCGACGCCCAAATCAAGAACAGCGGCATCGGCTGGTCACCCAACCCCGACTTCATCGGCACGGATCGGCAACAACCGTCAGCGTTTTTCGGCGGCCAGCGCTACAACGAGGAAGTCTTCGTCCCCCCCGCCACCCAACAGCAGAACCCTGACTGGTCATGGTGGCCGGTAACCCAGCAGTCCTTCAACATCCTCAGCGACGGTTTCCGCAAGAAAGCCTTCGGCACCTCATTGGTGGATTCCATTGCCGCCTCGGAGCAGCAGATCATGACCGTTTTCAAGAACAAGGGCCTCAGCATCCGGAAGGAAACGGCATGACCACCACCCGCACCGCACCCACCGCCCAGCGCCCCCGCAGCACCAAGCCGTTCCGGCAAGCGGGCCGG
>BBFS01000124.1 GCA_001313365.1 Paenarthrobacter nitroguajacolicus JCM 14115
GGCGCCGCGGAAGGCGTGGGACGTGGAGCGGCAGGGGCTGCGGGTTCTGCGACCGGCGCCTCTTCCGGTGTTTCCGCGGCTGGGGGCGGCCTCCACCGGAGCTGATTCGGCAGCCGGAGTTGCTTCGTTGGCTGGAGTGGGCTCCGCCGGAGCTGGTGCTCGGTACCGTTGGTGCCGGTTGCCTCGACTGTGTCTTGGTTGGCCACTACTGCTGTTTCGTCGGATTTCTGACTGTCTGTCACCGCTAAAAGTCTTTCGCTTGGAGGGAACTGCTCAGGTAATGCACCGCAGGCCGGGCCTGGAGCTGGTTACTTCAGAGAAAACGAGTCTATCGTGACAGGTGCCACAGGGGCGCCGTCGGTGGCGTTTTCACCGGGCTTAAGGCCTGCCGCGGCGATCTTGGTGACCACATCCAGGCCGCTCGTCACCTTGCCGACCACGGTGTATCCGCCGGCGGTATCAGCCGGAATGGTGGTGTCCTTGTAGACGATGAAGAATTGGTGTCCGTTTCCATAGGCATCGTTGCCGGTGCGGGCAACGGCAATCGTCCCTGCAGGGTACTTGTTGTCTGCGGGGGGGGTATTTTCCAGTGGCCCCCACCGATAATTTGCGTCGTCTGCGCCGTCTTCGGATTTGGCTCCGCATTGGAGGAGGCCAAACGTTTCGGACGTTGTCAGCCGGTGGCAGAACGCTCCGTTGTAGTAGCTGGCGTCGCTCAGGGACTTGAACACGGCAGCAGCTTGCGGAGCGGCGGTTCCGTTGAGTTCCAAACCGACAACACCGCTGTTCAATGCCAACTCGCCGGTGAAGGTCTTTCCGGCAGCCGTATCAGGGCTGGGAATGTCGGCGCTGTTGGAAGCGGACGGGGGAAGCGGAGGGCGAACTGAGCCCGGCCTCCGCGGCGGCGAACTCAGCCTCGGTGGGGGTTGGAACTGAAGGCGGTCAGTTGCAGCACTACGGCCAGAACCACTGCAACGCCAGCTGCACTCACGGCGATGGTGTTGTCACGTTTGCGTCGTTTGCCCTGTTCCTGCCGCAGGGCACGCTTCGCTTCCATCTGCTGATGCGCCGTTTCGCTTCGCGGTCATCCCGCGACCTTGTTGCCAAGAGTCCTCCTGATTGTGTCCACTTTCGGTGGCTGCCGACAGGAACCGGGCATGCTGCATTAGATGTGCACGCGCGGAAAGCATAAACTGGCTGCCGCACATAGTTTATGCATGACCGGCTGGACGCCCGCCCTGTAAACGCCGAAAGGGCGTTTAAAGCTGCGGTGCAAAGCCAGTTTCAGCTTTCTTCGAGGAGACTTTTCCACCATGCACGTACCGCCTCCCTGTCCGGATTCCCCCCCGAGTGGCTTCCCCCCCAGGAGCGGTTGGTGGAGCTCCATGTGCTGGATACACTCCGGAAGACGTTTGAACTACACGGCTTTTCTTCCATCGAGACCCGCGCTGTTGAGACCGTGGGCCAGCTGCTGCGCAAAGGCGAGATCGACAAAGAGGTCTATGGCCTGAGCAGGCTCCAGGACGATGAGGCGAGGCTGCGAAGCAGACCCAACCCGACAAGGCTGACCCGAACGCTTGGCCCTCCACTTCGACCTGACCGTTCCCTTCGCCCGCTACGTGGTGGAGAACGCAGGGTACCTGGCATTTCCCTTCCGCCGGTACCAGATCCAGAAGGTCTGGCGGGGGGGCGAGCGGCCGCAGGAAGGCCGGGCACGCGAGTTCACCCAGGCAGACATCGATGTTGTGGGCGACGGCGAACTGCCGTTCCGCTACGACGTCGAAATCGCGCTGGTCATCGCTGAGGCCCTTAGCGCCCTGCCGATCCCGGACTTCAGGCTCCGGATCAACAACCGCAAGCTGGCCGAAGGCTTCTATCGCGGCATTGGGCTGACGGACACGGCCGGAGTACTGCGTAGCATCGACAAACTGGAAAAGATCGGTGCCGCGAAGGTGGCGGAGCTGTTGAAGAGCGAGCTTGGTGCTACTGATGAACAGGCCGGTCTTGCCCTCGAATTGGCCACGATCCGTACGGAGGACACCTCATTCGTGGACAAGGTCCGCGCGCTGGGAGTGAAGGACGATCTCCTTGAAGAGGGCCTCAATGAACTTGAGCAGGTCATCCAGGCGGCAGTCCAGCGCGCTCCCGGCAAGGTAGTGGCAGACCTCAGCATCGCCCGCGGCTGGATTACTACACGGGGGGGACTGTGGTTGAGACGGTGCTTGTGGGCCACGAGCAGCTGGGTTCCATTTGCTCCGGAGGCCGCTATGACGCACTTGCCAGCAAGGGCAACCGCAAGTTCCCCGGCGTCGGACTTTCCATCGGCGTGACGCGGCTTGTTTCCCGCATCCTCAGCCAGGAACTGGCCACAGCGTCGCGTTCTGTGCCTACGGCGGTACTGGTCGCCTGAACTCGGACGACAGCTGGTCGGATGCGCAGGACATTGCAGCCCAATTGCGGGGCCGGGGGATTGCCACGGAGGTGGCCGCCAAGGCCGAGAAGTTCGGAAAGCAGATTAAGTTCGCTGATCGCCGGGGCATCCCTTTCGTCTGGTTCACCGACGACGACGGCAACCACCAGGTCAAGGACATCCGTTCCGGGGAACAGGTTGACGCCGACCCCCCGCCAGCTGGACGCCCTCTGAAGAGGATTTGTACGTCCGCATTACCACCGCGGGCTAGGCAACATCCATTGTTCCGTCCTCGTGGCATGAGCTGTGGCGGGGGGCGGGTAAACTCGGACGGGATCGTCTTTGCAACGATCCCCCCCTATATTTCATGCTGAAAGGAATGCTGTGCTGCGCACACATGACCTCGGATCTCTTCGCTCCGAGCACATTGGACAAACCGTTACCCTGGCCGGCTGGGTGGGGGCGCCGCCGTGATCACGGTGGCGTTGCATTCGTTGACCTGCGTGATGCGTCCGGTGTAGCCCAGGTGGTTGTCCGTGAGGAAGAGGTCTTCCACGGCTTGCGGAATGAGTACGTCCTGCAGGTGACGGGTACTGTCAACAAGCGTCCTGAAGGCAATGAGAACCCTGCGTTGCTACGGGTGAGATCGAGGTCATCGCGGACAAGGTTGTCATCCTCAACACCTCCGAACCCCTGCCGTTCCAGATCGACGAACACGTGGAGGTCGGCGAGGAAGCCCGTCTCAAGCACCGCTACCTTGACCTCCGCCGCCCCCCGGCCCCCCCGCCCGCAACATGCGTCTGCGTTCCGAGGCGAACCGTGTGGCACGTGAACTCCTCCACCAGCGGGGCTACGTCGAAATCGAGACCCCCCCACGCTGACGCGTTCGACGCCGGAAGCGCCCGTGACTTCGTGGTTCCGGCCCGTCTGGCGCCGGGTTCCTGGTACGCCCTTCCGCAGTCGCCGCAGCTTTTCAAGCAGCTCCTCCAAGTGGGCGGCTTTGAGAAGTACTACCAGATTGCCCGTTGCTACCGTGACGAGGACTTCCGCGCGGACCGCCAGCCGGAATTCACACAGTTGGACATCGAAGCCAGCTTCGTGGACCAGGACGACGTCATTGAGCTCGGCGAGGCAATCGTCAAGGCTTTGTGGCAGCTGATCGACGTCGAGATCCCCCACTCCGATCCGCCGCATGACGTACCTGGACGCCATGGCCAAGTACGGCTCGGACAAGCCGGACCTGCGTTTCGGTGTTGAACTGACTGAGCTCACCGAGTTCTTCAAGGACACCAACTTCGGTGTCTTCAAGGCGCCGTACGTGGGCGCCGTCGTGATGCCCGGTGGCGCTTCCCAGCCGCGCCGTACCCTGGACGGTTGGCAGGAATTCGCCAAGCAGCGCGGGCACAAGGGCCTGGCCTATGTCCTGTTCAAGGAAGACGGCGAGTTGGCTGGCCCGGTGGCCAAGAACCTGACCGAGGCCGAGCGCGAAGGCCTGGCGGACGCTGTTGGCGCCAAGCCCGGCGACTGCATCTTCTTCGCGGCAGGCGAAAAGTCCGCAGCCCGCGCCCTGCTGGGTGCTGCCCGCGTTGAAATCGGTCACCGCACCGGCCTGATCGACCCCAAGGACTGGGCTTTCGTCTGGATCGTGGACGCTCCCATGTTCGAACCCGCGGCCGCGGCTGTCGCGTCCGGTGACGTCGCAGTGGGCGGTGGCCAGTGGACGGCTGTGCACCACGCCTTCACCTCGCCAAAGCCCGAGTTCCTGGACACCTTCGACAAGGACCCGGAATCGGCGCTCTCCTACGCTTACGACATCGTCTGCAACGGCAACGAGATCGGCGGCGGTTCCATCCGTATCCATGAGCGCGAAGTACAGGAACGCGTCTTCCAGCTCATGGGCCTGGACAAGGAAGACGCCGAAACCAAGTTCGGCTTCCTGCTCGAAGGTTTCAAGTACGGTGCACCTCCGCACGGCGGAATGGCACTGGGCTGGGACCGTGTGGTTGCTTTGCTGGCCGGCGTCGAGTCGATCCGCGACGTCATTGCTTCCCGAAGTCGGGCAATGGCTACGACCCCCTGACCGCGGCACCGGCACCGATCACGCCGCAGCAGCGCAAGGAAGCCGGCGTCGACTTCAAGCCGGAGGTCAAGTCGGAATCCAAGCCCGCAGCCAAGCCGGAAACGAAGTCCGAGTAAGTTTCTGCCCAAAAGGCTCCTCACTGATGTGGGGAGCTTTTTGCGTTCCAGCCACAAGGAGACCCGCATGATGGAGCAAGCAGTCCTGGAAACACTTATGGACAAGGCCTGGCCCGCCCTTGAGCGTGAAAAATCGGGGGGAGTGGGTCCTCCGTGCTTCGGGCGGAGTGACTCAGAGGGCTAACTCCGTGTGGCCAAGCACCTCGGGCGGCGGCCCGAACGGCAAGCCGGGCATCACAAGAGCCGTGCGTGCAGCAGCGGAGTGGTATCGGCATCGTCGCCTTCCCTTGATCTTCCAGGTGTTCGACGACTCCCGCAGTGCCGGACTCAATGCTGTCCTGGATGAGCAACGCTTCACCAGGCAATCCGCAACAAGGATCATGGTCCGCGGCATGGATGAGCTGCCGGTCAGCAGTTCGGGACGGAACGTTGAACTGGCTGATGAGCCTCCGAAGAATGGCTGCACGTCTGGTGTCCGTGGACGGCCGTGGCGGTAGTGCAGAACTGTCCGTCGCCCATAAGATTCTCACCGGCTGTCCGGCGCTGTACGCAACGGTGAGGGACGACGACGGCGTCCCCCGCCGCCGTCGGGCGTCTCGCCTGGTGGATGGTTGGGGGGGCGGAATTTACAGCATGGCGACGTCGGCCGGGCACCGCAGGCGCGGCTACGGGACGGACGTGCTGACTGCGTTGTTGCACGCCGGCACCCGGCAGGATCTTAAGGGATTCTGGCTCCTTGTCACCGAGTCCAATCGTGGAGCGCAGATACTGTACTCGGAAGCAGGTTTCGCCCACTCCGGCAGCTACCTGTACCGGCAGGCGCCGCTGAGGCGTGCGTCCAGCGGCTGCTAGGGTTGCGGGTCGGTGACCGTAATGCGCACAGAGCAGGCGTCGGCAGCCGCTTTCGCCAGCACGGCAGTCTTTGGCCCTTGAATGTCCAGGAAGGCTAAGCGAGTCCGTCCTGCTAGGGCTTTGAGCAAGGGCTGGGAGAGAAGCTGATCCACCAGGACGCGGTCGCCGCCCGGGACGATGTACTCAATGCGGTGTTCGTTGAATATGCGGGAGGCCTGTTCTGCCGTGGCTTTGGCTTCGATGAAACGACTGCCGCTCTTCGAAGCCAGGATCGTGGAACCGCTGGCAGCAGCTATGGCGTAGCCGCCCCTGCGAACAAGGAGCAGTCCAAGCCCCCGTTCCTGGTTCGCAAGCGAAGCCAGGCGTTCCAGCTCAGTACCGCCCCCGTCCCGGACGGCCGTCAGCCGGCCAAGGGGGGGCCTTCAATATTGCAGTCGCACCGTCGGCTGCCCGCAGGAGCAGCCCACCGTCGTCGAGGTCTTCAGCAACGGCGCCGTGGCTCGCCGCGAACCGGTCGGCCCAACCCTGCAACCTGGCGGCGGGCACCAAAGCGGTCCGCCTGCCGGAAGGCTGGTGCGGGCAGATGCTCGGCGATCCACGTCGATGTCTCCTTTGCTGGAACTATGAGTAGCCTATCCATGTGGAAGATCTCTTTGGTGCCGGTGCAGTTGACGACGACGAGTCGGAGGATCTGCCTGCGTCAGGGGGTCCTTCCGATGCTCATTGGATGGCTTCCCAACGCAGTCCACTGGCGGTAAGAATGCGTCCCCCCCGGTCGCTGGACGAGGTGGTAGGGCAGCAGCACCTCCTGGGGGGGCAAGGTTCGCCTTTGCGGCAACTGGCAGCGGGTGCTGAGGCTGCGGCCCGGCGGTCCGAGCTCGGTGATCCTTTGGGGGGGCCTCCCGGGACAGGGAAGACCACGCTCGCCCACGTGATCGCGCGCGGACCCGGACGTAAGTTCGTTGAGTTGTCGGCAATCACCGCCGGAGTCAAGGACGTCCGTCGCGTCATGGACGAGGCCCTGACGGCCCGGGACCTGTACAAGAAAACCACGGTTCTCTTCCTCGACGAGATTCATCGCTTTAACAAGGCCCAACAGGATGCACTGCTGCCCGGTGTCGAGAACCGCTGGGTTGTGCTGGTAGCTGCAACCACGGAAAATCCTTCCTTCTCCGTGGTGTCGCCGCTCCTGTCACGCTCACTCCTGCTCACCCTGAAGCCGCTCACCGATGACGACATTTCGGGTCTGCTGCAGAGGGCTGTGGCCGACGCCCGCGGCCTTGCCGGCCGTGTGGAGCTTAGCCCTGAGGCGCTGGACCACCTGGTCCGGCTATCCGGCGGTGATGCCCGACGGGCGCTGACAGCACTGGAAGCAGCTGCCGGCGTCGCCTTCGGTGACTCTACCGCCGTCGATATTTCAGACGACGCCCCCCCAATAGTGGCCGAAGAGGAGGGCGACCCTGACGGCGGCGAATCCGGACTCGCCAACGACGGCCTGCCTGACGCTCCGGTATTGGTGGAACTCCGGCATACTGAACGCGCTTTGGATGCGGCGGCCGTTCGCTACGATCGCGCTGGCGACCAGCACTACGATGTGGCCAGTGCGTTCATCAAGTCCATCCGGGGGGCTCGGACGTGGACGCGGCCTTGCACTATTTGGCACGCATGCTTGAAGCCGGGGGGGAGGACCCAAGGTTCGTGGCGAGACGGATCGTGATCTCGGCGGCCGAGGATATTGGCATGGCCGACCCCACGGCGTTGCAGACTGCAGTCGCGGCGGCGCAGGCAGTGCAGTTGATCGGTATGCCGGAGGGCCGCATCGTGTTGGCCGAAGCCGTGGTCCACCTGGCCACTGCGCCCAAGTCCAATGCCGCCTATATGGGTTTGAACAAAGCGGTGGCCGACGTTCGTGCCGGTTTTGGTGGCGGCATTCCCATGCATTTGCGTGACGCACACTACCCCCCCGGGGCCAAACAGTTGGGCCATGGCAAGAGCTACAAGTACGCGCACGACGAACCACACGGTGTGGCAACCCAGCAGTATCCGCCGGATGACCTGGTGGGTAAGGACTATTACCAGCCCACCAATAACGGAGCTGAACGGGATATTGCCGCCAGGCTGGAACGGCTCCGCAAGATCGTGCGCGGGGAGTAGCCGGCAGGATCAGGCCAACTGCGGGTGGCGGCCCTGCGCGTGGTAGGATAATTGCTTGTCTGGCATGGCCCGACGCACAACCCCTTTGAAGATTTCTTCAATAGTGCTGTGCGCCCGGGCTAGTAGCAAGAGGCAGCGGTTGGCCGATGCTCTCCCTGATGGAGGCCAGTAACATTGACACACCGCAGTAATTGGAAGGACACAAGTGGCTAACAACACTCGTGCTCGCCGTACCGCACGCCTTTCGCGTGCACTCGGCATTGCTCTGACCCCCCCCAAGGCCGCCAAGTACATGGAGCGCCGTCCGTACGGCCCCCGGCGAGCATGGCCGTGCCCGCAAGAAGCAGGACTCCGACTACGCCGTACGTCTGCGCGAAAAGCAGCGTCTGCGCGCCCAGTACGCATCCGCGAAGCCAGATGACCCGTGCCTTCGAAGAAGCACGCCGCACCAAGGGCCTCACCGGTGAAAACCTGGTTGAGCTGCTCGAAATGCGTTTGGACGCCCTCGTGCTCCGTGCAGGCTTCGCCCGCACCATCGCACAGGCCCGCCAGCTGGTTGTGCACCGCCACATCATGGTTGACGGCATCCGCGTGGACCGCCCGTCCTTCCGCGTTGGCGAAGGCCAGCTCATCCACGTTCACAGCCGCTCCGAGGTTATGCCCCCGTTCCAGGTGGCAGCCGCTGGTGCACACGTGCTCAACAACGTGCCGGCATACCTGGACGTCAAGATTGACGCCCTTCAGGCCCGCCTGGTTCGTCGCCCGAAGCGCTCCGAGGTCCCCGTGATCTGCGAAGAGCAGCTCGTCGTCGAATTCTACGCTCGCTAAATTCAAGCAGCGCATACAAAGAAGCCGTGGCACACGCCGCGGGCTTCTTTGTATGTAAGGTACCGGTCCAAATAGGTAAGGTACTTGGGGGGGAGGCTTCGGCCAAAGCCGTGAACCGGCTGGTGCGAGGCAGCGAAACGATCCAAGGAGAGAAATTCTATGTCTGGTGGCGACATCGCCGGCCTCATCGCAGCAGGAGTCTTCGCGCTCCTCGTCTTGCTTTTGGCCGTGCCCATTTTGAAGCTGGGCGGCGTCTTTGACGAGGTGCGGACCTCCATCCGTTCCATCAGCGACGGCGCCACGCCCCTGATGGATGAAGTGACTGCAACGGTCACCACCACCAACCAGCAGTTGAAGAAGGTTGACGGCATCGCTCCAACGTCTCCGATGCATCGGCCAACATCTCCGCGTTGTCCTCGCTCGTTGCAGCCACGGTAGGCTCACCGCTGATCAAGGTGGCTGCCTTCAGCTATGGCGTTCGTTCTGCCTTCGCCGGACGCCGGACGCCTTCCTCCGGCCGTCGCAGCCGCTGAACAAGTCAGCCGCCGAACAAGCCAACTGCTGAATTACAGGGAGACTGAAACCTCATGAAGAGAATTGTCTGGATGGGCATCGGCGTCGCCATCGGCGTCATTGCCTTCCGTAAGATCACCGAAGCGCAAGCAAACCTTGGGCCGGAGGGCCTTAATCGCGCCGTCGGCCGGATGGCTGACGGACTGTTCGACTTTGCCGACGCTGTGCGTACAGGGATGCATCAACGCGAAGAGGATTTGCGGGCAGCGTTGGGGATCGACGACGCCGGAGCCGCTCGGCGCTAGTGGGAGCGGTTCGCCCCCCCCACGCCCTCAACAGGGCAGAATGGAAAGCTGCGGAACGGCACCAGCCGGTTCCGCGCACATCGTGTGCAGTGAATTGAGAAGGGTAAGTAATCAGCTAATGAAGTCGCAGGAGATCACCAAGCGCTGGGTGGACTTTTTTGTCAACAAGGGCCACACCGCCGTTCCCTCCGCGTCGCTCGTTTCCAGCGACCCGTCACTTCTCTTCACTGTGGCCGGAATGGTGCCTTTCATTCCTTACCTGACCGCGCGCGAAGAGCCTCCCTACAGCCGTGCAACGAGCGTCCAGAAGTGCATCCGCACCGGAGACATCGAGGAAGTGGGCAAGACCGCCCGCCACGGCACGTTCTTCCAAATGTGTGGCAACTTTTCCTTTGGCGATTACTTCAAGGAAGACGCCATCAAGTTCGCTTTCGAGCTGCTCACCACCAGTGTTGACGACGGCGGCTACGGGCTTCCGGCCGAACGTCTTTGGGTGACTGTCTACGAAGAGGACGACGAAGCCAAGGAGCTGTGGCTCAAGAACACCGGAATTCCGGCAGAGCGCATCCAGCGCATGGGCAAGGCTGACAACTACTGGTCGACTGGCCAGCCGGGCCCGGCCGGCCCCTGCTCGGAGATCTATTACGACCGCGGCCCCGCCTACGGAATCGAAGGCGGCCCCCTGGCCGACGAGACCCGTTACATCGAAATCTGGAACCTCGTGTTCATGCAGTACCAGATCGAGAACGTCCGCTCCAAGGTGGACTTTGACATCGTTGGTGAACTGCCGCAGAAGAACATTGACACCGGCTTGGGCATGGAACGTCTCGCGATGATCCTCCAGGGTGTCGAAAACATGTATGAGACCGATCAGGTCCGTCCGGTCATCGACAAAGCTGCTGAATTGTCCGGCCGCGAGTACACCTCGGCTGAATCTCCGGAAGACCCGCACCACACGGACGATGTCCGCATGCGCGTCGTTGGCGACCACATTCGTTCTGCGTTGATGCTCATCGCTGACGGCGTCGCACCGTCCAATGAGGCCGTGGCTACGTGCTGCGCCGGCTCATCCGCCGCGCTGTACGCGCCATGCGCCTGCTCGGCGTCGAAAAAGCTTGCCTGCCTGACCTCCTTCCCGCCTCCCGCGACGCCATGAAGGGCGTCTACCCGGTGGTGGAGACTGATTTTGCCCGCATCAGCCGTATTGCCTACGCCGAAGAAAAGGCGTTCCTGCGCACTATTGCTTCCGGTACGGCCCGCCTGGAGGATGCAGTAGCCGAATCGAAGGCTGCCGGCGTTCCCCTGTCCGGCGCGGACGCTTTCGCCTTGCACGACACTTACGGCTTCCCGATTGACCTGACCTTGGAAATGGCGGAAGAGGCCGGGCTCAAGGTGGACGAGCCAGGCTTCCGTGCTCTCATGCTCGAGCAGCGCCAGCGTGCCCAGGCCGATGCCAAGGGCAAGAAGGGCGGCCACGCCGACCTCAGTGCCTACCAGGAGCTCCTCGGCAAGGGCGAAACCGTCTTCACGGGATACGACGAACTTGAGGGCGAGGCCAAGGTCCGCGGCATCGTCAGCGGTGGCCGCGCCGTAGCGCACGCCTCCACCGGCGATGAGATTGAGTTGGTCCTCAACGAAACCCCCCCGTTCTATGCAGAAGCCGGTGGCCAGTCGGCTGACACCGGTCTCATCACCGGCGATGGCTTCGTGGTGGAGGTCCTGGACGTGCAGCGTCCCATCAAGGGCCTGAGCGTGCACAAAGCAATTGTCCGTGAAGGTGAGATCGGTTCCGACGCGCTGGTGCGCGCCGCCGTCGACCGTGAACGCCGCCATGCTGCCGAGCAGGCCCACACCGGCACGCACATTGTGCATGCGGCACTGCACCAGATCCTGGGCCCGGAAGCTACCCAGCGCGGTTCCTACAACAAGGCCGGGTACCTTCGCTTCGACTTCGCCTGGGGCGAGGGTTTGAGCACCGCCACACGGTCTGAAATCGAAGAGGTCTCCAACATCGCCATCCGGAACAACTACCGGGTGGACACCAAAGTCATGGGGGCTCGCTGAAGCCAAAGCACTGGGCGCCATGGCTCTGTTCGGTGAGAACTACGGCAGCGAAGTCCGCGTAGTGGAGATCGACGGCGCGTGGTCCCGCGAATTGTGCGGTGGCACCCACGTTTCCAACACTTCCCTGATCGGCAGCCTTTCCTTGCTGGGCGAACAGTCTGTTGGGTCCGGAAACCGTCGTGTCGAGGCTTTTGTTGGCTTGGACGCATTCCGTCACTTGGCAGCCGAGCGTGCTCTGGTTTCCGAGCTCACGGAACTCTTGAAAGTTCCGTCCGGACAACTTGCTGACCGCATCTCCAGCACCCTGAACAAGCTCAAGGCCACGGAGAAGGAGCTTGACCGTCTCCGCAAGGAACAGCTTGCAGCAGCGGCCGCTAACCTGGTGGGTACCGCCAAGGATGCCGCTGGTGTTCGGGTGGTAGCTCACGACGCCGGTCAGGTGGGTGGAGCTGACGATCTGCGCAACCTAGCCCTCGATCTGCGTAATCGACTCGGTTCGGAGGCCTCCACCGTGGCTGTTGCGGGTGTAAGCAATGACCGGCCCGTCATTCTGATCGCTACCAACGAGGCTGCCCGGGAAGCAGGCGTAAAGGCCGGCGTGCTTGTCCGCCTTGCCGCAGGGATCCTCGGTGGCGGCGGCGGCGGCAAGGACGATGTCGCCCAAGGTGGCGGCACCGACGCTGGGAAGGTCTCCGAGGCCCTCACAGCGGTGGTGGATGCGATAGCCAAGCGCTGACGGTGAATTCCAGTATTGACAGCGGCGTCTACCCCCACGGCATCAAGCTGGGGGGGGTAGACGTCGGTACCGTCCGGGTGGGTCTGGCCATTTGTGATCCCGACGGGATATTGGCCACCCCCCCGTTCAAGACGGTAGGGCGGGACAGCAAGAAAAACTCCGATGTTCGCGTAGTGGTCAAGCACGCGGCGGAGTTGCCGGCGGTCCAGATTTTTGTGGGTCTACCACGAACCATGAAGGCGAGGAACGCGCGTCTGCCCAAATGGCCATGGACTACGCGGACCTTCTTACCAGTGAGCTTTCGCGCGCCGGTTTGGACGTTCCCGTAAACCTCGTCGATGAGCGACTTTCCACTGTTACGGCACACCGCAACCTGCACGAAGCTGGCATGAGCAGCAAGAACCACCGTAAAGTGGTTGATCAGGTTGCCGCTGCTGGAATACTTCAGCACGCAATCGACATGCAAAAAGCCCGAGGAACGGACGTTGGCCGCCGAGTGCAGGCACCGGCGCAGTCCGAGAAACCCAGCAGTGCCCCAACGCTGCGGGCTGCCTCAGGCCGTGAATCCGATTCTTCTAAGAGGGGGGGACTGCAACTGTGAGCCCGGTCAACAACGACCCCCTCCAGCGGTACCGCCGGCGGCGGTATGTCGCTAACCCGCAAAGAGCTGCGGGCGCGTGAACGATTCCTCGCCACGCAGAACCACAATGTGGTGCCCGTTCCTGAAGCGACTCCGGGAGAGGCGGCTCCCTCGGCGGAAGTTGAGCCGGTATTGCCCCGGCCAGTCCCGGCCG
>BBFS01000125.1 GCA_001313365.1 Paenarthrobacter nitroguajacolicus JCM 14115
TGTCGCGGCCCCCCCAGGCGCGGTTGGCCGGGAGGGCCGGGTCGGTGTCCGGGGTGTTGCTGAAGCCTCGAGCGGTGCGGGCTCTGCGGGGAGGCGGCGGTCCTGCTGGCGGCTGGGCCCAGGAACCTCGTCCGTCATTCCGGCCAAGGAGTCAAGGAATCGCTGCTGTTCGCGCTTGAACAGGGCTTCATTTTCGCTGAGCTCGAACACTGCGGACATGAAGTTTTCCTGGCTGGCACCCTCTTCAAGGCGGCGGATCAGGTAGGCGATTGCGACGTCGAACTCCCCTGGGTGGACTACCGGTGTGTAGAGCAGGAGGCTGCCGACATCCTTGCGGACTGCCGTGGCCTGGCCGGTTGCCATGCCCAGGAGCATCTCGAATTCAATGCCCTTCGTGACGCCACGCTGCTTGGCGAGCAACCACGCAAAGGCGACGTCGAACAGGTTGTGGCCAGCGACGCGATGCGGACGGCGTCAATGTGCTCCGGAGTCAGGGCGTAGTTGATGACGTTCTTGTAGCTGGTGTCGGAGTCCTGCTTGGTGCCCCCCCAGGTCGCCAGCGGCCAGTCGTGCAGGGAAGCTTCAACCTGCTCCATGGGGGGGAGGTTGGCTCCCTTGACCACGCGGACCTTGATGGGAGCGCCACCCTGGGCGCGGCGGGCCGCAGCCCACTCCTGGAGTTCCTGCATGGCACCAAGGGCGTCCGGGAGGTAGGCCTGGAGGACGATGCCGGCCTCGAGGTTCTTGAACTCGGGCATGTCCAGGATGCGCTTGAATACCGCGATGGTCATGCTGAGGTCCTTGTATTCCTCCATGTCCAGGTTGATGAACTTGGGCTTGGGGGAAGGATGCAGCCAGGCGATACAGCGGGGTGAGCTTCTCCACCACGTGGTCGACGGCTTCGTCGAAGGCCCACGGGGAGTGCGGTGCCACGGTGGAGGATTCCTTGATGGAAACGTAGTCCACGTCATCGCGGGCAAGGAGCTTGAGCGTTCCATCCAGGCGGCGCTGGGCTTCGTGTTCGCCCAGGACTGCTTCACCGAGGAGGTTCACGTTCAGGTGAACACCGTCCTGACGGATCTTGGCGATGGCCGGGCCGAGCTTGGCGTCGGTGGCGTCCACGATCAGGTGGCCCACCATTTCGCGGAGCACGCGGCGGGCGATCGGGATGACTACCTGCGGGACGATCGGAGCCATGACGCCACCTACGCGTACAGCGCTGCGCATGTACCACGGGAGGAACTTGGGCACCTTGGGAGCGAGCTCTGCGAGCTTGCGGCCGGCGACCGACAGGTCCTCGGGGCGGATGACGCCGTCGACGAATCCGACAGTGAAGTCAAGGCCGTTCGGGTCCTTCAGGACGCCGGCGAGGCGCTGCGCGGACACATCCACGGGGGATCTTGCTGGCTTCAGTAAGCCAGTGGCGGACCAAGGCGATGGCTTCCTGAGCCAAAGCATCGAACTGCCCGGAATCCTGGGTGCGCGGGGCGGTGGCATCCGGGAGGGTGCTGGTCATGGGGGGCTCCTTCTGAGGCGGAGAAGTTTGTTTGTTTCCATCAGTATGGATCTACAATCACGTTAGGAAAAGCGATCTTTCTGACGAATATTGATTACCCATCCCGAACCTTTGGAGGCCGCCTTGCTGGACGTCCGCAGGCTGCGTTTGCTGCACGAATTGAAGATCCGCGGAACCTTGGCCGAAGTCGCCGACGCGATGCAGTACAGCCCTTCATCGGTTTCGCAGCAGCTGACGTTGCTGGAGAAGGAAGCGGGTGTGGAACTGCTGCGCAAAGCCGGGCGGCGAGTGCAGCTGACTCCGCAAGCGGAGATCCTCGTAGCCCACACGGCCGCTCTCTTGGAGACCTTGGAGCGCGCGGAGACTGAACTCGCGGCATCGCTCTCCATGGTCACAGGCACTGTCCGGCTCGCCGTCTTCCAGTCGGCAGCGTTGGCTTTGCTGCCCGATTTCCTCAGCATCATGCGCCAGGAGTATCCAGAGGTCCGCGTGGAGATGACGCAGCGCGAGCCCGAGACTGCACTCTACGAAACCTGGCGCGCGACTTCGATCTCGTGGTGGCGGAGCAATACCCAGGCCACGCCGCCCCCGCATCACAGCGGCCTGGACCGTGTGATCCTCACCAGCGACGCCATCCGCCTGGCCACTCCCCCCGGTGGGATTGGGCGGCGAAACTGTTTCTTCGCTTGCGGACACCGCCTCAATGCCGTGGGTCATGGAACCCCGGGGGGGGCCGCCTCCAGGCACTGGGCTGAGCAGGCGTGCCGTTCGGCGGGGTTCGAGCCCGACGTACGTTACGAAACGGCCGACCTCCAAGCACAGATCCGGCTCATTGAATCCGGAAACGCCGTGGCGCTCATGCCGGACCTGGTGTGGACGGGGAGAACCCGCACCGTCCAACTACTGGACCTCCCGGGCCTTCCGAAGCGAACCGTTTTCACGTCCACCAGGACCGCAGGCCGCATCCACCCTGCAACCGCAGCCTGCCGCGAAGTACTGGAGAGGGTCGCGGCAACACAGCAGCAGGATGCCGAGCAGCAGCTGACGCCGACTAATCTGACTGGGCTGGCCAGCTGGCCGGCTGGCGACACGCAAATTCGTGCGCGCCCAGGATCAGGCCCATGACACGCGGATTTGAGTGTCTCCTGCCCGGCTCCATGGCGAGGCCAAACATGGGTGTCCCGGGATTGTGGTCGAGGGAACGCAAAAGGCCCCCCCAGTCCGAGGACTGGGGCCAAACGCGGAGAATGGGGGGATTTGAACCCCCCCGAGGGCGTTAACCCAACACGCGTTCCAGGCGTGCGCCATAGGCCGCTAGGCGAATTCTCCTTGCTTCCGATTCGAAAGCAGATACTACTGTACCTGAGAATTTCGGCATCGTGTAATCGGGCTGAATCACCACCCGCGGAAGGGTTCGAAGATAAGCCCGTTAACGGAAAAATGGACGCCCCCCAACGCGCCCATTCTTGCGGTATCACCGTTGAGCTGCCGGGTCCGGCCCCCTCGCTCCCAGGCCCCCGCAGCTCACAACCTTGAGATTGCCCCAATCGGTGTACATACCCATGGTCCGCTCCGGTCCCTCGTTTTGCAATGGTTGAGACCTGTTTGTAGCCGAAGTTTATTGACAGGATGTCCTTATGGCTCAGCTGCATGCCCTGGTTCTCTACGTTCCTGAGACGCATATCGAGGAGGTCCTCCTGGCCATAGGCGACGCAGCGCCGGGCGAATCGGCGACTATTCCCACTGCGCCTTTACTTCGCCAGGCACTGGCCGCTTCACGCCGCTGCCTGGAGCGCGCCCCTTTGTTGGTGAGGTGGGGGGGATCGAGGAGCAGGTGCCCGAAACCCGGGTTGAGTGCGTTGTTCAGGAGGACATGCTCGACGGCGTCGTGCATGCTTTGCGCGCGGCGCACCCTTATGAGGAGCCGGCTTTCATAACGTGGCCGGTGAATGGCTGGCGGTGACGGGGGCCAGGTCAGGCAAAGATGGGCATTCGCGCGGCAGCCAATTCTCCATTGATCATTGCGATCTCGTCGGCGGACAACAGCCTTGCATCCCCGCTAACGGCATGGCTCGAGACTGTTGCCCAGTTAACGACGTCCGACCAGCACCAAAGCGAGACTCCCGCCTGAATGGCTGGACGGGGGGAATGGAAAGGCCGCTTGCCGCTGGCCAGCAATCCAGTGAGCCACAGCCTGTCGCGTCGTTCCCAGCCGCTCGGCAATCTCACCCCTTGTGACATAGTCGAAATCAACGGCTTGAACCTCTCCACCGAGATGACGAATCTGGTCAACAACCCGATGGGCGGCCTCCGTGCCGCTAGCGGCATCCTGCAGGACAGTCACATAGGGCACTCCAGCGAAGCGAGACACGATCGCATCAAGCTGCTCCGCGAGTAGGTCTTCAACCGGCTCGGGAAGTTCCCCCCCAAACGGAGACGCACTTCGAAGGGCTGCTCGGTATTCATGGTCTTAGAATATTCCAAAGTGTTGACAAGTGACAACAGCTACCGCCGCCCTCTGAGTAATTCATGCTGACCCGGGCACCGACGTGCGTCGCGTAGAAGGATCTTGGCTCGCTGGGTCGAATTCCTGGGAGTGCCGTCCACTCTCAACTGCGCACCGTTAGATCCACAGGGGCAGTACATGTAGAACTTGTGCCCCCCCTGCCGCCTCAGCCTCCATCCGGAGACCGCCAGGACAAGAACCACAGCGAGCACGTCCTTGTGAATCTCGCCGGACACATCGTTGGGGGGGTCCACCCACTCCCCACTACCCATCCCGCACCATAGCCACACCTTTCCGACGAACCGCTCCTGCAGTACGAGGTTTACCAGCCAGCCCCGACAAAATGAGAAGGCCAGCCAACCGCCGTCGAGCCTTATCCACAGCCCTTCCAGCCGATTCGAACCGCAACCCAAGTTCGGGTAAGCTTGTCGACGGCCCCCCCTCATGTGGCGTCATCCTGTTGAACTCCCCCCCCAGGACCGGAAGGTAGCAAGGGTAGATGGGCTCTGGCGGGTGCATGAGGGGTCACTTACTTTAACTGTCAGTCCCTATAGGTAGGTTTCACTTGTGACTGTTACAACTGCCCTGTATCGAAGGTATCGCCCGGACTCTTTCGCGGACGTTATCGGGCAGGAACACGTCACGGAGCCGCTGATGACGGCGCTCCGCAAGAACCGCGTGAACCACGCCTACCTCTTCTCCGGCCCCCGCGGTTGCGGCAAGACCACGTCCGCGCGCATCCTTGCACGCTGCCTCAATTGCGCCGAAGGCCCCACTGATACTCCCTGCGGCAAATGCCCCAGCTGCGTCGAACTCGCACGCGGCGGCTCCGGCTCGCTGGATGTCATCGAGATCGACGCCGCCAGCCACGGTGGCGTGGACGACGCCCGCGATCTCCGCGAGCGCGCAACCTTCGCCCCGGTCCGCGACCGCTACAAGATCTTCATCATTGACGAGGCCCACATGGTCACGTCCGCCGGCTTCAACGCGCTCCTCAAGATCGTTGAAGAGCCGCCGGAACACATCAAGTTCATCTTCGCTACAACCGAGCCGGACAAGGTCATCGGAACCATCCGGTCCCGCACTCACCACTACCCCTTCAGGCTTGTGCCGCCCGAGCCGCTGATGCAGTATCTCGAGCTCCTTTGCCAGCAGGAGAACGTTCCCGTGGCTCCCGGCGTGCTCTCGCTCGTCATCCGCGCAGGTGGCGGTTCCGTTCGCGACACCTTGTCCGTCCTGGACCAGCTCATGGCCGGCGCGGCCCCCCCAATGGCCTGGATTATGAGCTCGCTGTTGCGCTGCTCGGCTACACGCATGCTTCGTTGCTGGACGACATCGTGGATGCCGTTGCTGCGGCAGATGCTGCCACTGTGTTCCGTGCCGTGGACCGCGTCATCCAGACCGGCCACGACCCCCCCGTCGTTTCGTCGAGGACCTCTTGGAACGATTCCGCGACCTCATCATCGTGCAGGCGATGCCCGAGAGCGCGCAGGCCATTCTTCGTGGCATGCCGGCCGACCAGATCGCCCGGATGCGCAATCAGGCAACCAACTTGGGCGCGGCGGAGCTGTCCCGGGCCGCAGATGTCACCAACACGGCGCTCACGGAGATGACCGGTGCTACGTCGCCGCGCCTTCACCTTGAACTGCTGTGCGCACGCATCCTCCTGCCCAGCGCCGAGCAGACCGAACGTGGCATCGCTGCCGCATAGACCGCGTGGAACGTCGCCTGAATTACACCGGCGACGACGGCGCCCCGGCTGTGGCTGCTGCCCCACCGGTTCCTACGGCTACTACGCCGATCGCACCTACAGTGCCGGCACAGGCGGAAACTCCGGCTGTCCCCGGCTGTCCCGGCGACACCCGCCGTTTCCCGGCAAGCCCCCTGCTGCAGCATCTGCCGCGCCCGAGCAGTCCGCGTCCGCTCCGGAGCTGTCCCCCCTGCACATCCGTCCACAGACGCTGGTTCGCGGGATGCCATCACAGCACCTCGAGTGTCCACCAACGATTGGCCCGTCGAAGACCGTCCGGCTGCCGTCCGCTCGCAGCAAGCTGCCCCCCCATCAAGCAGCCCAGTCTCAGCCACAGCCAACGCCCGCACCGCAACAGGCACCTGCCGCAGCTCCGCAGCCGGCTGCTGCTCCGGTTCCCGCTACCGGAGGCAGCGGCGATGTGGAAGCATTGCGCCGCGCCTGGCCGGACGTCCTGCAGACGCTGACCAAGATCAAGCGCAGCACCTGGCACTGGTTGAACCGAATGCCAAGTGGCACAGTTTGATGGCCAGGTATTGACGCTCGCCTTCACAACCGGTGGCCTCGCGGGTGCGTTCGGACGTGCCGATCACTCCGAGAACCTTCGGCAGGCGATCCACAAGACCATCGGCATCGACTGCCAGATCGTCGCAGTGGCTGGCGGCAACAGCTCAGCGAGCTCTGAGCCAAACCCAAAAGCACCTACTAGCCGGGAAACTCCGGCTGCCGCATCATCCGTGGGCGCCCCGGCGTCGTCTGGCAGTGCATCCCCCCAAAGGCACAGCCACAGGTGTCACGTCAGCGCCTGCGGAAACAGCTTCGGCGCCGGCACCAGTGTCAGCTGTCGACTCCGCTTGGGGGGGTCTTGCGCCCGCTTCCGCGCCAGTAGCTTCCCCCCGCTCCTGTACCGGCCGCATCCGCGCCAGCAGAAGCACCCGAGCCTTCGGTGTCCACCCCCGCCGCGAGCAGAGCCCACCGCGACCGCAACTGCCCCCGCCCCAGTTGCGCCGGTACCAGCACCAGCTGCCTCAACTCCCGCCGCTCCCCCCCGCGGCCGAGCCTTCCGGCGACTACTCGTACCCCCCCGACGATGATTGGGGGTCCGCCGCTCGACGAGGACGCCCCCCCGCCGCTGGACGAAGAGCCTCCGGCGGACTGGGAACCACCCGCAGGCTACGGCCGCACGAATTCCCAACCGGATGCCTCAGCGCCGGCAAGCCCAATGGCGTCGGCAGCAGCAACACCGGCCAAGACCTCCACAACCGCACCCCCCCCGGCCGCAGCCACAACGTCACCCGCTTCGAGCACCACTGCGTCCGACGATCCGTGGTCGCGCGCAGTCGAGCAGGCGCCGGGAACCTGGGTTGTAGGTACGGAGTCCAACGTGGGCAAGCAGCCCGCGCAGGACGTCGAAGAAAGCGCGCCCGCGACTAACACCCCGGACTATGAACCGGCCGCGGCGCAAGCACCGGCTCCGGCAAAGGCATCCGGAACCTACGGTCACCCCCCCACCAACGCCGAGGAGAACCCGAGCTCCAGCTGGGACGTCGCACCGGCGTCGAGCTGGCCCGCAGCGCAATCCATGCCCGCCCCCCCGACAACCAGCAACGCCCCCCCGGCGGCCTGGCCGTCGTTGGCGACTCAACCGAGGAAGCGCACGGCTCCGTTGCGACGCTCGAGGAGCTGCGCCGTCGGGCAGTCCAACTGGCCGGCAAAGCCTGTATCAGCGGTTAACGAACAGCCCCCCCGAAGCCCAAGCGGGCCGTGTCCAGGCGCCGGTGAGGACCCAGGCGAAGCCGGAGTCGGTGGCGGAGGACATTCCCAGCCCGGAAGACGAAACCATCGAGGAGTCCCGGGTATTTGGGCGCGCCGCGGTGGAGCGTATTCTGGGCGGGAAGCTGATTGAAGAGCGCGCCTTGGACGGTTCTCCCCCCCTACAACCCCCCCGCTGACTCCAGCATTGATTTCAACCGAACGAGGACATTGTGTACGAAGGTGCAGTTCAAGAGCTGATTGATGAGCTCGGCCGGCTTCCCGGTGTGGGCCCCAAATCAGCGCAGCGCCTGGCGTTCCACATCCTTGAGGCGGACCCCCGAGGACATGAAGCGCCTGGTCACGGCCATCACCACGGTGAAGGAACGCGTGAAGTTCTGCAGCGTCTGCTTCAACGTGACAGAGCAGGAAACGTGCAATATTTGCCGCGACCAGCGCCGTGACCCGTCGGTCATTTGTGTTGTTGAGGAGTCCAAGGATGTCCTGGCCGTTGAGCGCACGCGGTCCTTCCGCGGCCGTTATCACGTGCTTGGCGGTGCCATCAATCCGATCGCGGGTATCGGTCCGGAGCAGTTGCGCATCCGTGAGCTCCTCACACGCCTCAACGACGGCGCCATCCAGGAAATCATCATCGCCACGGACCCCCCCAACCTCGAGGGTGAGGCTACGGCTACTTACCTTGCCCGCATGCTCAAGTCGATCGGAATCACCGTAACGCGACTGGCGTCGGGCCTGCCCGTGGGTGGAGACCTTGAATACGCCGATGAGGTCACGTTGGGCCGCGCGTTCGAGGGCCGGCGCAACGCTTTGCTGTAATCTCGCAATCACAACATCAGCCGCGATGGGGGGGTCCCGTGCGAGAACTTGTCTACTACGTTGCCGTAAGCCTGGATGGTTACATTGCCGGCCCCGGAGGCGAGTTCGATGCCTTCCCAGTGGAGGGCGACCACATGGCCGCACAGAATCAACGCTTCCCTGACGCCATTCCTACCGTGATCGCGGACGCCATGGGCATCCAACGGAACGGGACAATGTTCGACACGGTGGTGATGGGTTGGAATACCTACGCCGTGGGCCTTCCGGCGGGCATGACCAGCCGTATAAGCACCTCGAACAAATAGTGTTTAGCCGGACGCGCACCGAGGCGGACATTCCGGGCGAGCACCCGAATTTGACGCTTACCGATGAAGACCCCCGTGGACGTTGTGCGAAGGTTGAAGTCACAGCCCGGGAAGGCGATTTGGCTTTGTGGCGGCGGGCAACTCGCAACGCAGCTCGCCGGTGAAATCGACCGGCTTGTGCTCAAACGCAGCCCGCTGCTCTTTGGTGACGGGATCCCGCTCTTCGCGCCCGGGGGGGCCTACCAGCCCAGCGCCTTCAGCGAGGTGTCGACGACGGCCTTCGGCTCAGGCGTCGTAATTTCCGAGTACGTGCGCCAGCCGGTTAGCCAGAACCCGAACTAGCCGCCGCCCGCCGGGTGGCCTGCCAGCGTCCCGCAACAAGCACCAGCGCAGCCAGCAGCCCCTGCATTGCCAAGCCGGTCAGGGCGACGGGGATCGAAGGCGCAAGGCCAGCACTTGATTCCCCCCCGCCGAGGCACGGGACTTCGCGTGAGGGACCGTCGGCAGCCCATTGCAGTCCGGATAACATCCATCCAACCGGGTTGTCCGTAGCTGCCAGTTCACCGCCCACGCTTCCCAGGAGCAGGACAGGGTTGGACGTGGCCAGCCAGGCAATCCGATCCGTGTGCGCCACCTCAACTGGACGAAGACTGCCTACGCATTCGTACGCGATGACTCTTCCGGAGTCGTCGCGCTCGACGTTGACGGGCACCGAAACCTGGACTGTTCCCGCGGTCACGGGAATCAGCAGGAGCGTGACCACCACATTGCCAATGCACAAGAAAGCCACCAGCACCGCAGCCAAAGCCGCACCGGGAGCTGCCTTGGCGAAGCATCTCCGCGAACCGGCACCGATCAGCCCGAACAGCGCTACTTCAAGAACTATGACGACGACGGCGGCACCGGCCAGCGCCATTGGTCCGCCGAAGCTGAGGCCCACCAGGAGCAACGCACCGCATCCCGTCGCAGCCAACGCCACACCCTCATGGCTCCTGACAGCAGCAGAACAGGGATGCTTCCCTTCGTATGCCGGAAGCCCCAGGCAGCACCCAGCATGGCAGCCGCCAGTGCCAGGAATGCCGCCATCAGCAAATACACGGCGCCGGCAATCTCGGTCTCGAACCAGCCGTTGGCCTCTCCCATAACAATGAGTGCGGCGGCCATCCCCCCCACGCGAGCGCAATCCCCCCCAGTGCGCAAGCCAACCAGAACCACCACGATGTGAAGGATTTCCGGGTGTTCCTCCATGCCTCGCCCGCGGTCATCTTAAAGGTTCCGGATGCGCGCGGCCGCCCCCCCGAATCCGCCTTCCGGGCAGTGCTGGAAGGATGATCGTCGATGACGCCGCCGATCACTTCGTATTCGGGTTCAACCGGCCCGGATCCGAGCCGCCCTCTTGGTCACGAACGCCGGACATCGCCGCTCACAAACCTCATGAATTGGATGGTACGCCGGGCGAACGTGCGGCCTCTAGATCGATTGGGCTAGTTCCCTGCGGTATTGTCCGCTATTTGCCGGAGTTTCACGGAATCCGGGAAGTACTCCAGGGTCATGTGGATGTGAGGCGATGGGTGGGTCAAGAACCATTCGTAGGCCTGGTCATCGGACGCTTTCCACCAAGGCTTCGGAAGGCCCTTGAGTTTTCGCGCCTTCCTCCCCAGCCATTCTTCCTTGACGTTGAAGTAGCACTGGAGGAGGGCGAAGCCAAAGATGAGCCCGAAAAATGCCATAATCAGGGCCGTGATCTGCAGGTTGATCAAGAGGACAAATGCAAGAATCAGGCAGCCCAGCGCAACTGGCGCCATCAGAATCGTTAGTGCCAGACTGAAATGGAAGGAGCGGATCAGGTTGTAGTCGCCGCCGCCGGAACTCGCACCGATGCCCCATTCTTCCTTCGTGTACGCAAAGATGGTCTTACCTCTCATGGCGTACCCGTAGTAGTACGGACGGTTCAGCAACCGGTTGAGGTGTTCCTTCTCCTTCGGATCCATGGGCAATAATCCTAGCGTCCGGAGTATGCCCCTAATTTCACGAATTCAAGGCGAGATCCCAGCCGAGCGTGCCACCATGCTCATGGTCTCCAGCAACGGCGTCTTTCGGCGCCCCCGTCCCATCAAACCGGGCCCCCGGTCAGGAATCGGTGTGGGACTACCCGCGTCCGCCGAGGATCGAAGCACGTTCGGAACGGATTGTGGTGCGGCTTGGCGGTCAGGTGATCGTTGACACCGCCAACGCTATGCGGGTCCTGGAGACCAGCCATCCGCCTGTCTACTACGTGCCGTTGGATGCCTTCCGGAGCGGCGTGCTGGTCCCTGTTGGGGGGGGCACCACTTTCTGCGAGTTCAAGGGCGAAGCGAGCTATTTCGACGTCGTTGCCGGCGGCGTCGCCGTATCCCGTGGCGGGTGGACCTACACCAAACCGGCCCGCGGTTTCGAGGCGCTCAGAAGCCGGGTGGCCCTCTACCCGGAGCATATGGATTCCTGCGAAATCGATGGTGAGCAGGTGGCCTTCCAGGAAGGCGACTTCTACGGCGGCTGGATCACACGGCAGATCGTCGGCCCGTTCAAGGGCGGCCCGGGCACTGCCGGGTGGTAGGGAGAGCACGTGGCCGCTATGTGGTCACAATTCCTACCAGCCCTGCACGCGGCGATAAACTGGGCAAATAAGCTACGCAGGCGTGCTCCAATTTGGAATTCAGCATGCCGCGTTCGAACCCTATTGATGCAGTGAGGGTGCGCGCATGACTATGCCCACTACCGAAGTGAAGATCGAAGAGCTCTCCAACGAGGCCGCCATTACCAAGCAGCTGATCGTTCAAAAGTTCGGCGGTTCCTCGGTTGCCGATGCTGATGGCATCAAGCGGGTCGCTCAGCGCGTCGTGGATGCGCAGAAGGCCGGCAACGAGGTTGTGGTTGTTGTCTCCGCAATGGGTGACACCACAGACGAACTCCTGGATCTCGCAAGCCAGGTCACGGACTCGGCTCCCGCCCGCGAAATGGACATGTTGTTGTCCGCAGGCGAGCGAATTTCCATGGCGCTGCTCGCCATGGCCATCAACAAATTCGGCGCTTCCGCACAGTCCTTCACTGGATCCCAGGCCGGCATGATTACCGACGGCATCCACGGCAAGGCCCGGATTATCGACGTCGACCCCCCCCACCGCATCCGCACCGCGCTGGACAAGGGACACATCGCAATCGTGGCCGGTTTCCAGGGCATGAGCCGCAGCACCAACGAGATCACCACGCTTGGTCGCGGCGGCTCGGACACTACCGCTGTTGCTTTGGCCGCCGCACTTGAGGCTGATGTCTGCGAAATTTACACAGACGTGGACGGCATCTACACGGCCGATCCCCCCCGAGTTGTGAGCTCCGCCCAGAAGATCGACCGTATCTCCAGCGAAGAAATGCTTGAGTTGGCCGCTTCCGGTGCCAAGATCCTGCACCTGCGGTGCGTGGAGTACGCCCGCCGTTTCGGTGTGCCCCCCCTGCACGTCCGTTCCTCATTCAGCCAGCACGAAGGCACGTGGGTCATCCCGGGCGCCGACGAAAAGTTCAACATTCAAGAGGGAGTTGCCTTGGAGCAGCCAATCATCTCCGGCGTTGCACACGACCGGTCCGAAGCCAAGGTCACCGTAGTAGGCGTCCCGGATATCCCCGGCAAGGCTGCTGCGATTTTCCAGGTGATCGCTGATGCGCACTCGAACATCGACATGATTGTCCAGAACGTCTCTACCCACGGCACCGGCCGCACGGACATCTCGTTCACGCTGCCCATCGTCGAAGGCGCCGACGCCCTGGCCGCCCTGCGTGCTGCCGAAGGCAGATCGGCTTCGAGAGCATTGAATACAACGAGCACGTCGGCAAGCTCTCCCTGATCGGCGCTGGCATGCGTTCGCACCCCGGCGTTTCGGCCACGTTCTTCAAGGCCCTCTCCGACGCCGGCATCAACATCGACATGATCTCCACCTCGGAAATCCGCATCTCCGTAGTCACCAGCGCCGATGCCCTGGACGACGCCGTGCGCGCCATCCACAATGCGTTCGAGCTCGACGGCGACGCTGAGGCCACCGTCTATGGCGGCACCGGCCGCTAGGGTCACCCCGGGCAACGCCCCCAACTAAGTAGCAGTTAAGGCCGTTCTGAGC
>BBFS01000126.1 GCA_001313365.1 Paenarthrobacter nitroguajacolicus JCM 14115
GCTCGGGCTCGGTTCCGGAGTTGCCGAAGGTGTGCTGGGGCTCGGGCTCGGTTCCGGAGTTGCCGAAGGTGTGCTCGGGCTCGGGCTCGGTGTTGGGGGTCGTATCGACCGTTCCGTCGCCCGTTCCGCTCGCGACGCTTCGACGCGTCTCGGCGCCAACGGGGGGGTGCTGTTCGCCCGAGATGTTCACTGTTCCGTTGTTCTCGTAGACATCCAAGGAAGAGTCGGTCACTGTTGTGACCACGAAGAGCTCCACGTGCTCGCCTTCCGGAAGCCCTTCCCAACTTACTGTCAGCGACTGCGGGGTGCACTCGATGGTTGCCGGATATTGCTCATCATCGAATGGCTCAACAATGTTGCCGGCGGCGCTCACTACCTTGCCCACGCGGGGGTGTAACTTGGCTGCAATCGATTTCCATGCCGGCCGCAGGGATGTCCGTCACCACAACATCGTTGGTTTCGAAGGCCATGGGCGGCATGTAGAAGATCGACTCCAGCTTTGTCTGGGCGGGGTCTGCCCACCACATCGACTTTCCGGCAGACGTTGGCACGCCCGGGGTGCAATCCTCGGTGCAGGGTTCAGTGGTCACGGGAACCCGAACCACGCTGTCACCAACAACGAAGTTCAGCTCCTCCGTTCCTCCGCCGGTGAGCTCACGCGCGTACTGAGTAGTGAAGGAACACTTTCCGCCAACATTCAGGGGGGGATGCGAAGCCACGAAATCGGTCAGTGTGAAGACCACCATGCCGGCGCCATTCGCGGCTGCGGTGGCAACTATGCGGCCAGCCGGGTTCTTCAGGTCAAACGTAGTGTCGCCAAACCAGCGCAGTTCAGCGGGGAGTCGAAGGCTGAAGGTGTCCCCCCCGGGTTGCGATTTGTCGGGGGACAGACCATTCACATTTCACATCCACTTGGTCCCATTGCTTGGTAACTACTGATTCCGTGCTGATGGTGATCTCCGCTTCCGGAATATTTGCCGCAGTGGCCGGAAGGGCGGTCAGCCCCCCCAAGCCCAAGACGGCCATGACAGCGGCCAACAGCGCAGTCACCAGCGACACAGTTTTTAGATGGATCTGATTGTTCATTTTCTGGATGGTCCTTCGAATCCTTGGGTGTTGTGTTCCGTCACAGGGTGAGTGTTGGCAGCGGAAGTTTCGTGACGTTGCAGCGGGTAAAGGACCATGCGCGCAGGGCTCAGCGTCCCGTCCCCCCAAAGCCTCCAGCACGGCCTTGCATCCCAGAAGCCGGGACAGGCTGCGTTCTCCAAGGGGGGGAAAAGGATATGGACAGCAGAATTTTGGTACATGGCCATGGATCCGGTTCCGTGCAACTGCCCTTTGACGGCTTCCCCGAGCCGGGCAAGGAGTGTCCAGCAGTGTCCGCGGTTATGGCGGGGGGCCGGGCAGCCGGATGATCGCCAGGGCATGCGAACCCGTGGACTCCGGCCCTAACGTGGATACCTCGTGGATCCGTCGCTGAAAGTGCGCGTGGGTGACCAAGCCTGTGTAGACATCGGTGCATGAGAGGGGAGCGGCTGTTTCTGCGACCTCCGCCCAGCCTTCCGCCAGTGATTGAAGGGCGTCGATGTCGACGGGTTGTTCCGCAGCCACAAACAACGCGCGGAAATCGCTCATGGTCTCATTGATGCCCACGCCATTCGTGGCGCGGGGCCGCTCCGAGTGATTTGGCCCTGCCGGCCGGAATCGCTGTGCCGATGGCGAGTGACGTTACGATTGTCCGGACCTCAGGCACGAACCAATCCGCCCCCGAAGCGCCACCCCATTTTGTAGCTGGCCATTTGCCATCTTCGCTGCAATAGATACCGTGAAAACGCACATTCGGCGAATGATTTGGTCCGGAACAAGGTCATATCCGAATAGTGCGCTGAACTGACGGTTCGTGACGAAGTGCTTTCCCCCCCAAGCTTTGATAAAGACTATGTAGAAAAACGCGTCACGACTTGCCTCTACCCCCCCCACTCCATATATATGGGCAGGGTTCTTTACGGTTTGGGGGGGATGCCATAGATGGCACAGAGTTCACACGCAGGCAGCAAATCAAAAATCGACGACGATGGGCGTCTTATTGAGTTGGTCCGGGGGGGCGGAGATATGTCCGCGTTCGATGGTCTCTATGAGCGGCACGTGTCCATTGCATCCACCGTTGCCCGACGCAACGTGGACAATCCAAGCGATGCCGAGGATGTAGTGGCAGAGGCTTTTCAAGCTGTGCTGCAGGGCCTCGTTGCTGGGAGAGGACCCGATACATTCTTTCGGGCCTACCTGTTATCCACAGTTACCAGGTTGTCCCATCAACGGAACCGAAAAGCCGGCAAGGTCCTGCCCAGCAGTGATGATTCTGTTCTGGATCACGCCTTGGCCGATTCAGATGCCGCCATCAATGCTTTCGAGTCGCGCACGGTGGCCAAAGCCTTCCGCACCTTGCCGGAACGGTGGCAGGCGGTGCTGTGGTACTTGGACGTGGAACGCATGAAACCTGCAGCCGTTGCACCCATTCTGGGGCTTTCACCCAATGCTGTTTCAGCGCTCGCCCTCCGTGCGCGCGAAGGCCTCAGGAGGCAATACCTGCAGTGCCATATCGCAGAGCAGGCCGATGGCAGGTGTTCCGAGTTCGCTTCGAAACTCGGCAACTTTATCCGCGGTGGACTGTCAGCAGCCACCGAGCGCAAGGTTAGGGATCACCTTAATGGCTGCTCTACATGTACGGCCGCCCTCGCGGAACTGAAGGACGTTCAAGGGAGCATGCGAGCCGTGCTCCTACCCTTATTCACCGGTGTTCCCATCACCATCTGGGCAGGAAAAAGTGCGGGGGGGCTGGGCGTTTTAGGCGCGGTTTTTCCCGCTAAAGCTGCACTGATCGCACCAGCGCTCGCTCAACCGATAGTCCTGGCCGTCGTCGCGGCGCCGGGGGGGTGGGGCTTGTGTTGGGGTCCATAGGAATCGTTGATCACCTGACTCCGGAGACGTATTCGCAACAGCGCGCCCTGCAGACTGGCAGTCCACCCTGGGAAAGTGAACCGGCGACGCCCACCGCTGCACCTACGACAAGCAGCACGCCATTCCCTGCATCTTCCTCTCCAGCAGAGTTGCCCCCTGCCCCCCCGGAGGAATTGCTACCAACCACGGTGGAGGTAACTTCAGGGACGCAAGCACCCACGTTGCCCATACAGGAGGAGCCCGCACAGGAGGAGCCCGCACAGAATAAACCCGCAGAGCCCTCCGCCACACCTTCCCCCCCGGTTGCACCACCAGCCCCCACACCGGCTCCCGCACTCGCTGCAGGCCCGTGGACCGCTGTTCCGGCGGATGTGCAGGGCTCTGTGCGGCAATACTCAGGCCGGGATGCCGCGAACATCACTATGGAAATCGACTTCCAAGTCTCAGGTGCAAACCCCCCCTTGGGTAGCGGCAAAGCGGTATTTTCGGTGGCCGCGGATGCATGGATAGTGGAAGGTTCCCTTCAAGCGCCGGTTGGATGGACCTGCGCGCTGGAGAGCCGGCGCGTTGCTATCTGTGCCAGCAGCTCTGTGCAACGGGGGGGTGATCTTCAATTCCGTGTACTGACCGACTCCAAGGGCAATAAGAAAAACCGCGAACTGAGCTACACCTTGAGTGGCCCGGGGGGGTTGGCTCCTAACAAGTTCTCCTACAACTACTGACATCGGGACTCTGGCTGGGGGGGAAGCGACGCCAAAATCTGAGACACATTCTTTTGTTGAGTTCCGTGCGGGTAAGATCCCGTAGGAAACATTAGTAATCCGGCTCACAGTATCCAGCGCAGTGTACGGGCCAAACCAGATCCCGAAGGTAAGTATCAATGGTTCACACTGCCCATCAAGACACCGATCTCGCAGCCGAACTGCGTGCCGACGTGCGGCGCGTATCGACGCTTCTCGGCGAGTCTCTGGTCCGACAACACGGTCCGGAACTGCTCCAACTTGTGGAGCAGGTCCGCTTGCTGACCAAGGAGTCCAAGGAAGCCGCACGGGGCGGCGCAGATGCCACCGGCCCTTGGAGCGCGCACGACGTCGTTGCTCAGGTCCGCGAGTTGCTCGCCTCCCTGCCGCTGGACCAAGCGACCGACTTGGTCCGTGCCTTTGCGTTCTACTTCCACCTCAGCAACGCGGCCGAGCAGGTACATCGCGTTCGTGGACTGCGTACCCGGCAGGAAAAGGACGGCTGGCTGGCAAAAGCAGTCTCGGAGATAGCCGGCCAAGCGGGCCCGCAGGTCCTGCAGGATGTGATCAACGAACTCGACGTCCGGCCCATTTTCACGGCGCACCCTACCGAGCATCACGTCGCTCAGTGTTGGATAAGGTCCGCAAACTATCGGACGTCCTTGCTGAGCCAACCACGGAGGGGACTTCCGCGCGGCGCCGCCAGGACCGGCAGCTCGCCGAGATCATCGACCAAATGTGGCAGACCGACGAGCTCCGCCAGGTCCGCCCCCACTCCTGTAGATGAGGCTCGGAACGCCATCTACTACTTGAACAGCATCTTGACCGATGCAATGCCGGAAATGCTGACCGACCTTTCAGAACTCCTTGCTGAGCATGGCGTCACGCTCCCGGCCGCCGCTGCACCCTTGAAGTTTGGTTCGTGGATTGGTGGCGACCGTGACGGCAACCCGAACGTCACTGCTGCTGTCACCAGGGAAATCCTGCAGTTGCAGAACCAAAATGCTGTCCGGATCAGCATTGCCCTCATCGACGAACTCATCTCAGTGCTCTCCAACTCGACGGCACTATTTGGGGGCCGACCAGGAGCTGTTGGATTCGATCGCTGAGGATCTCAAGAACCTCCCCGGACTGGACAAGCGCATCCTTGAGCTGAACGCGCAGGAGCCCTACAGGCTCAAGCTGACCTGCATCAAGGCCAAGCTCATCAACACCGGTCGCCGTATTTCAGCTTCCACCTATCACGAGCCGGGCCGTGACTACGCCACCACTCCTGAGTTGCTTGCGGAGTTTGGGCTGCTTGAGGCCTCGCTGCGGAACCATTCCGCCGCATTGGTGGCAGACGGCGCCCTGGCCCGCGTCCGCAGGGCAATCGCTGCCTTTGGCTTGCACCTGGCAACACTGGACATCCGCGAACACGCCGATTACCACCATGATGCCGTGGGGGGGCAGTTGGTGGACCGGCTCGGCACGGAAAAGCCTTACGGCGAATTGACGCGTGAGGAACGCTTCACGTTCCTTGGGGCCGAGTTGGCTTCCCGCCGGCCGCTGTCCGGCCACCCGATCAAGCTTGAAGGCACTGCGGACGGCACGTACGACGTCTTCCGGAGCATCCGCCAGGCCCTGCACACCTACGGTCCGGACGTCGTCGAGACTATATCATCTCCATGACCCGTGGTGCCGATGACGTCCTTGCTGCAGCAGTTCTTGCGCGTGAAGCCGGCCTGATCGATCTCTTCAGCGGCAAGCCCCCATGCCAAGATCGGGTTTGCTCCGCTTTTGGAAACGGTGGAGGAACTCCGGGCTTCGGCCGAGATCGTGGACCAGTTGCTGTCCGACCCGTCCTACAGGGAACTTGTCCGTCTCCGCGGAGACATTCAGGAGATCATGCTGGGTTACTCCGATTCCAATAAGGAATCCGGCGTCATGACCAGCCAGTGGGAGATTCACAAGACCCAGCGCAAGCTGCGTGACATAGCTGCCAAGCATGGCGTCCGCGTGCGCCTGTTCCACGGCCGCGGAGGATCTGTGGGCCGCGGTGGCGGACCCACCTATGACGCCATCATGGCCCAGCCGAACGGCGTACTTGAAGGCGAGATCAAGTTCACCGAGCAGGGGGAGGTCATTTCAGATAAGTACTCCCTGCCAGAGCTCGCCCGCGAAAACCTGGAACTTTCCCTGGCTGCAGTAATGCAGGGGGGGTCGGCCCTACACCGTACTCCGCGCACCTCGGATGACGAGCGTGAGCGGTACGCCAATGTCATGGAAACCATTTCGGATGCAGCGTTCGCCCGCTACCGCACATTGATTGACGATCCCCCCAGCTTCCGGCCTACTTCCTCGCTTCTACGCCGGTGGAGCAGCTGGGTTCATTGAACATCGGCTCGCGCCCCCCCTCCAAGCGTCCGGATTCAGGTGCCGGACTCGGTGGCCTGCGGGCGATTCCGTGGGTTTTCGGTTGGACCCAGTCACGCCAGATCGTTCCCGGCTGGTTCGGCGTGGGCTCCGGCTTGAAAGCCGCCCGCGAAGCCGGCGACACCGATCAGCTGCTGGAGATGATGGACCGCTGGCACTTCTTCCGCTCTGTGATCTCCAACGTGGAAATGACCTTGGCCAAGACGGATATGGAAATTGCCGGTCATTACGTTTCGTCGCTGGTCCCGGAGGAACTGCACAGGCTGTTCCACATGATCCGCGACGAGTACGAGCTCACTGTGGCCGAAATCGAACGGCTTACGGGTGAGATTGAGTTGTTGGATGCCCAGCCGACGCTGAAGCGTTCACTCGAAATCCGCGATCAGTACCTGGACCCGATCAGCTACCTGCAAGTAGAGCTGCTCCGTCGCGTGCGCGAGGAGCAGTTGTCCGGAGGCGAGATCGACGAGCGGCTCCAAAGGGCCATGCTCATCACCGTCAACGGTGTAGCTGCAGGCCTGCGCAACACCGGCTAGCAAACCTTCTCTCACATCCCTCGGGATTCCCCCCCGGATGCCTCTCTCACCCGGTGAGAGAGGCATCCGTCCAAGGGCGTGGGATGTGCGAGAGCGTTAGGGTAGTGGGATGCCGTCGTTCCAGACCAAGTTGAAGATCACTGGCCTTAAGCCGGGCAACGCACCCGAGTCGGTGATGGCCGCAGCCGTGGAGGCGCTGGAAACCCGCCACCATGTCGAATCGAACCAGCTCGACATCGTGGGGAGGCGTACCCCAGATCAGCCTGCGCTTCACAGTGGGCGACCGGGATTACTCGGGCGAGAACGACGAAGCCCGGACGTCGGCAGCATGATGCGTGACGCCGTCGAACGCGTTGCTATCACTGGAAGCCTTTTCGTGTTGCGTCGGAGCCGCGGCCGTTGGTCGCCGGTTTAGACAGTTAGTCAGCCCTACTCGGGCTGCGGAACGTCGCCGGGCTTGTCGGCGTCGAAGGGTTCGTCTACGGGGGGGGATCGGCTGCCGCGGCGCCGGGTAACGATCAATCCGACCACCACGCCGATGACCAGGCCCAGTCCCACCCCAATCAGTGAGCTGGCCCAAAAGGGAAGCTTGGTGGTGGAGCCCGTGAAGTAGCCCAAGCCGACCTGCCACACTGCCCAAAGCACTGCGCCCAGGCCGGCGCACAGGCTGAAACCGCGGACCGAAACGTTGGCGATGCCCGCCGCGGATGAGGTGGCGAGCCTTCCGCCTGGGATAAACCGAGCGCCGATGATGGCGCCGTAGGTTGACGAACGGCCGGCTTTGGCGATGGCCTCGTGGATTCCGCGGTGGACCCGGCGGCCCCCACGACCACCGGTCCAGAACGTGGCTGATGCGCCGCTTAAACAGCAGGAACACTGCCATGTCGCCCAGCCAGGAAGCGAACGCAGCAAGGAACAGGATGAGCCAGAAGTTGGCGTGGCCGTCGGCTGCGAGCGCCCCGCCGGTGATCACCACCATCTCGGAGGGGGATGGGCGGGAAGATGGCATCGCCCAACACAATGGGGACAATCCACAGGTAAATTGCGGATCCCCCCCACGTCTCTGGAGCGATGATGTCCATGGGCAAAAGGTACCGCACTTGCCGCGTCCCTCGCTCGGGGGTGAGACTGGCGCCATGCGAATCGAGATTCTGCGCGGTGACATCACCACCCGCCGGGTTGACGCGATCGTCAACGCCGCCAATTCGTCACTGCTCGGTGGAGGGGGAGTGGACGGCGCCATCCATAGGGCCGCGGGCACGGAACTTCTTGAGGCCTGCCGCGAGCTGCGCCGGACGCAACTGCAGGACGGACTTCCGGTAGGTGACGCCGCGGCTACGCCCGCCTTCCGGCTCCCCCCCGCACGCTTGGTGATCCATACAGTGGGACCCAACCGGCACGCGGGTCAAACCGATCCGGCGCTGCTGGCGTCGTGCTTCCGTCAGAGCCTGAGGGTGGCGGCGGATCTTGGTGCCCGATCCATCGCCTTTCCTGCGATCAGCGCCGGAATTTACGGCTGGGACGCCGGTCAGGTCGCGGAGGTAGCGTTCGACGCCGTGAGGTCGTTTTCGTCGTCAGCTTCAGTTTCGGGCGCTGTGGACAGCCCGCTTGAGCTGGTGGAGTTCGTACTGTTTTCGGAGGAGACGACGGCGGTCTTCCGTGCTGTGTTTAACTCCTCGCCGAGGGGGGGTGAGTCCTAGCCGCGGTTTAGCGACTCACCCGGGGGGTGACTGACCTCATGCCGCTGAGGGCGCCCCCCCACCGGGCACGCCCGCCGCTTGTTTGTGGCCGAGGAACCTGCCGGCCTTGAAGTACCAGTACGGCCAGACGGCCCAGGACGATGCCCCCCCGCGATGAAGCCCGCTCCCATCATCCCGTAACGGAGCCACTCGGGCCCGGGAAGGAGGAACCCCAGGCCAGCCAGGGGGGGGAGCCGATCCAGAGGCTCCGCCGATGAACCGGCCGAGCTTCGCGAGCCCCTGCGGGTAGTCCTCAACGTGGAGAAGTTTGTTGTTCGCCACAAAGAACCAAGCTCCTTGGACGACGATTGCCGCAACGGAAATTGCTGTTGACGGCCCAAAGTCCAGGACCTTGAATACCAGCAACGCCGAACTCGTGGCCCCGGCTGCGCATGCTGTTACGGTGACCCACTTCAATGGCCCGGTCCACGGTGCCTTCGGGAGACGCTGGTGAACTTGGAGGATTACCGGTATAGCAAGAACGTTGAATACGGCTCCCGTGGCATCGTTGATGGCACCGAAAACGAACGGGCCACCCTTGGGCACTTCCACGGCGTACATTGCTGCGAGGGTGGCGATACCGAGGGCACCCGCGGCAGCAGCAGAGAAGGCGAAAGCTGATGCGGCCCTGTCGCCTGGAAGCTCAACTGAGTCGCCTGGAAACTCAACTGAATTGTCCATCTCCCGCCCCCCCTTGCCAAACTACCCCCCCGGAATCCTCATGGTAGTCCTGCTCAGAGTCACGTGGAATGGGTGTGGGAGGCCCTTAGCCGCGGGCTTCGCTGAGCTCCAATTTGCTGCGATATTCCACGCGTTGCGCGCTGATGGGATCCACAAATGTGATGCCGCGGGCCAGTAACTGAAGGGGTTTGGAGTAGTCGTCCGGGGCTTTGTCCAGCAAGTCCGGATAGAAGGCGTCGTTGACGATTCCCAACCCAAGCGAGGCCATGTGCACGCGGAGTTGGTGAGTCTTTCCTGTGTGTGGTTCCAACCGGTATAACGCGCGCTGGTGAGTTCCGGCGTCGAACGTTTTTGTCTGTTCAATGCGGGTTTCCGCGTTCGGTTCTCCGTCGATGACTTCCGCGAGCAGGTAACTGCGGGACTTGGTCATGCGGTTGCGGACAACCACCGGGAATTCGACGGCGGGATAGCCTGCGGCCGGTGTCGCGGCGGACACGCACTCGTATTCCTTCTGGACCTGGCGCTTCTCGAAGAGGACCTGATATTTGCCGCGTGTCTCCGGTTGGTGGAGAGCAGCAGCAGGCCGGCCGTCATTCGGTCCAGGCGGTGCATGGGGATGAGGTCCGGGAGGTTGAGCAGGTTCCGGAGCCGGACCAGCGCGGATTCCTGGATGTAGGTGCCGCCCGGCGTTGTGGGGAGGAAGTGCGGTTTGTCCACCACCAGGATGTGTTCGTCTTGGTGGAGGATGTTGATTTCCACGGGCAGGCGGGTCTCGGGCGGGAGTGTGCGGTAGTACCAGATGAAGGTGTGGTCCTCCAGCTTGGTGCTGCGGTTCAGCGGTACGCCGCCTTCGCCCACGATCTCTCCGGCGTCAAAGCGGTCCTCGATGCCTGAGGATCGATATGGCCCCAACGATGCATCATGTAGTCCATTGCGGTGGTCCACGGTCCCTCGTCCGGCAGGCGAAGGCGGGTCGCGTTCACGCCGTCGCGCACGGGGGAGGGGGGGATTGCATCACTGGTCAATTCTACCGGCGTTGCGTTGGGAGGCCCGCTCTGCACCCTTGGGCGGCTCCGAAAGGCGCAAAACAGGCCTCACAACGGGAGAGATAGGCCGACGATAAAAAAGTTCTTGACAATAAAAATTGTCGGTGAGCATACTTGAAGCATGTTGGACATCGAAGTGATCGAGGACCCGGCCGCGGCGGAAGCGTCGCTGGATCCGATCCGCACCCGAATCCTGCAGGAGCTCGTCGAACCGGCGTCCGCCACGCAGCTGGCCGCGAAGGTCGGGTTGCCCAGGCAAAAGGTGAACTACCACCTCAAAGCCCTCGAACGGCACGGTTTGGTGGAGCTGGTGGAGGAACGACGCAAGGGCAACGTCACCGAGCGCGTACTGCGCTCGACCGCGGCGTCGTACCTGATCTCGCCTGTCGCCTTGGCGTCTGTGGCACCCGATCCGCGGCGCTTCTCTGACCGGTTCTCCGCGTTCTGGTTGCTTTCACTGGCTTCCCGAACCGTGCAGGAAATGGGCAAGCTCATCGCCGGCGCTGCCGTTGCAAAGAAGAAACTGGCCAGTTTCGCGATCGACGGCGAGATCACCTTCCGCTCCGCTGCCGAACGCGCAGCATTCGCGGAGGAGCTCGGTGTGGCGGTGACCCAACTCGTGGACAAGTACCACGACGGCGGTGCTGCCGCCGTGGCGGGCGGCGGACGCAAGCACCGCCTCGTCGTTGTACTTCACCCCCCCGCACTCAAAACCGGGGCACTGAAAGCACCCTCAACCCAGCACTCAGCAGAAAAGGACCAAAGCAATGACTGATAACCGGAAATTCGAAATTGAGACGGACGTCGAACTGCCCGGCACCCCTGAACGAGTATGGCAGGCGGTCACCAAGGACACCCCCGCCTGGATGTTCCCCCACGGATCAGTGGCCGGACGTGAAGACCACCGAGGAATACCCCAGCCACCTTGTGTCCCGCATGGACGGCCCGGATGGATGGTTCAACCAGTTGGAGCACATCCTTGAGCCGCTGGAGGGTGGCCGCGCCAAGCTCCACTACGTTCACAGCGGGATCTTTGCCGAGAACTGGGATGAGCAATACGACGGCGCCAGCAAGCACACGGAGTTTTACCTGCACACGTTGGGTCAGTACCTGCAGTACTTCGACGGCAAGCCCGTGGTTTTCACGGACATTCAGGCGCCTGCTTCTTCGCAGACGGTGGATGGATTCGTTCAGCTGAAAAAGGCCTTGAATGTGGACGGTGTAGCCGCCGGTACCGCAGTGGATGTTGACGTCGACGGCGTGGGGGCGGCTGGCCGGGGGTAGTGGACTTCTCCAACGAGAACTTCCTGGGCCTCCGGACCGCGGATACGATGTACCGCTTCTTCGGTCGGAACGCATTCGGTGCTCCGGTCGGGATGACGGTGCACGAGTTCAGCGGTTCCGGCGATGCAGAACTTACGGCCAAGGCCTGGGGTGCGTTCCTGGAGAAGGTTTACGCATAGCAGTTCCGGTTAGGCCGCCCAGGCCCGGGTTACGGATTCCAGGGCGGCCTCGTAGATCGATGCCCAATCGGTGGCGGGATCATTCATCTGCGCAAGTTCCAGGCTGACGAGCCCATGGACCTGTCCCCATATGGCCATTGCCATGAGCGCGGGGGGGTCGTCCTTGCCAGAATGCCCGCTGATTGGGCGGCGACTACCGCCTCCACCAGGGGGGGGAGCATTGAATCGGAAGCGACTGCCGGCGTCGGGCTGCAATCAACATAGGCGGCCAGCGCCCCGCCGAACATGAGGCGGTAAAGGGCCGGGTGCTCCAGTGCCCAAATGCGGTAGGCCCGGCCCAATCCCGGCAGCCCGTCCTTGGCCGCAGCGCGTTGGGACTCACCAAAGGAGCGGAAACCGTCGTCGATGGCGGCGGTCAGCAGTTGCGCTTTACCGCCGAAGAGGGAGTAGATCGCGGTGGTGGACGTTTCTGCCGCTGCCGCTACGTCACGAAGGGTGACGCGGGCCGGCCCCCCCTCGCGGTCCACCAGTTCGGCGGTTACCGCGAGGAGTCGATCCTGGACGTGTTGATCATGAACTACAGGTCTTGCCATGCCCTCAATGTTTCATAACATTGTTTCATAACAACGTTATGAAACCCGGATCCAACAAAATCAGGGGTTCCCCCCCAACTGAAGGATTCACATGGCACAGGAGATCTTCCCCCGGCCGCTTCACCGCGGATATCGGGCGCGATACAGTGACCGTCTTCCTCATCGGGATGCGGGCAAACCGGTGGTGGAAGCTGGGCCGCGTCGCCAAGGTGGCGTCGGCCATGCCCACCATGATGCAGCACCTTGCCAAGAACCCGGACGCCGGTCTCCTTGGCAGCGAGCAGTGGTTCGGGCGGACTACCATCCTGCTCAGCTACTGGGAAAGTCCGGAGCATCTGAGGCGCTTTGCCGCAGACAGGGATTCGCCGCATCTGGGCCCCTGGCGGAAATTCATGAAGGAGTTCGCGGGCAGCGGCGACGTTGGCGTGTGGCACGAGACGTACCAAGTCCCGGCGTCGGGTATTGAAGTGGTGTACAACGGCATGCCGCTGTTTGGCTTGGCAAAGGCAACCTCGCATACACCGGTGGGGGGGCCGGGCAGCAACACGGCAAAGCAACGCATGAGCGCGAGGGCGCGATCCGCAGATCCGGCCCCCAACTAAGTCGCAGCACATGTCGTTTTGAGCCCTCAA
>BBFS01000127.1 GCA_001313365.1 Paenarthrobacter nitroguajacolicus JCM 14115
TCGCCGCCCCCCCGGGCGCCCCCCCCACGCCACAGGCCGCTGATGGTGCCCCCCCGGTTCCGTCAAAGCCGAGCTAGGCGTCGATGCGCTCCCGGTCCAGGGTGGCCGCGCCGGCAATAATGAACTCCTTACGCGGCGCCACGTCCGAGCCCATCAAAAGATCGAAGACTTCCTCGGCACGTTGGGCGCTATCGATGCCCACCTTCCGGAGGGTCCGGTGTCGTGGATCCATAGTGGTCTCGGCCAGTTGCTGAGCGTCCATTTCGCCCAAACCCTTATACCGCTGGATAGGTTCCTTGTAGCGTTTGCCTTCCTTGGCAAGGTTGGAGAGAAGCACGTGAAGCTCGGCCTCTGAGTAGGTGTAGATCATCTCATTGGCCTTCTGGCCGGGGGTTGATCACTTCCACGCGGTGCAGGGGCGGGACAGCGGCAAACACGCGGCCGGCCTCGACCATGGGACGCATGTATCGGAAGAACAGGGTGAGCAGCAGTGTGCGGATGTGCGCGCCGTCAACGTCGCGTCAGTCATGAGGATGACCTTGCCGTAACGGGCAGCGTCAATGTCGAAGCTTCGACCGAGCCGGCGCCCACAACCTGGATCAACGCCGCGCACTCAGCGTTGGACAACATGTCGCCTACGGATGCTTTCTGGACGTTCAGGATCTTGCCGCGGATGGGCAGCAGTGCCTGAAAGTCGGATGAGCGGGCAAGTTTGGCAGTACCGAGCGCCGAGTCACCCTCCACGATGAACAGTTCAGAGCGCGCGACGTCATCAGTACGGCAGTCTGCAAGCTTGGTGGGCATTGACGAAGTTTCCAGGGCGTTCTTGCGGCGCTGGGTTTCCTTGTGCACGCGGGCAGAGATGCGCGACTTCATCTCGGCGACCATCTTCTCCAGGAGGAGCGCCGACTGGGCTTTGTCGTTGCGGTTGGCCGAGTTCAGCCTTGTAGTTATTTCCTTCTCAACCACTTTGGCCACGATTGCCCGTACCGCCGAGGTACCAAGGATCTCCTTGGTCTGTCCCTCGAACTGCGGCTCCGCAAGCCGGACAGTCAGGACGGCAGTCAGCCCGGCGAGAATGTCGTCTTTCTCAATCTTGTCGTTGCCGGCTTTGAGCTTGCGCGCGTTCGTCTCCACGGCCTTGCGGAAGGTCTTCAGCAGGGCGGCCTCAAAACCGGACTGGTGCGTTCCGCCCTTGGGCGTTGCGATGATGTTGACGAAGCTGCGCATAGTGGTCTCGTAACCGATGCCCCAACGCAGGGCGATGTCCACCTCGCAGTCACGTTCAACTTCCGCGATCTTGCTGTGCCCGTTCTCATCGAGGACCGGAACGGTTTCCTTGAATTTTCCAGAACCGTGAAGGCGCCAGACATCCGTCACTCCGGAATCGGCAGCGAGGAACTCGACAAACTCGGAGATGCCGCCATCGTGATGGAACACTTCCTCATGGACACCGGCCTCACCAGGTGTTCCGGCCAGCTTGCGCTCGTCGCGCACGGTGATTTTCAGGCCGGGCACAAGGAACGATGTTTGGCGGGCCCGCGCTGCCAGGTCGTCGTAGGAGAACTTGGCGTCAGGGGTGAAAATTTGACGGTCTGCCCAATAACGCACGCGAGTTCCCGTGACGCCACGCTTTGCCTTGCCCACAACATCCAGCACCGAGTTCTCAACGAACGGCTCGAAGGGTGCATTGGGGGGGCTTGGTTTTGCACCGGAATCCACGAAGCGTCCCGGCTCGCCGCGGCGGAACGACATCTGGTAGGTCTTGCTGCCCCCCCGGTCCACCTGGACATCAAGGCGGCTGGACAAAGCGTTCACCACTGAAGCTCCGACGCCATGCAAACCGCCCGAGGCTGTGTAGGAACCGCCGCCGAACTTGCCGCCCGCGTGCAGTTTGGTGAACACGACTTCGACGCCGGAGAGGCCTGTCTTGGGCTCTACGTCCACAGGGATACCGCGGCCGTCGTCGTGGATTTCCACGGAGTTGTCGGCATGCAGGATGACTTTAATGTCATGTCCAAAGCCTGCAAGAGCCTCATCTACGGCGTTGTCGATGATTTCCCATAGGCAGTGCATGAGGCCGCGCGAGTCAGTGGAGCCGATGTACATGCCCGGGCGCTTGCGAACGGCTTCCAGGCCCTCAAGGACAGACAGATGCCGGGCGTTGTATTCAGAACTCGGTGCCACTCGCGGTGTGCTCCTTCGGGGTATATCTCCGGGTGCTTCCCAGCCGTGTGTTGACTGGTAATTCAAGGCAAACACTGCCCGTACAAGCGTAGCCGGGGAAGTCATCAGCGCCGTTTGCCACTCCAGCGCGGGCGCTGCCTGCCTGGTTACGTTACGCACATGTGATACGCGGACAGCGAAAGTGACCCATCCTTGCCATGGATCTGCCTCGAATGCTGGTTATATGGATGTACAGAACTACTAAGGAGGCCGACATGACAACAGCAGTTGCAGACCGCACGCTGAACGCAGCTGACCGCTGTGACCGTTGCGGAGCCCAAGCGTACGTCCGCGTTGTACTCGAGTCCTCCGGTGGTGAGCTGCTCTTCTGCGGCCACCACGCACGTGCAGTTGAAGCTACGCTTCGGCCAATGACTTCCGGCTGGCACGATGAGACCGAGCGCCTCAACGAGAAGGCTCCCGTCCCCGTCGACTAGGCAGTCCGGTTATCCGGAAACCCTTTTTGATTACATGACAAGGCTCCTCCCACACGGGAGGGGGGGCCTTGTTGCGTTGAGCTTGTTGCGTTGAGCTTTTTGTGGCCAGCTTGTTGTGGCCAACAAGAAAAAGCGGCCCAGCCGGAATTCCGACTGGGCCGCTCTCAACACCGGTTCTGGGATGTTATTAGTCCAGGTAGTCCCGCAGGACCTGCGAGCGGGACGGGTGCCGCAGCTTGGACATGGTCTTGGATTCGATCTGGCGGATACGCTCGCGCGTGACGCCGTAGACCTTGCCGATTTCGTCTAAAGTCTTCGGCTGGCCGTCGGTCAGGCCGAAGCGCATTGCCACAACTCCGGCTTCGCGCTCGGACAGGGTGTCCAAAACCGAGTGCAGCTGCTCCTGCAGGAGCGTGAAGCTCACGGCGTCGGCAGGGACCACAGCCTCGGAGTCCTCAATCAGGTCACCGAACTCCGAGTCACCGTCCTCACCCAGCGGGGTGTGGAGCGAAATCGGCTCGCGGCCGTACTTCTGGACCTCGACAACCTTCTCAGGCGTCATGTCCAGCTCGAGTGCCAGCTCTTCAGGGTCGGTTCGCGGCCGAGGTCCTGAAGCATTTGGCGCTGTACGCGGGCCAGCTTGTTGATGACTTCCACCATGTGCACCGGAATGCGGATGGTGCGGGCCTGGTCTGCCATGCGCGGGTAATCGCCTGACGGATCCACCAGGTTGCGTAGGTGGAGAACTTGAAGCCCTTGGTGTAGTCGAACTTCTCAACTGCACGGATAAGGCCCAGGTTGCCTTCCTGGATCAGGTCCAGGAAGAGCATGCCGCGGCCGGTGTAGCGCTTGGCCAAGGAAACGACCAGGCGCAGGTTGGCTTCGAGCAGGTGGTTCTTGGCACGCTTGCCATCGTGAATGACGAATTCAAGCTCACGCTTGAGCTTGGGATCCATGGATCCGTCGTCAGCGTTGATCTTTTCCTCGGCAAAGAGGCCGGCCTCGATCCGAAGGGCGAGGTCAACTTCCTGCTCTGCGTTCAGCAGTGCGACCTTGCCGATCTGCTTCAGGTAATCCTTGACGGGGGGGTCGGCAGTAGCACCGGCCGACATGACCTGCTGGACAGGAGCGTCGTCGTCGTCGGCATCGGAGTAGACGAATCCCGTACCTGAGGGAGCAGCCTTGTCCTTGGTAGCCGTGGCGCCGTCCTCGACGTCATCTTCTCCGACTTCGACTTCCTCGGCAGCTGCGGGATCAAAGTCTTCATCCTCGCCGCCGGAATCCTCAGCGTCGGATCCTGAGGACTTGTTCGCGGCCTCAGCGGCGGCCTTCGCGCCGGGCTTGGGTCCACGCTTCTTGGGTGCCGGCTTGTCAGAGTCGCCCTCTGAGGCCTTGTTGGCAGCACGTGTCGCTGCGCGCTTTGCCGATGTTGCCGCCTTCTTTTCCTCAGCGGACAATTCGGCCTGGGCGGCGGGTTCCTTCTCGACGGAAGACGGGGGGGTCACAGAAAACCTTTCTAGCGGCGGTCTGTGGAATCACCATACGGGCAACACCACTATGACCCTGTCAAGTCCGCGATCAATTTCAAATGCGATCGCCGCCTGCAGAGTCTCTATAGAGAACTCCCGACGACACTGTTTTGTTCCCGATGAAGGGGCCAATTCAGGCATTCGAACGCGGACCCAACCGGGTCTCGGCATCCATTGTCTCACGGTTTTGCGAAACGCATGCCTAGGGAATTTTCAAGCCCCCTAGGCCACCGTGTCCTTGAACCCGCGCCATGCGGTCTCGGAGCTCCGCGCCCAGGTGCAGATGGTCCCCCTGTCCCAGAAGGTCCATGAGCAGTTCGGCCAGCCGGTATCCCGGTTGCGCAGCCTCCGCCCGGCTAAGGCAGGCGTGCGCAACGGATCCACGCCCCCCTTGCACCAGGAAATCCAGCCTGAAGGGTCAATGCCGCTGCTGGCACTACGCCGGCTTCGTCGTCGACACAAAGCCCGGCAAGAACCTGTTGCAATGCGTCAAGGGTGTTCCAACAAGGCATGTGCGGTTGCATGCCCAGTAGGACATCTCCGTAGGTGAAGACGTCCCCCGGACGTATCGGGCTCATGATGAACTTTGGCAGCCGGAACGGACGGGGCCGGTACGCCGAGTTCTTGTGGGTCGAAAGGCGTGCCTGCGTCGTCTTCGATGAAAAGTCCGAACGCCGCAGCACCGGACTTTGCGGACTCCATGCCTGCTGCCGCCATGACAACCACAGCGTCCCGCCACGCAGGGACTCTCAGGGTTGTTCTGAGGAAGCCCAGGATTTCCGCGTCAACCCCCGGGCTGCAGTGGGTCATCCGCTTCGCATCTCTTAAGCACGTGGTGCCACACAGCAAGGACGGCGTCCAGACACCGCTCGCTCCGCCACCCACCGAGAATCTGCTTCCCGTAGCGTGTCTCTGCTGCCAGCACCAGAGGGTCCAACGTCCCCCCCGGACTTGAAAGCCGGGGCTGTCCGGGCCCGCTCCTCGGCGACGGCCCGATGGAGCTCCCCCCCGGTACACGAGTTCTGCACTGAGCCTGCTGTTCTTGATGCGATCAACAGGCAATCCCGGCACCGGGCAACATTGAAGATCTGTGCAGTAGGCGCTGCGCCAGTACTCGGAGCCAACCAGCCACGCGTCCCGGACCGATAAATCAACCTCGTCCAGACTCCACTGGAGGGCTTCGAGCAGCGGAATTGCCTGCCGTACCACGTCGCCGTCCTCCCATCCGGAGTCGGTGTAGAGGGCAAGCACCACCCCGTTAGCGTCCTCATCGGCGATCAGGAAATTGCGGATCTGGTCCGCGAAACCCGAGCGGGCTTGTGGTGAATCAAGGTTCGGCAGGTCCACCCGCAGTGTGGCGCCAAGGACCTTCCCTTGCATGGTGATGGCCACAAGGCTGTCCTCGGGCCAGTAACCCAGCATGTGGGGGAATGTAGCCAAGAATGTCTTCGGGTTGGTGGATGCTAAGCGTTCTGTTGGAAGTCATGGTTCCACCCTGCTCAAGTCCTGCCGGAGGAGACAGTAACCATCACGCCTATGTGGAAAAGCTGCCGCAGCAGCGCGGGCCTCCTAGTGCTCGTCCGGAGAAACGGTTCGTGCGGCACGTCGCCGCTCGATCCGTTCCCGACGCTGCCTGGCAAGGGCGGCCAGCAGCGGCTGCACGTGAATCCCCCCCTGGGATGCCATCTGGCGTCGCACCTTCCGCCGTGTTACCAGGATGAGCACCGTACCAAGGCCAAGAAGAACGAACTGAACACTGAGGCAATACGGAACGGCGCAAGCCCGTACAAATCACCGCCGGAGAAGCCACTGGCGTACAGGAGGTCGAGTACCAGACCGATGAGGTAAATGGCGACGAGCGCCGCAATAAAACCGCCAACGTTGACGATGCCGGTTGCCGTGCCGATTCGATGCGAAGGATTGAATGTCCTGGCGAAGTCGAATCCGATCATGGACCCGGGCCCACCCACAGCCAGTACCACCACCAAGACGGCCAGGAGCCACAGCGGGGGGCGCGCTCAGGAAGAACCAGCACGGCGGCCCAAGCCAAGGCTGTAGCCAACGCAATCAGCAGGACCATGGCGGATCTTCGCATGGGATGTTTAGAGACGAACCGGCCAAAACCAGGGCCGGCAACGATCGCCGTCGCAACAAATAGTGCCATGAGCCCGGAGACGGTCCCGGCATCGAGTCCCTGCGCCGATAACAGGAAGGGATAGCCCCATGTCATGGCAAACAGGTTCCCGCTGAACTGCACTGTGAAGTGGCTCCAGAGGCCCAGCCGGGTGCCGGGCTGTTTCCACGCGCGGGACAGCGAGATACCGGTGGCACGGAGGCCCTGGCCGGTGTCCCGGGGCGCGGTGCCGGGTGGTGCGTCCCGAAGCACTGCGAGCACGAGGACTACTGCCAGTACGGACATGGCTGCCAGGGTGAGGAACGCGGGCGTCCATCCGGCCGAGTGAAGAAGCAGCGCGAACGGAACCACACTGAAGAGTTGGCCGAGCTGGCCGCACATGCCAGTCAGTTGAGTGACCAGCGGAACCTTTGCAGGAGCGAACCACAACGGGACCAGGCGGATCACCGAAATGAAGGTCATCGCATCGCCGGCTCCCACCAGGACGCGGCCCAGGACGCCACCGGGAACACTGTCCGCAAAGGCCAACTGCAACTGCCCCAGTCCCATGAGCACGGCACCACCTGCCACCATGGCCCGCGAACCGAACCTGTCCACCAGAACACCGACGGGGATCTGCAGCCCTGCATAGACCAGGAGTTGAAGCACCGTGAAGAAGGAGATGGCAGCGGCGCTGGCATGGAACCGCTCAGTAGCTTCCAACCCTGCGACGCCAAACGAGGTTCTCTGCGCCACCGCCACCAGGTAGGCGAACACGCCGATCGTCCAGATGAGCCAGGCGCGGGGAGCATTCACCCAACAATTATGCCTGCCGGCAACTCAAAGCTGATTTATTGAGGCGAGTCTTTACGCGCCAAATAGGCCTCTACAGCAGCTCCAATATCCTCGGCGTTGGGCAGCTCATCGTTCTCATCTGCCAGCAGCGAGCGGCGGACGATGCCCTCGGATTTCTCGTCATAGCGCGTCTCGAGATTTGTGACTACTGCCTGAACTTCTTCAGAAGCCTCGATCTGCTCCGCGATCTGGCGGCCCACTTCACGCCCGGCTTCCCGGAGCCTGTCCGTTGGCAGCATGAGGGAGGTTGCCGCCCCCCCCAGGTATTCCAAGCCGGCGACGGCGGCCGGCGGGTACTCCGCTTCAGACAGGTAATGCGGGACATGGATGACGTAGCCGGCCACATTGCGTTCCGCTTCGGTGAGCCGGAGTTCCAGGATGTGTCCAATGGCAGCAGGAACATCTACCGTGGGTTTCCAACTTGAAATTCCCTCAATGAGTTCAGGCATGTTGCCATGAACCGTCACTCCAACGGGCCGCGTGTGCGGGACGGGCATGGGGGGGATGGAATGGATCCAGGTCACCAGGTTGACGTCCAGCTCTTCAACAATTCCGACGACGGCCTCGAGAAGCGCTCCCACTGCAGGTCTGGTTCGAAGCCGGCAAGCAGCAGGAACGGCTGGCCGAGGCCGTCATTCAGCTTGTAAAGGCCGAGCTTTGGCGCTTGGTAGTCCTGCAGGTGGTCTTCCACGAAGCTGATGTGGGGCCGCCTCGAACGGTAGTCGATGAGTTGGTCGGCATCGAACATGGCCACCACCTCCGCACCCAGTTCGTCCAACAGTTCCGCGTTGATCTGCCGGACCACGTGACCGGCATCGGCAAAGCCCGTGAACCCCATGACCATGTTCAGGCCGCGAAGCTCGGGGGGGCTGTGGAAGGTCTCAATGTTTCGCGCGTACAGCGATTCGGGGGGGTCCAGGAGGGAGCCGGATATCCGTTCAAACACGGCGTGTTCCTTTCGCAATGACAAAGTTAGGGGGAAGTCCCGGGCGCAACCACATGGCACCTGGCCCATGACACCCAGCGATATGGGCACGCCGGGCACCATTGTTTGGCTGCGAGACTCTATTAATCCATACAACGCTCCACGCCATGACGGCATTCCTGCCCCCGATGTGCCGCAGCTCTCATTTAATTGCCGTCCGCAGCGTTCAAGAGACTACGATCGAAGCGGGCCGACGTCCTTTTGCGACGCTGGACCTGAAGACCAAGGCCGCCGTAGCAGAAAGACGTCGGGCGCGTACCGGGGGCAGGCCGCCAAACATGCGGGCCGCCATGCAATGCAGAGAGAAGTGAGGACACATCCTCGTGGTCAAGACTACTGACATCATCCTGGGCATCATCGCCAAGGACCTGAAAAAGTCCCCCCCCAGCGACGCACTTGTGATTGGCGTTGCCCAAGGCGCGGACGGGCCGGTACTGCTGTCCAACCCGTTGAGTGCGAAAGCCGCCGAATCCGTTGCGGGCTCCTGCAGCTTCTGGGGATCACCGGGGCCGCGGACCAGGTTCACCGGCTTCCGGGCCTGCCGGAAACAGGCTCGGGGATTCTTGTCCTTGCAGGCGTAGGAAAGCTGTCCGTTGCGGCAGCCTCAGCGAAGAAGCGCTCCGGCGTGCCGCAGGATCCGCTGTTCGCCAGCTTGCCGGTGCCTCTTCAGTCACTTTGGCCTTCCCGACGGCGACCCTCACCGACGTCGCCGCGGTCGCCGAAGGAGCCGCCCTGGGCGCTTACTCCTACACGGAGCACCGATCCAGCAAGGATGGGCTGAAGGCCCCCCCAGTGGCCAAGGCCTTCATTTTCTCGGATGTCGATGCCAAGTCCGCCCAGCCCGCACTGGACCGGGCAATTGTGCTCGCCCGCGCGGTCAACGCGACCCGCACCTTGGTCAACCAGCCCCCCCGAGCCACCTGTACCCCCCCGAGTCGTTCGCCGAGTCCGCCAAGGAACTCGCCAAGGGCCTTCCGGTCAAGATCACGGTCTGGGATGAAAAGCGCCTGGAAAAGGAAGGCTTCGGAGGCATCCTCGGCGTCGGCAAGGGCTCTACCCGCCAGCCCCGCCTCGTCAAGGTGGAATACGCTCCCGCGAAAGCCACGCAGAAGATCGCCCTCGTCGGCAAAGGCATCACGTTCGACACCGGAGGCATCTCCATTAAGCCGGCCCTCGGCATGGGTGACATGAAGAGCGACATGGCGGGCGCCGCCGTCGTGCTTAATACCGTCCTGGCCATCGCCTCACTCGGCCTGCCGCTCAAGGCCACCGCGTGGCTCTGCATCGCGGAGAACATGCCCTCGGGCGCCGCAGCGCGGCCCGCGGACGTCTTCACTATCTACGGGGGGGCAAGACTGTTGAGGTTCTGAACACGGACGCTGAAGGGCGTTTGGTGATGGCCGACGGCATCGTCGCTGCGAGCATGGAGAAGCCCGACGCCATCATTGACGTGGCAACACTCACCGGCGCACAGCTGATCGCCCTGGGCCTGCGTACTGCCGGCGTCATGGGATCGGATTCAGTCACGGCAGCGCTGAAATCCGCGGCCGACAGGGCCGGCGAGCTGGTCTGGCCGATGCCGCTGCCGGAGGAACTCCGGCCGAGCCTGGACTCGCAGGTGGCAGACCTCGCCAACATCGGTGAACGCAACGGTGGCATGATGACCGCAGCAGTCTTCCTTCGTGAGTTCGTGGGCAAGAACGGCGACGGCCAGCAGATCCCGTGGGCACACGTGGACATCGCCGGTCCCTCGTTCAACAACGGCGCCCCGTATGGTTACACGCCCAAGCAGGGAACCGGATGCACCGTCCGCACCCTGGTTGCCTACGCCGAGGATCTCTTGGCGGTCTCCGCCTAGCACCACTCCCCCCACGCCCTTCCGGGTTGCGCAGGTCCCTGACGAACGTCGTCCAGGGCCTGCGCAACCCCCCCGGAATTATGCGGGGTGTAGCGCTGTGTCACAAGTGAACGTGAGTCTCGACACAAGCGCTCCACAAACGCCCGCAGAGGGTGGAGCATGGGTAGGTGGTTCGCTAAGGTGAACTCGATAGTCACAAATGCAAGAGAACTTAGGTGCTGGCATAATCACGGCAGAACAAGTTCCAAAGACCAGATGGCACGCAGTCCCGTGTCATCATTCACGCGAGGGAGCGTTTTAGTGGCCGATCAGGCAACTGCGCAAGAATTCGACATCCTGGTACTCGGTGGCGGCAGCGGCGGCTACGCCACTGCCCTGCGGGCCGTACAGCTTGGGTTCACCGTTGGCCTTGTGGAAAAGGCAAAGCTCGGCGGAACCTGCCTGCACAACGGCTGTATCCCCCCCACCAAGGCACTCCTGCACTCGGCCGAACTGGCCGACCATGCACGCGATTCCGCCAAGTATGGCGTGAACGTCACGCTCGACAGCATCGACATGTCTGCCGTGAACGCGTACAAGGACGGCATCATCGCCGGTAAGTTCAAGGGCCTCCAGGGACTTATCAAGTCCAAGGGCATCACCGTCATCGAGGGTGAAGGCAAGCTCCAGGGCAACAACACGGTCGTCGTGAACGGCACCTCTTACACGGGCAAGAACATTGTCCTGGCCACGGGCTCCTACTCCCGTTCACTCCCCCCCGGCCTGGAAATCGGCGGCAAGGTCATCACCTCGGACCAGGCCCTCACCATGGACTACATCCCCAAGAGCGCCATCGTCTTGGGCGGCGGCGTCATCGGTGTCGAGTTTGCGTCCGTCTGGAAGTCCTTCGGCGTGGATGTCACCATCATTGAAGGCCTCCCCTCCCTGGTTCCGAACGAGGACGCCTCGATCGTCAAGAACCTTGAGCGCGCCTTCAAGAAGCGCGGCATCAAGTTCACCACCGGCATCTTCTTCCAGGGCGTTGAGCAGAACGACGACGGCGTCAAGGTCACCTTGGTTGATGGCCAGACGTTCGAAGCCGACCTCCTGCTCGTAGCCGTTGGCCGCGGTCCGGTGACCGCCAACCTTGGCTACGAAGAAGCAGGCATCACCATCGACCGTGGCTTCGTCATCACCAACGAACGCCTCCACACCGGCGTTGGCAACATCTACGCTGTCGGCGACATCGTCCCCCCCGGCGTCCAGCTCGCACACCGCGGCTACCAGCAGGGCATCTTCGTCGCCGAGGAAATCGCCGGCCTGAACCCGGCAATCGTCGAGGACATCAACATCCCCCCCAAGGTCACCTACTGCGAACCTGAAATCGCCACGGTGGGCTACACAGAAAAAGCCGCCAAGGAAAAGTTCGGCGACGACCAGGTGCAGACCCAGGAATACAACCTTGCCGGCAACGGCAAGAGCTCAATCCTCGGCACCGGTGGCATCGTCAAGCTTGTTCGCCAGAAGGATGGCCCCCCCGTGGTGGGCATCCACATGATCGGCTCCCGCATGGGCGAGCAGATCGGTGAGGCCCAGCTGATCGTGAACTGGGAAGCCTACCCTGAGGACGTGGCCCAGCTGGTCCACGCCCACCCCACCCAGAACGAAAGCCTGGGCGAAGCCCACCTTGCCCTCGCGGGCAAGGCCCTCCACGGCTAAGTCTTACCAAGACCCACGGATCGGTGCATGCAGCGGAATACGCCGTGTGCACGATCGAACCAGCAGAATTCATCCGCACAAAGATCAATAAGGAGAACGGGGGGGACGACATGTCTGAATCCGTTAACTTGCCCGCCCTCGGTGAGAGTGTCACCGAAGGAACCGTCACCCGCTGGCTCAAGCAGGTTGGTGACCGGGTGGAGATCGACGAGCCGTTGCTCGAGGTTTCAACCGACAAAGTAGACACCGAAATCCCTTCTCCGATCTCAGGCGTCATCGAAGAAATCCTCGTCGCTGAAGACGAGACGGCCGAAGTAGGCGCCCCCCTTGGTCCGAATCGGCGACGGTTCCGGCTCCGCCGCTCCGGCGGCTGAGTCCGCACCGGCTGAGGAAGCTCCTGCCGCGCCGCAGAGCAGGCAGCACCGGCCGAAGAGGCTCCTGCCGCACCCACCGCTGAAGAAGCACCGGCGGCTGAAGCACCCGCTGCTTCAGGCGAGGGCCATGAAGTAACCCTCCCCCCGCATTGGGCGAGAGCGTCACCGAGGGTACTGTCACCCGCTGGCTCAAGGCTGTTGGCGATACCGTTGAGGTGGACGAACCCCCCCTCCTCGAGGTTTCCACCGACAAGGTAGACACCGAAATTCCTTCCCCGGTTGCCGGCACCCTGCAGGAAATCCGCGTCAGCGAGGACGAAACAGCAGAGGTAGGCTCCGTGCTTGCCATCATCGGTTCCGGCGCAGCTGCTCCTGCATCGGCTCCCGCTCCGGCTGCAGCGCCTGCCGCCGAGGCTCCGGCTGCTCCTTCTGCTGCACCGGCACCCGCCGCCG
>BBFS01000128.1 GCA_001313365.1 Paenarthrobacter nitroguajacolicus JCM 14115
CCTGCCGGAGGGTATTACCGTGGCGGAGTGGCATGTTGAGGCCGCGGCGGATCCGGAAGGGTTCACCAAGAAGGCCCAGGCTTCGATGGCCCGGCAGGTCCAGGCGATGGTGGAGTTCCAGGACGCCGGTGCTGAGGTGTTCGATTACGGTAACTCGATCCGTGACGAGGCCCGCACTGGCGGGTATGAGCGGGCGTTTGAGTTCCCCCCCGGCTTCGTCCCGGCGTATATTCGTCCGTTGTTCTGCGAGGGTTTGGGCCCGTTCCGCTGGGTCGCGCTGTCCGGGGACCCGGAAGACATTGCCGTCACGGATAAGGCCATCAAGGAACTCTTCCCGGAGAACAAGCACCTGCACAAGTGGTTGGATGCTGCTGCGGACCGGGTGGAGTTCGAGGGCTTGCCGGCGCGTATTTGCTGGCTTGGGTACGGCGAACGCGCCAAGGCCGGGTTGTTGTTCAACCAGCTTGTGAAGGAGGGCAAGGTCAAGGCCCCCCCGATCGTGATCGGCCGTGATCACCTGGATTCGGGCTCGGTGGCGTCCCCCCCGTACCGGGAGACCGAGTCCATGGCCGACGGTTCGGACGCGGTTGCTGACTGGCCGTTGCTGAACGCCCTGATCAACACCTCGTCGGGTGCTACCTGGGTGTCGATCCATCACGGCGGCGGTGTCGGTATTGGCCGGTCGCTGCACGCCGGGCAGGTCTCCGTCGCTGACGGCACGGACCTGGCCGCGGAAAAGCTCGAACGGCTCCTGACCAACGACCCCCGGCATGGGCGTCATCCGCCACGTCGATGCCGGCTACGACCGCGCCGTCGAGGTCGCCAACGAACGCGGCGTCCGCATCCCAATGAACGAGAAGTAGGCAACAAAGTGACTACCACAACCCACCAACAGCTCACCGTCACCCTCGGCTCCAGCGGCGTCACCCCCCCGGAAGACGTCGTCGCCGTCGCCCGCCACGACGCCAAGGTGACCATTTCCCAAGACGCCCTGGACAACGTGGCCAAGGTCCGCGCCCACATTGACGATCTTGCTATCAGCGATGTCCCGGCGTACGGCATTTCCACGGGCTTCGGTGCCCTGGCCAACCGCCACATCCCCCCCAACGATCTCCGCACACAGCTGCAGAAGTCGCTGATTCGCAGCCACGCCGCCGGCATGGGTCCGGCCGTGGAACGCGAAGTGGTCCGCGGCATCATGTTCCTCCGCGCCAAGACCCTGGCCTCCGGCCGCACAGGCGTCCGGCCCGTGGTCCTGCAGACCATGGTGGACGTCCTCAACGCCGGCATCACCCCGCTGGTCCGCGAGTTCGGTTCGCTGGGTTGCTCCGGCGACCTCGCGCCGCTGTCCCATTGCGCGCTGGTCCTCATGGGCGAAGGCGAAGCAACGGGTCCCGACGGCGAACTGTACGGAACCGCTGGCAAGCCGCCTGTCGCTGAGCTGCTCGCGCAGCACGGTATCGAGCCGGTCACGCTGGCGGAGAAAGAGGGCCTGGCCCTCGTCAACGGCACCGAAGGCATGCTCGGCATGCTCCTGATGGCCATTGCCGACATCCGTTTGCTGCTTGCGACGGCGGATGTCACCGCAGCGCTGAGCGTCGAGGCATTGCTCGGCACTGACCAGGTATTCCTCCCGGAGCTCCACGCAGCACTGCGTCCCCCCACCCGGGCCAGGCTGCCAGCGCTGACAACATGCTGCGCGTGCTGTCCAATTCGCCCATCGTCGCGTCCCACCGGATCAACGACACCAAGGTCCAGGACGCCTACTCGCTGCGTTGTGCCCCCCCGCAGGTTGCCGGGGGGGCTGTCCGCGACACCGTGGACCACGCCGCGCTGGTGGCTTCCCGCGAACTCGCCGCAGCGATCGACAACCCGGTGGTCCTCCCGGACGGCCGCGTCACGTCCAACGGCAACTTCCACGGCGCTCCCGTGGCCTACGTCCTGGACTTCCTGGCCATTGCGGTCGCGGACCTCAGCTCCATCGCCGAGCGTCGCACCGACCGCATGCTTGATCCGGCCCGCTCACACGGACTTCCGGCTTTCCTCGCCGGAGATCCCGGCGTCGATTCCGGCCTGATGATCGCCCAGTACACGCAGGCAGGCTTGGTTTCGGACAACAAGCGCCTCGCCGTTCCGGCATCCGTGGACTCCATCCCGAGCTCCGCAATGCAGGAAGACCACGTGTCCATGGGCTGGCACGCTGCCCGGAAGCTGCGCAAGGCGGTGGAGAACCTCCGCCGCGTGCTCGCCGTCGAGCTTGTCACCAGCGCCCGCGCCATTGACATGCGGACGCAAATGTCCGACGGCGAACTCACCCCGGGTCCCGCCGGTACGGCCGTCCTTGAGGTGCTTCGTGAAGTGGTCCAAGGCCCGGGTACCGACCGGTTCCTGTCGCCGGAACTGGAAGCAGCTGACCGTTTGGTTGGCTCCGGCGCGGTCCGCGCGGCCGCCGAATCCGCCGTCGGGATTTTGGCCTGACGTCGAATAAAACGCTCATTTGATGGGCATATTTGTCACGCCCCCCCGGTCTTTGTTCGCAACGCAAGCACCGGGGGCGTGGCAAATGTAGTAAAACTTATGGTGTACGTCACGTCCACGCCAACGATGTCGTGGGCCTGACGGTCAACCGTTTACACAACTCAATACACAACAGAGAACATCCACAAAGGGGTAGAAGTTCAATGAAGGCACGCGGAGCAGTCCTGTCCAGGCGAAGCGCTCACACGGCTACGGTTACCGACTGGAAGACGCTGAAAGTTGGCGAACGGGTGGAAGTGGTCAAATACGCCCATGTGATCGCCGCCGGCCGGGTCGAGGAAGTTTCCGGAAGCGGGAACGTTGTATGGCTTGAGCACGCGGGGGTCGGGTGTTACCGAAGAGGGCAAGGAACTCTTCATGAAATCCGACGGCGTGACTCTCCGCCGGGGGGTAGGCACCCAACTGAGTCGCAGTTAAGCGCGTTTTGGACGCTCAAAACGCGCTTAAATGCGACCTACTTGGGTGGGGATAGTTGTTAAAACAGAAACCGGGGCTCGTTCCCTTTCCGCGGGTAGTAGATGCGGAAAGGGGACGGGCCCCCCCGGTTTTTTGTTCGTTGCCGTGAGTGCCGTCAGGGGTGGCAATCAGGCAGCGAGTACTTCGCGGGTCTGACCGAAGGGAACGGATTCGTCCAGAGCCACTGTGTAGGTGCCGGGTTCGTGCCGGGTCACCAGAATGCCGCAGTTAGCGTCCGCTGCTGCGTTTTCGATCAGGGCATCCACGGCGCGGTCGAGTCCGTCGTGGATCTCGTCTGCCTTGGAAAAAGACAAACGAATTTCGCGTTCTGCAATCATTGCAGGGGTCATTTGGGGGCCTCCTATTACTTGCCGCATGCGAGGGCGACCCATCAATCATAGAGTGTGAGCGTCAAGTATTTGTAAGATGACCGGCAGATCAGTGATCCGGGTCTCATCTGCGAACCATGGCGCGGAGTAGTTTTACTGCCACCGAAAGTGCGGCAATATCCACCGGACCTGGCTTGATAGCCTCCTGGATGGTCTCTTGGATGCGCGCCAGTTGTTCGATGTTCCCGTGCTCCCAATCCATAATCCTTTCCACAGGGTCAGCCGCAGCCGGGGTGCGCGGCGTGTGCCGGACCACGGCTTTGGTCATATCGGCCAGCACCAGATACATGTCGTCCCTCAACGCGGCTCTCGCCAACGACTCCCAGTGGGTATCGCGCGGGAGCATGGTGATGTGTTCCAGCAAAGGGATGGCGGAAATCCGCTCGAAGACTGCGAAGTACACCTCTGCCACCGCGTCCGCCGGTTCCTGAAGCTCCTCGCAATAGCCGAGATGTCCAGCAGGCCATAGCTGACCAGGAGTTCTGAAGCGCGGATCCCCCCCAAAGGGCGGGGCAACCCCCCCACGGCGTCCGTGTGCGCAAGGCGCTTCAGGGAATGCGCAAGGTTGATGCCGTGGAGGAGCCCGGTGAAGCTGCCCCGCATCAAGGACATGGGATGTTCCAGTCGTTCCAGGGCGTCGGCAATAGGTTTATCGCGGAAGTCGTGGGTCACGTACCACCGCACGGAACGGTCAAGCAGCCGGCGCATGTCCAGCGCGACGGCGGAGCCATGCTCGCTGGGTGTGCTGGCCGGCAGTTGGGCGATGGCCTGCGTGACGGAATCCAGATCCCAGATTTTCCGCATCACCACGAAGGCGCGCGCTACGGCCGCCGCTGACACGGTGGTCTCTTCCATGGCCCGGAAAGCGAAGGCGATGCCACCCATATTGATCATGTCGTTGGCCACCACCGTGGCTACGATTTCCCGGCGGAGCGGATGCGTGGAGAGATGCTCGCCGAACCGTTCCGAAACCTGTTGGGGGGGGAAGTAGTCGCGGAGTGTCTGCGAGAACCAAGGATCGTCGGCGAGGCCGCCTCAGTGAGTTCGCGGGCGAGCTCGATCTTGGCGTAGGCGGCCAGCACCGCAAGTTCGGGAGTGGTTAATCCCTTGCCCGTGAGGACGCGGGCCTGCAGTTCCTCGTTGCTCGGGAGAAACTCCAATCCCCGGTCCAGGTCCGTGACGGACTCCAGCCAGTCCATGGTCCTTTCGAAGCTGGGGGGGCTCCATTCGACGGCTAATTGCTTGTCATTGAGGAGCAGGGCGTTTTGGTCATCGTTGGTCCTAATCACCAGCCGGCCGACTTCGGCCTGCAGGGAATGAAGGAACGCCGGCCGTTCCCCGGCGGACATCCTGCCTGCGGCGATCATGCGGTCCAGGAAGATCTTGATGTTCACCTCGTGGTCCGAGCAATCCACGCCCGCAGAGTTGTCTATCGCATCAGTGTTCACCAGGACGCCAGCCAGCGCAGCCTCGATCCTGCCGCGCTGCGTGACGCCGAGGTTGCCGCCTTCGGCGATGATATGGTCCGGAGCTGGTTGCCATCCACGCGGATGGCATCGTTCGCTTTATCCCCGACGTCGGCATGGGACTCCGTGGACGCCTTGACGTAGGTGCCGATTCCGCCGTTGTACAGGAGGTCTATCGGCGCCATGAGGATCGCCCTCAGAAGTTCCGGCGGGCTCAGGGCCAACTGCCCCTCTGGATCCGCGTTCTCCGTCAATCCGGGGGGGCCCTCTTCCAAACCCAGGGCGAGTCTGACCTCTTCAGTGATCCGGATGGACTTGTCCGTGCGCGCGAAGACGCCGCCGCCGTGGCTCAGTTTGGTGCGATCGTAGTCTGCCCAGCTGGAACGGGGGGGCAGTTTGAAGAGGCGTTCCCGCTCTGCGTAGGACACCATGGATCTGGTCTGGGGGGGTCCAGGAAGATGTGCCGGTGATCGAACGCGGCTACCAGCTTGATGTGGTTGGAGAGGAGCATGCCATTGCCGAAGACATCGCCGCTCATATCCCCCGATGCCCACCACGGTGAAGTCCTCGGCCCGGGAATCGATCATCAGTTCGCTGAAATGGTGCCGCACGGATACCCAGGCGCCGCGGGCCGTAATGCCCATCTGTTTGTGGTCGTACCCCCCCACCGATCCGCCGGAAGCGAAGGCGTCCCCAAGCCAAAAACCGTATTCCATGGCAATGGCATTGGCGAGGTCCGAGAAGGCGGCTGTTCCCTTATCCGCAGCGACAACAAGGTAGTAGTCGTCGCCGTCGTGCCGCACCACGCGCGGCGGCGTCTCGACGCGACCGTTGGCGCCGCCGTCGGGATCCGGCACAAGGTTGTCCGTCACGTCCAGCAGCCCGCGTATGAAAGTCCGGTAGCTTTCCTGGCCCTCCGCGAGCCAGGCCGCGCGGTCCTCCATCGGATCGGGGGGGAGCCGCTTGGGAAAGAAACCGCCCTTGGCGCCCGTGGGAACAATCACGGCGTTCTTGACTGTCTGCGCCTTCACCAGCCCAAGGATTTCCGTGCGGAAGTCTTCGCGCCTGTCCGACCATCGGAGTCCACCGCGGGCTATCGGTCCGAAGCGCAAGTGGACCCCTTCAACCCGTGGTGAGTAGACCCAGATTTCGAACCTTGGCCGGGGGGGTGCCGGGGGGGCAGCCGCAATGCTGGACGGATTGAGTTTGAAGCTGACGTACGGTTTGTCCAGGTAGAAATTGGTGCGCAGTGTGGCTTCCACCAGGCTGGAAAGTGTCCGGAGGAGGCGGTCGGCGTCCAGGACAGGGATAGCGTCAATCGCTTCTGCCAGTTTGGTTCGGGCTGCGTGGATGGCCTGCGTCCGATGGCTCAGTTCGCTGCTGCCTTCCTCGAAAACGTCGCCGTCAGTCTGGTGCGGGTGGCTGATGAGTTCGGGATCAAACAGGTCCGGCGCGTAGTTGTCCGGGTTGAACTTCGCCTCGAAGAGCTCCAGCAGCGCATGTGTTGCCTTCGTGTTTGCCCGGAGGGTGTCTGCGATGAAGCCGTAAGAGTTAGTGCTCCCCCAGCTGCCGCAGGTACTTTGCATACGCACGCAGGATAGCCACCCTCCGCCAGTCGATGCCTTCCTTGATGACCAGGCATCAAAGGCGTCCGACTCGGCGTCCCCCCCGCATAGCGGCGCAGAACGAACTGGCCAACAGATCCCCCGGTGGCCAACGGGTCCACTCCGCGCGGGTACTTGAGCCCCCAGGTCGTAGAGGAAGAACTGCCGGCCGTCCTCACGCTGCACGTCGAAGGGCCGTTGGTCCAGGACCTTCAAGCCAAGATTATGGAAGAACGGCAGGATCTGGGTGAGACTCTGTGGCCGGGTCAGGTACAGACGGATGCGGGCATCCTCCGTGAGGACGGCAGTGCCGGGACGCTTGTAGACCGTCAGCAGCGGGTCGCTTTCTTCGCTTGGTTCGGTCGGGAAGCTCTCGAACTTCGAGATGTCCTCAACAGCGTCTTCCACCTCGTAATCGGCCTTGTAGCTGGCAGGGAACGCGGCAGCCCACTGTCGGGAGAGCAGTGCCGCTTCATCGGACGGATATCGCGCCTGCAGCGCCTCGGCAAGGCCCTGCGCCCAGGTCCTGGTGGCGGCGATAATTCGCGGCTCCAGGACCAAAGCATTTACGACGCCGGGAGTCCCCTGATGCGCCGCAGCCTGCGGTAGCAGCACGCGGAAGAACACCCTGGCCATGGCGGATTCGCCCAGGCGGAGCTCAAACTCGATGGAGTCCGAACCGAAGGCCTCGCGCAGTTCACGTTCAATGTTGAGCCTGACGGCGGTGCTGTACCGGCGGCGCGGGAGGAACACGAGCGCTGTCATGAACCGTCCATAGGAGTCCGGGCGCAGGAACAGCCGTGTGCTGTGGCGTTCCTGCAAGCGCAGGATCTCGCGGGCATGGGCAGCCAACTGCTCTGCGTCAATATGGAAAAGTTCGTCCCGCGGATACGACTCCATGACAGCCAGGAGCTCCTTGCCGTGATGCGAGCTTGGCGGGTAGCCGAAGGCCTGCAAAACGTTGTTCACGGTGTCGCGGATGACAGGAATCGCCAGGGCTGAGTGGGAGGTGGAGCTGGGGGGAGAAGAGACCCACAAAGGTATGCTCGCCGCGCGTTTCTGTCCCGTTCGTTTCTGTCCCGTTCGTGGCGATGTTTATTTCGTCGAGGTACGCCTGGCGCAAGACCGTCGAGCGCTGTGTGGACTTGGTGAGCGTGAGGAGGCGGGACTCCGCCTCTGGAAAGCCTCTGTAGGAGTCCTCTCCTGGTTCCCGCAGCAAGCCAAGCCCATGCTGCCCGCGGTACCCGAGGAAGACAAAGTTCCCCTCACCCAGCCACGCCAGCAGCTCCTGGGCTTCCTTGGCTTCGGGGTCTGATCCTGCAAGTTCGCCCAATGCCCTGACGAGCCTTGCGAGTTCCTGGTGGATTGCTTCGGTGTCCTCTGCCGCGGACCGAACATCCCGCAGGACTCCCCCCCGTAGGCGCCTGACAAGGAGCTCCGCCGCTGCCTCATCCGGGAGCCGTGGGATCTCGATCGCCATCCACGCCTCGGTGAGCAGTCCGCCGTCGTGATGTTGTTGGGTGGCTGGCCCGGCGGGGGGGAGCCTGTATTGGAAGGTTCGACGCCGGTGGGCAGTGCCGTGCGGTGCGGTGCCTGTGGACTTCGGTCAGGCGGTGCGTGACGGGGTCGCGCTCGACGCTGAAGGTTGGATGGACCAGGAGCCGGATGGAAGCGGTGTCCCTGGCGATCTCCGCAGTGACGGAGGGGAGAAGATAGGGCATGTCATCGGCGACGATCGCAACAACGCTGGCATCGGACTCGTTCAAGACCCCCCCGATCACGGCTTGCCCCCCCGGTTCGCGCCGTTCGGCCAAAGTTCGGTGGTAGCGGGCACGTTCCAGCAGCGTTTCGGGGGGGTGTAATAGCGGACGTCGTCCTCTGAAACGTGCTCGTAGTAGTCGGTCAGGAATCCGTCCGCCGGCTCCACCCTGGGTGACATTTCCGTGCGCCTCCGCTGCGCAAAGGAGAGGCCGTGCGTTGCGGCCCGGCGAAGTCCCTGCGCCTCACTTCATGCTCCCGCGAGGTGGCATTTAAAGCCAATGTTTGAGGGAAACATTGGCATTAAATGCCACCTCGCGGGAGGTTTGCGCCCCCCAAGACGTGGTGGCGGGATTCGAACCCGCGTGCGCTGCTTTGCAGGCAGCTCCCTGGCCTCTCGGGTACACCACGTGCAAACGACACTAGGCGCCGGGATGCGGCGGGATCAAAGTTCATTTCCCAGGCTTTCTCAGGGCTACGCAGGGTGTCTCTGAGCTACTGGGCGGTGTCGCCGGGCTACGGGAAGGTTGCGCCGCGTTGCTCCAATGACGGCTGATCTGCGCCCCTGCGCCCCCGGCGCCCCTGTGCCCCTGCGCCAGCGGATCAGCGGCTTGTTCGTTGAGCGATACGTTCAAGGGTGGGATCCGCGGATAAGCGCGGGATCCGTGCCAACGCGGCGCTTGGCTCTCATCTCGGTCAGCTTCGTGATTCCGGCCGCGACCAAGAGTGTGAGGATGGCCGCGGCCGTGTGCGTGTAGAGCAGGAGGTGAACGGAGCCACCACTGACTGCTGCCCCCCCTGCCGGCGCGTCCCCCCCCAAGACCGGGCCGCCGTGCAAGTGGTCCAGGAAGCCGTTACCGGGAAAGTACCCGCCAAAGGCGTCAAAACCCAGGTGCAGCAACTGCTGGGCAAGGCCGGACAGCAGCAGCAAGAGCAGGGGTCCGTGCACCCACCGGGCAACGAGTTGGGCCGCCAGGCAGGACAGTGCGGCGAAGCAGAAGGACTGGAACGGCGGGAATGCTGCCGCCAGCCAGCATGTGCGCGGCCAATCCAAGGGCCACCGCGGCCAGCCCTGCAACCCAAGCCCACTTCTCCTGCACAAGAGGTGTGCGCATCGCTGTCCTTTCCTCCACACAGGCTATGTGGAGGAACGTGCCCATGAACAGGGCCTTCCAAACCCGTCTACGCCAGGAGCGTGTTGATCAGCCGCGCGGCGACCTTCGCGGTCCGGGAATCAATGTCGAATTCGGGATTTAGCTCTGCCACGTCCAGGTGCAGCAGCTTTCCGCTGGCAGCAACTTGCCTGCAAATCGCACTGATCACCGGCAGCGGCACACCGTATGCGGCGGGCGCGCTCACCCCGGGTGCCACCGACGCCGGCATCACGTCCAGATCGATGGTCAGGTACAACACGTCCACCCCGGCCAGGAAGTCGGCAACAAAGACCTCCACTGCTTCCGGAGTGCACTGCTCATCAAGCAGGTACTTCACGCCCAAGTGGCGGGCCGTGTTGAAGAGCGTCCGCGTGTTGTTGGGCTCCGAGATGCCGACGACGGCGTACTGAAGTTCACGCCCCGCGGCGGCTTCCGCGTGGGCCATCTGCAGGAAGGGCGTCCCTGAGCTCGGCATCGGTTCATCCCGCAGGTCAAAGTGGGCGTCCAGGTTCAGGACACCCAGTCGCTTGCCGCGAACTGCTGCGGAACCAGCCACGCCCAAGTAGCTGGCGAAGGCGGTCTCGTGGCCCCCCCCGCCCAGCACCACGGTGAGATTGCCGGCGTCGAGCAGTCCCGAGATGGCGCGTCCGGCGCGCTCTTGGCCCGCCTCCAGTGAGTCGTCCTCCACAACCACATCACCGGCGTCGAAAACGTCACGATCAAGGTGGAACGCCAGCGGCCCCCCCAACGCAGAGCGGATGGCGGCGGGAGCGGCAGCAGCGCCAACGCGCCCCTGGTTTCGGAGCACGCCGGCGTCGCTGCAGAAACCAAGCACGACGGCGGGACGCGAGGCTGCTTCGGAGGCAGACGTCTCGTGGGGTGCTACTGCTTGCCACCACCGCCGGTGTTCATCGCCATCGCCATCAAAACGACCCGTCCAGGGGGCAGGCGCGACATCTACGGTGAAGGGGCTGGTTTCCATGCTTCAAGCACACCGGACATGGGACCCCAAAACCAGCCATTCCGTCACGGGGGTGTCTGAAACCCCCCCGGACTCACACTCCCCCCCGTAGACGCCGCGAGATGGCATTTGATGCCAATGTTCGCGCCAAACACCGTCATCAAATGCCATCTCGGCGAGGACCTACTTGACGCCCAACAACTCCTCCACAGTTCCGATGCCGAAGAACAGCAGGAACGCGGCTGCCACAGCCCACATCAAGGGGTGGACTTCGCGGGCGCGGCCCTGGAACGTGCGGATCAGGACGTAGGAGATGAAGCCGGCGCCGAGGCCGTTGGCAATTGAATAGGTGAACGGCATGAGGCGATGGTCAGGAACGCGGGAATCCCGACGCCCCCCCAGTCCTGCCAATCGATCTTGCCCACCTGGGAGACCATCATGAAGCCCACAACCACCAGGCGGGAGCCACGGCCTCGAACGGCACCAGGTTGATGAGCGGCGTGAAGAACATGGCCACCAGGAAGAGGACACCGGTGACGATCGAGGCGAGGCCGGTTCGGGCACCTTCTCCAATGCCGGCGCCGGACTCGACGAAGATCTGGTTGGAGGAAACGGAAGCTCCGCCGCCCACGATTGCACCGAGGGCATCAACCTGAAGGACGCGGTCAACATTGGGGGGATGTTGCCGTCTTTGTCCACGGTTCCGGCCTCGTTGGCCAGCCCGACCATGGTTCCCATGGCGTCGAAGAAGATGCTTAGGAGGATCACGAATGCCAGCAAAGCCGCCGCGATGAAGCCGAGGTGTTCAAAAGCACCGAAAGGGTTGGCCTTGCCGATGAGGGACAGATCCGGGGGGGCGCCCCATTCGGTGAGCGTGGGGGGGCCACCAGGGACCAGCCGCGGGGGGGTTGACGTTGGTTCCGTCGAAGCTTGGGCCGATGTGCAGCGTGAATTCGAGGATGGCGGCCAGCGCAGTGGAGACCACGATGCCGATCAGGATGGCGCCGCGGACCTTTCGGACCACCAAGCGATGGTCAGGATCAAGCCCACTGCGAAAACGAGTGTCGGCCAGCCCATGAGCTTTCCGTCCACGCCCAGGCCCAACGGGACGGTGGTGCCGGCGGCATCAGGGATGCGGCGGACGAAACCGGCGTTGACCAGGCCAATGAGTGCGATGAAGAGGCCGATGCCCACAACGATTGCCGTCTTCAGGGCCTCCGGAACCGCTTTGAACACGGCTGTCCGGAAACCGGTCAGCACCAGGATGAGCATGGTGATGCCGGACAGCACCACGAGCCCCCCCATCATGTCCGGCCAGGTCAATCCGGGATGGGAAGCCACAGTGACTGCCACGAAGCGTTGACGCCCAAGCCTGTGGCCACGGCAAACGGATGTTTGGCCCACGCGCCCATGAGGATGGTCAAGATGCCGGCAACGAACGCCGTGGTGGCTGCCACGGCCGTGAAGCCCAGCGACGCGCCACTCGAGTCGGGTCCGGAGAGGATCAGCGGGTTCAGCACCACGATGTAGCTCATGGCGAAGAAGGTCGCGAAGCCGCCACGGATTTCCCGCGAATACGTGGATCCACGTTCGGAGATTTTGAAGTAGCGGTCGATTGCAGAACCTTGTTTGAGCATGAAGGTCTCCGGGGATCGAGGGGAGTTTGCTCTCAAATCCTATGTTGTCCGGTGTGGGCCCTTTGAACGATTCGCCTAGTCTGTAAGGAAGCCAACACTAGGAGAAACCGCCCCCATGCGTACCATCCGCCCGCTTCTGGCCGCCGTCGTCGCTGCCCTTGCTTTCGCGTCCGCCTTGCTGTTTTCCGCGGCTCCGGCGTCCGCGCACGACGTCGCCGAGTCAACCGCGCCAGCCAACGGTGCCAGCGTGGCGGAAGTCCCGGCGTCGGTCTCCATCACGTTCAACAACCGCCCGCTCGCGATTGGTTCCGGCGTCACCGTGACGTCCGGCGGTGAGAACTGGGCGGACGGTCCGGTCGAAATCATTGACAGCCAGGCTGTACAAAAGCTTCGCGAGGGCGCTCCAGCTGGTGAATACACCGTGGTATGGCGTGTAGTCAGCTCGGATTCCCACCCCCATTGAGGCACCTTCACGTTCACGGCCGCCGCGGGAAGCACGACGACGGCGACTGGCCCGGTTGGTGCCTCGCCGTCGGTGTCGGCGCCGTCAG
>BBFS01000129.1 GCA_001313365.1 Paenarthrobacter nitroguajacolicus JCM 14115
CAGGGTTCACAACGGCAGGGCAGGGTGATCGGCGTCAGGGCGGCGCTCGCCAAGGCAAACCCCCAGCAGGCTCCGGCCGCTCCTGCCAACACAGCAATGGCTGAAGCATTGCGAAGGGCCGGACTGGGTAAGTAAGCCCCCCCGCTGCCAACGAATCCCGCCCTTGTTCGAGCGCCGTCCCGTTCTACGGTGAGTCGGACGAACACGGGCCGGATTCGTGAGCGGATGCCTACAAACCCGCGGTCCGGGCCTCCCACGCCTCTGCGTTCGAAGCCTGCAGAGCCATCGGTAGCCAGCGCCCGATACGTTCGAACGCTGGCGCCTGACCGGTTCCGGCGACAGGAAAATGTCGTGGAACGCGTTCGGCAGCCGGCTCACCGTGACGGTGTCCGCCAGGGACAACGCGCGGTGGGCCACGGCGTCGACGTTGAGTGCCACGTCAGCGGTGAGCGCGTCGGCCGACCACTTTGGTTGGAGATAGCTCTTGTCCGAGAGCAACACGAGTACCGGAACTTCGATGCCCAAACCTGCTGCGACGGTTGCCTGGCCACGAAACACGGCGTCGAGGAAGGCCGGAGTGATAGGGAATCCGCGGTCAGGCCGCCACTCGAGGTTGTAGTCCCATTCGCCGTCAAGAGTGGCTGATACGGCCCGGGTGTAGATGCCCGGATCCACTGGTGGCAGCGGCGTCAAGGGGTGAAGCCTGGCGTGGAGCCCCCCCACGAGGGGCGCGATCGCCCGCCTCCCGAGTTCAGTCGCCTGGAATTCCAGCCAAGGGCTGTTGAGGATTACGGCCGATGCGATGCCGGGATGGCGGGCGGCCCACAGGCTGAGGGTGAGCCCACCGGTGGAGTGTCCCAACAGGATGAGCGGCCGGTCCACGCCCGAAACACCAGAGCGGCCCATGGCTGAAAGAGCTGCTTCGATGTCGGCGTCGTAGTCCGCGAGGTTGGTGACGAAGCCCGGCACCATTCCAGGGCTTAGGCTGCGACCATAATTATGCAGGTCCAGGGCGTAGAAGCTAGCGCCGGCCCGATGCCAGAACTCGGCCACATGTTTTTGGAAGAAGTACAAAACGTCGGCGTCGATTCCAGCGTCGTCGGGAATTTCGCCGGAGACCGCGAGCCACTCCGGGGCGACCCCGAGGTACCGGACCAAGGTGGCGGTAGCGCCGCCGTCGAGCTTTAGCGTTTGTTGCTCAAATCCCTCGCCAAGAATGTCCGGGGGTCCACGGCTGCGTCATGAGTTTTTTTCCTTCTGCCACGCCAGCGGCCCGTTATTTCGAGCTCAAGGGAGAAGCTGAGGAAGGTACGGATCAGCACGATGATGGCCAGGACGCCGACGCTCTCAAAGGTAGGGGGTCACGGCGACGGTCCGGATGATATCGGCGGCCACCAGGAGTTCGAGCCCCCCCAGCAGGATGGACCTGCCCAGCAGTTGCCGGTATGAGCGGTACGGAGAGAAGGGGGGGCGAGGCCCCGGGCGCGTTTTGGTTGATACCCTCGCAGGGCCAAAGGGACGGACACCAAGGCCCCGATCACCATGACTGCCACCCCCGCGAAGTCCATGTACCGGCCGACTTCTTCGATGACGTGCTGGAAATCCATGGCCCTCCCTGCTAGGTGCGTGCCTCCACCGTCTCACAGAGCCATCGCCGCACGCAGCAAACAACGACGGCGCAGCCGGGTTCCGTTCAGAAGAACCTGGCTGCCGCCGTCGGGCGCTGGTAAAAGGTGCCGCTACAGCGCCGGCCGCTACAGCGCCGGCGCCGGGACCGGGAAGAACACCCGGGGGGGATCCTGAAGCAGTGCGGGGTAGTCGAAGTCGGTGCGCTTGATCACCTTGGTGACCTCGAAGTTGCGCGCGAACCGGCCGTCAACGGTAATGGGTCGGCCCTGGATCAGGCCAACAGCGAAGGTTTGGCCACCGTCGAAGGGAACCGCAAGTTCGGTCTTGCCGGGCAGGGTGTTGAATGCCTGCTCCTGGGCCTGACGCTTGCGCGTGGGCTTCTTCTCTTGCTGCTTGACGGGCCGCTTCTTCGGGCCTTAACCTGACGGCGGGACTTTTCCTCCGCGTACACGAACTGGTACTCGTCGGGGGGGTCTGCCGGGGGGGCAGCGGCACGGGCCTTGCCGTGCGGCGGCATGGCGACGGTGGTGAGCTGCTCCGGACGGAGGTCCTCCACGTTGGCGCGCAGGATCAGCAGGCGGTCCTCTTCCGGGTCCTCCGGGTGGAACTCGTGCTTGGGTTCCGGCCATACGTACTCGAGCTTTTCCTCGGTGCCGGGGGAAGATCAGGGAGTAGTGCTTGGGATCCTTGGAAATCAGCTTGGAGCGGTGGCTGAGGTGCAGGTCCTCGTGTCCGAGCCACGGCGGCATGACGATCCTGGAGGCATAGTCAGGGTGGGCCGCCTGCGGGGCGAACTCCGTGATGTTGGTGCGCGTGTTGTCCGGGTGGCCGCGAGCAATCCACTCGTCAGCCATGGCCAGGCCGTACATGGTGAGCGCGGGGACGTGGCCCATCCACATGCGCACGGCGGGGGGTGGGACTGCCAACCGTACTCCGGGATCACCAACGCGCGGAGAACCTGAAGGCTTCGACGCGCTGTTTGCCGAGCCTTGAAGTGTCGAGCGCCGCGGCACTCTCACGGAAATCGGCGAAAGGGAGGAAAGTCTGCATCCTTTCAGTTTGAGGGTGCCGGGCGTAAGAACCAAGTTGAGTGCTCCGGGACACGTGCCGGTGTTGGGGGGGCCTAGAGTTGTCGGGTGGAAACTTTTGGCGAGAAAACTACGACCACGGCGCCTCCGGTTGCCGAACTGCACCTGCACATCGAAGGGACTCTCCAGCCAGAGCTGATCTTTGCCCTGGCCGAACGAAACGGCATCGAACTGCCATACGAAGACATCGAGGAACTCCGGGAAAAGTACGAGTTCACTGACCTGCAGTCTTTCCTGGACCTCTACTACGCCAACATGGCCGTCCTGCAGACCGAGCAGGACTTCACTGACATGACGCGCGCCTACCTGAAGCGGGCTGCGGCCGGGGGGGAGTGCGCCACGCGGAAATCATGATGGACCCCCCCAGGCCCACACCTCCCGGGGGGGCGTGGCCTTGGAAACCTGCGTCAATGGTGTGGCCAACGCACTGGCCACCTCCGAGGAAGATTTTGGTGTCTCCACTCTCCTCATCGCTGCGTTCCTGCGCGACATGTCGGAGGACTCGGCTCTTGAGGTGCTGGACCAGCTCCTGGCAATGCACGCTCCGATCGCCGGGATCGGTTTGGACTCCGCGGAGGTGGGCAATCCGCCGTCGAAATTCGAGCGCCTGTACCAGCGCGCCAGTGAGGCCGGTTTGCGGAGGATCGCTCACGCGGGCGAGGAAGGACCTGCTCCTACATCACCGAGGCCTTGGACGTACTTCACGTGGAACGGATCGATCACGGCATCCGCTGTTTGGAAGACACGGATGTAGTGCAACGACTCGTCGCTGAGCAGGTTCCCTTGACCGTCTGCCCGCTCTCCAATGTCCGGCTCCGCGCGGTGGATAAGCTGGCTGACCACCCCTTGCCCGAGATGTTGGCGATTGGGCTGAACGTTTGCGTGAATTCGGACGACCCCCGCTTACTTTGGCGGTTACGTGGACGACAACTTCGAGCAACTGGTCAAGGTCCTGGAGTTCTCGGTTCCGGAGCAGGCCACCTTGGCTGCCAACTCCATCCGGTCCTCCTTTGCCAGTGATGCCCGCAAAGCGGTGCTGTTGGACGAGGTCACGGAGTGGGTCAAGGCATCCGTGACGCCCGCTTAAGGCACGGCAGCCGAGACCCGTGGATCACTTGCGGCGTCTGTGATGTCACACTCAGTCACGACACACGGTGTTTACCTTCCGCAGTCGCGGGAATTAACAATTCATTGGCAAACTTCTAGGGAGTATCCACCGTTGAAGGAGAAGCATGGGCGCGAATACCGCCGAGAACACCAACCTTCGTCTGAAGGCCGTACTGGACATCCTCGCTGAGAGCGTATGGTCCGGGGGGGCTACGTTGAACGCCGGCGAGGTGCTGGCCGAAGCGATCGTCCGAGTACCTTTCAATGACCACGAGGCTGAACTTCTCAGTGGCGGCATTCCTCGCGGCCACAAGACCCTGACGTCTGCCTCGGCGAAGCTGGTCAAGGCTGGCTGGCTGGTCAAGGGCCGCTCGGTTGGACCATTCCGGAGGACGGCCTGCGTGCGACTGTGGCCTTCCCGGACGCTCAGGCATTTGGAGCAGCGCTCGACGCCGGCACTCCGGTACCGGCCGACGTCGCCGTTCCGACGGCCCCCGCCTGTGAAGCCGCAAGCCAAGAAGACAGCTGCAACCAAAAGGGCCGCTGCGAAGAAGGCCACTGAGCCTAAAGTCGCGGCCGCTGATGTAGCTGAGCCGAAGGTTGCTGCCGCCAAGTCTCCGCGCCGAAGGCCAAAGCTGCAACAGTCAAGGCTTCCTCCGCCGCGGTTGCCCCCACCGCTACGAAGTCCACCGCGAAGAAGTCCACGCGCAAGGCGCCGGCGAAAGCAGCAGCCGCCTCCGCCGTCGAGACCCTCCCACAGCCTGACGCCGTGGCGATCGCCGGGGACTTTAATAAAATCCTGGGAGCACCCGAGGATTGGGCGCCGCAGTACGACGAAGCCCAGATGGATTTCAACCCGCTGGTCCAGGTGTGGACGCTGACGGCTGAGCTGCCGCCGGCTTTTACACCTACAAGATCGCGCTGAACCGTTCATGGGACGAGAACTACGGTGCGTTCGGCGCCCGTGATGGCGCGAACCACGAGTTGAACCACGACGGCGGTCCGGTCACCATCACGTACAGCCACGCGACGCGGGACATTGTGGTCGGCTAGGTCTATTTCCGGCTCGAAACCTGCCCTCATTCGTCCCACGTCCCGTTGTACGGTGAGTGGGACGAATGAGGCAGGTCTCGTTAAGGTGGTTCCATGACTGACGAAACCCTTCGCCTCACAGCCCGCATCACCGGAGTGGTCCAAGGGGTCGGGTTCCGCTACTGGACGGCCCGTAAAGCTGACGAGCTCATGTTGAAGGGAACAGTCCGCAACGACCACGACGGCTCGGTGCTGTTGGTCGCTGAGGGGGAGCCATCCGAGGTCAGTCAGCTCACCTCCTGGCTCCACTCCACCGGGCACCTGGGCGCGTGGACAACGTTGACTTTGAGGTTTCCGAAGCAACCGGGGGAGTTCGACGATTTCCGCATTGTGGCTGAGCCGTTGCTAGGCCCCCCCGGGCGATGCCGTGGTGAGCTGATTCGGTAGCGGCGAGGAGTAGCTCGTGGTCGTAAGCGACCAGCCTGTCGGTCTGCAGTCGAATGGCTGCTGCCAAGTGAATAGCGTCCGCACTCCTCAACTGTCTCGGGAGTGCCGCTGCGTACATGAGGTCTGAGCGGGCCACGTCAACCAAGTTGATTCCGGCCAAAACGGCGTTGACGACGTCGAACGGCAAATTCCTCCGACGAGCTGCGCAGTGCAGTTCCGTGTAGAGGAGCATGGAAGCCACGAGGTGTGCTCCGGAGGCTGCTATCTCCACCAAGTAGGCAGCAGCGGCGGCTGACTCCCGTTCGCCGACTACCAACTTCATGGCGGCGGAAGTGTCAACGTAAACGATCACCTGTCGCCGCGCAGATCGGCCAGGATATCGGCTGTAGTTATGTCGCTGCTGATGCGAGGCAGGATTGTGAAGTCCACAGGTGTCTCGCTTGCCGGCCGGACGCTACCTGCTTGGAGTAGACGTTCAAAGGGGGAAGCCGACGGTGGAATGAGGGTTGCCGCCACCTCGCCGTTGTTGGTGACGTCGATGACTTCCCCCCCATTTTTGACGCGTTCCAGAATCTTACTGCTCTGATTACGCAGTTCCCGGTGCGGAATAGTTGTCATGATCGGCCTCCGTAGCAATCGTAGCATCCTCCGCGCCGACAGCGTTTCCGCTGGTCAGGCGGGCTGAGCTGCAGTCCGCGTCGCCTCGACGTAGTGCTCCAGCGGCTGCAGCGCAGGCTGCGAGGAGCTGTCCCTGACAGCGTCGGCACCAACGGCGTTGGCTACTGACAAGCGTGCGCGTACTCAAGTCCGGACTGGAGCGCCAGGACCAGCGCGGCGCAGAAGGCGTCCCCCCCGGCACCGATGGTGTTGGCAATGTCGGCGACTCGCACCGCCGGAGCCCCCCCGGCCACCCGTTCGCCGTCGACGAAGATCGCCGAACCTCGCCCCCCCCGTAGGTCACTGCAACCAGCGGAGCGTCGCGGAGGGCCGGGATCAGTTGGTACTCTGTCTCGTTCACGATCACCAGGTCGCAACGTTCCAAGAGCTCGGGAATGATCGGTGCAGCAGGGGCAGCGTTCAAGACAAAGAACCCCCTTGGCCTGGCGTGCGGCTTCCAGCACAACCTCCTGGTCCACTTCGAGTTGGCACAGGACGGCCTCGTCATCAGCGAACGTAACACCCTCCAGCTCACCAAAGCGTTGGCGCCGGGGCACACCACTATCTGGTTCTCGCCCCCCCCACCGTCTACCAGCACCAGGGCGGTTCCAGTGGCAGCATCCGCCCGGGATACGTCCTGAACGTCGACGCCGGCGGCCGTCATCGCGCTGAGAAGACTGGCGCCGGCGTCGTCCTGACCTACGGCCCCCCCCACCATGCGGGAGTGTCCGGTGAGCCGGGCCGCAGCAACAGCCTGGTTGGCGCCCTTCCCGCCGGGTTGTTGGCGGAGAACGCCTCCGCCAACGGTTTCACCGGGCGAAGGGAGTCGGTTGCTGTCGCCGTGATGTCGAGGTTAATGCTGCCCACCACCGTGAGCGTGGGGGGCCAATTTGGGCGCATGGGACTGCAGGGACGTGCTCATGGGAGAACCCTTTCGGGATATTAGCGGAGGGGAGATTTCAGGAGGACTGGATGACGGAGAGGTGCCCGGCCTTGGCCGCCACCAGGCATTTGGCGAGATAGAACGGAGAACCATTCCGGCGGACGTATTGGGTGAGGACCAGCACGGGATCGGAGGGGGGGCGGAGGCCCAGCAACTTCGCACGGCTGGGGGGGCCGGCGGTGCTCAGGCTGATCTGGCATTCGCCGGGGGCCAAGGGGCGCGCCGGGCAGCCCGCTGAGGACTTCCAAGAGCGTTGACGCGGAAAGCGTGGGAGCTTCTGCAGCTTCGGCCAAGGCCTCGGCTTCGGGGGGGATTCCCTGGGCGACGTTCTCCTGGAGATGCGCCAAGGGCTCACCGTTCCGGATGAGCACACTTTCCCAGAACCACACATCCTCGTCAGGCTGGACACCAATGCCTGGCGCCACGAATTCCGAGGCCGGTTGCTTGACTGCGGCTACCCGTTTGACCTGGATGTCCTGGTCCGGCCCGCCAAGAAGCTGATCGAACGGTCGAATGTGTTCAATGCCGATGCGGGGGGGAGCGAATCGGCAACAAACCGGCCAACTCCGCGTCGTGCCCGGGTAAGGCCATCTTCTTCCAGCAACATCAGCGCTTCCCGGATCACGGTACGGCTGACGTCCATCATGCTGCCCAGCTCCGTCTCCGTGGGGGGGAGCAGGGAACCCGGCGGCAGGATTTTGGTCCGGATCGCTTCGGCGATGCGGGAGTAGGCCGCGACGCGCAAAGGCTGCCCGGGTTGGGCGGCGATGGGTCGCGACAGGAACTGGACGGCGTTGTCGGTCAAGGGTGCCTCACTTGAGATGGGTTACGGATACTGTACCGGATGACTGTGATAGGTTGCACAAGCTCGTAATACATGCTTGTATAACAACTCACATCTCGTGGCGCCGCCCGCGCCCTCGGACAAAGGAGTTTGATGTGAACATCCCCCCCAACACCGCGGTTGACCCACAGTCTGTAGACCCCCCCAACCTCTTGACCGGCAGTCTCCATCACAGGTGACATCAACTGAAGCAGCCGCAGACGAAGGCCGGTTCCACGGCAAGGCAGCCGCGCTGCTCATCACTACGCTGGTCCTGGCGGTGCTGGCATTCCAGCTCAACGCCAGCATGATCACCCCGGCACTGCCACACATCGGCTCCTTCTTCGGCGAAACGCCCGAAGCCGTGGCCCAAGTGCAGTCGATGTTCTTCCTCGCCGGCGCCATCGCTGGACCCGTGATCGGCCGCTGGAGCGATTTCATCGGACGCCGTAACGCACTCCTCCTGGTGCTGGCCATCATGGGTGCGGGAACCGTGCTCTGCATCTTCGCACCCACCTTGCCGTTGCTGGTCACCGGCCGCTTCATGCAGGGTGTTTCCAGCGCCATCTTTGCGCTCTCCTACATCGTCCTGAACGAGTACCTGCCTGCCCGACTTTTCGGAACATCCATCGGCATCATCGCTGCCATCAACGGCGGGGGGGTTGGCGGCGTGGATGGCTACTTCGGCGGACTCATGGCTGAGACCCTTGGCTTCCAGTCGATCTTCGTCGCCGTCCTGGTACTGGCCGCAATCGCCGTCGTGTGTGTCATTAAGGTGGTCCCGAGTGGCAAATCCGCCGTTGCTCCCGGCCGGATGGACTGGTGGGGGGGCGCAGGCTCGCTGTCCGTGTTCCTGGTGTTCATCACGTATTTCGTGTCCACGGGCTCTTCGGCGGGTTGGACCTCACCGGCAGCCCTTGGCCTGCTTGCCGGCAGCATCGCGTCCTTCACGGCCTTCTGGCTCATCGAGAAGAAGCGCGAAACCCCCTCTTGTGGCCGTTCACCACCTCCGTTCACGCCAGGTGTGGCCCGTCATCGCCACCACCGTACTGACGCTCGCGGGCATCTTCGCCATCATCAACTTCACTGTGGTGTTGCTGAGCCAGGACAAGGAAAACGGCTTCGGATTGTCCGCTTCGGTCGCTGCCTTGCTGTTCCTCACACCCGCAGCACTCATTGGAGTGTTCGCGGCTCCGCTCGCCGGGTGGATCGCCGACCGCCGCGGCTGGATCAAGACCGTCCGCGTCGGCACGGCAACCAGCCTCGCCTGCGCAATCGTCGCGGCGCTATTCGCCCACAACCAGATAGCAGTGCTCATCGCCATCGCCGCTCTGGGCATCTTCTACAACGGCTTCTTCCTCGCCGCCATCAACGGCCTGTCCGTGCTGCTCTCGCCAAAGGAAGCGCCGGCCGCGCTGCCGGGCATCAACGGTGCCTCCTTCGGCATCGGGGCGAGCCTCGGCGTTGTAGTCGTTGCACCGTTCGCAGGCCAGGGCACCGCAGCCGGATACTCTGCGGCCCTCTGGATTTCGGTGTCCATCACGGCGCTTGCTTCATAGTCAGCCTGTTCATCGCGGCCCCCAAGGGCGAAAAGATCTAACGCACGACGCCGGCACGCGGCTGCGCGTGCAACTCACCGCAGCTTCAGCCCACTCCGCACAACAAGCAGTCCGCTTCACCTGAAACGAGAGACCAAAATGACCCAGCCCGCCCCCTTCTTCCTTGACTGCGATACCGGCATCGACGACGCCCTCGCCTTGGCCTACCTCCTCGCCTCCCCTCGGGCGGACCTCGTGGGCATTGGCACCGTGAGCGGCAACGTCAGTGCGGCAGGCGGGGGCACGGAATACGCTGGACCTGCTGAACTTGGCCGGCCACCCGGACATTCCCGTGGCTATCGGCGCCCACGATCCGCAGGTTGGCACTTTTCACGGCGGTGCTCCGCACGTCCACGGTGATAACGGCATCGGCGGGGGTAGATCTGGCCCCCCCGTCGGACCGTGAGCCCGTCAAGGCCACGGCCGCGGAGCTGCTGGTTCAATTGGCGCACAAATATGCGGGGGAGCTTCGCCTTGTGGCCATTGGCCCGTTGACCAACATCGCCGAAGCCCTGCGCCTGGAACCGAAACTGCCCGAGCTGATCGCCGAGGTCACCATCATGGGCGGCGCAGCGCTGGCCCCCCCGGGAAACATCACGGCTGTTGCCGAGGCCAACATCGCCAACGATCCCGAGGCTGCCGCGGAAGTCCTGGCCGCCGACTGGAACGTGACGCTGGTGCCGTTGGATGTCACCATGACTAACGTCCTGGAGGAAAACCACCGCCAGGAATTGCTCGCCACCGAGCACCCGGTCTCGCAGGCACTGGGCGAAATGCTTGGTTACTACTTCGGCTTCTACGTCGACATCTTCGGGCGGGCTTGCTCGGCGATGCACGATCCCCTTGCTGCGGCCATCGCTGTCAGGGGGGGTGTTGAACTCGCACTGGCACCGACCGTCCGGGTCCAGGTGGATACCACCGACGGACCTGGCCGCGGCCAGACGGTCTGCGATCTCCGTGGCCAGTACGCGGGATTCCCGGCGCAGCGCGGCGCACGTTGCCGAGTGGTGCTGGAAATCGGCGAGGACTTCGCGCCACACCTGCTGGGTACCATGCAGGCGGCCTGGCTTACTGAGGCACAAGCGGTGGCACCGGTCGCCTGACTGGCGGAAGACTGAGGAATCGGCGACGACGGCGGCCCAAACGGCCCGCCGTCGTCGTCCTCTTTTAAGCCGTAGTCCTCTAGTGGCTACGCGTACATGAGCGAGCCGGGCGTGGTGAGGGTTTCGCCGGTTTCCAGCCAGGTCTTGAGGCCCGAGAGGATCATGGGCCAGCCGCCGTACAGTTGGTCGTTCGCACCTTCGCGGAGCTGATCGTGTGTGACGGTGAGGTGGCAGGAATCGCCGACGGGCTCAATTTCCCACGTGATCCGCGACGTTCCCTCGGCCTTCACATCCTCACCCCAGAGTGCGCGCATGGTTTGGACGAGCCTGCGTGGGGGGGATCCACCTCGATGTTCTCGCCCTCGCCGAGTGGCGCGTCCGCCTTGACGTTGTGCATCTCGAAGCGGCTGCCCGGGGTCCAGTCCGAGGTGAAGGTGTTTCCGAACTGGTATTTGCTGCGGATCTCGCTGTTGGTTATGGCTTCCCAGAGCGCTCCGGGGTGGTCTTGATGTAAATTTCGAAGATCTTTTCCATGGGACTTTCCAATCTGGATTTGAGGTCGCTGAGGGCAGCGGCCCATGGTTCTGCGTATTTGCTCACCCAGCGATCGTGGATGAGTCGGATGGGAACCGGATTCAGGAAGTGCAGCTTTTCGCGCCCCCCCGACGGCGGGTGACCACCAATCCCGCATCCTCCAACAACTTGAGGTGCTTGGCGATACCGAAGCGGGTCATCTCGAACCGGGCACCCAAGGCGGAGGCAGACTGACCGTCCTCGCGGAACAGCTCATCCAGCAGTTCCCTGCGGGTCGGGTCTGCCAAGCCTTGAACACTACGTCCATGGGCCCAGAATAGGTGACCAATTGGTCACATGTCAATGGATGTTCTGCTGGTCC
>BBFS01000130.1 GCA_001313365.1 Paenarthrobacter nitroguajacolicus JCM 14115
GGCGGGGCGGGTGTGGATGTCCTTGCCGTCCAGCGTCACGGCCCCCCGCGGGCCGGCTTGAGGAGGCGCGACAGTCCGCGCAGGAGGGTGGACTTGCCGCAGGCGTGGCGCCAACGATCATGGTCACTTTGCCTTCGGGAATCTCGGTGGTGAGTCCCTCCACCACCTTGCGTGCCTCGTACTGGAGCGTGAGGTCCTTGGCATTAAGGATGGCCATGTCAGGCCTCCTTTCGGTTCGACGTGACCAGCAGCCACAGCAGGAAGGGGGCGCCCAGGCGCCGGTGATGACACCGACCGGAAGGACGGTTCCGTCGAGGATGACGGGTGCGATGTTGGAGGCGAAAAAGTCTGCGAGCAACACAATCAGGCGCCAGTGAGGGCCGACGCCGGCAGGCTGGGTTTGCGGACGATGCGTCGGGCGATCGGCCCGGCGAGGAAAGCGACAAACGCTACGGGACCGGCGGCAGCGGTTGCGACGGCGGCAAGTCCGACGGCGGTCAGCACCAGTGCCAGCCGGGCGGCGTTGACCTTGATCCCGAGGCCAGCGGCGGCGTCGTCTCCGAGTTCGAGGATGCGCAACGGCCCGGCAAGGGCAATGACGGCAGGAACAAGGATCAGCAATGAGACTGCGAGGACGCCGGCCCGATCCACGTGCCGAATTCAATGACCCATTGAGCCAGACGAGGGCGTCGGCGGCAGTCCGGATGTCCGCGCGGGTCATGAGGAAGTTGACCACCGCGTGAAGTGCAGCCGCGATGCCAACGCCAGCCAGGATGAGCCGGTTGCCTGCAGCGTTGCCGCGGCTTCCTCCGCCTGCGCCGGAGCCGCCGCGGGAGATTGCGTAGATGATGGCCGCGACGCCGAGCGCTCCTCCAAGGGCCGCCCCCCCGGAAACCACGGCTCCGGAAGCGCCGAAGATGACGATTGCCGTCACGGCCGCCGCACTGGCGCCGTAGCTGATACCAATGATGTCCGGGCTGGCCAGCGGGTTGCGCAGCATGGTCTGGAACAGTGCGCCGGCCAGGCCGAAGGCGATGCCGATCATGGTTCCAACGACGGCGCGGGGCAGTTTATGCTCCATCACGATGAAGCTGGCTCCGGGGATTTTCTCGCCGCCGGTCAGGTGGTTGATGACGATGGTGAAGAAGTCCGGGATGGTCACCGTGTAGCTGCCCAGGAGCACATACACCGCGAACATGACGATGACTGCAAGGCCCAGGAAGAATGTGGGGCTGAGCACGCGCCGAAGTGACAGTTGATGCCCATGTTTGTGGGAATCATTGGTGTTAAATGCCAACTCGGTGGGGGAGTTTGTGAACTGTGGTCACAGTCCGGCCCCCCCTTTCCGCGGCGGATGAGCCAGACGAAGACGGGAGCGCCGATGATGGCGGTCACGATGCCTGCCGGGACTTCACCGGGGAGAAGGACCACGCGGCCGATGATGTCGGCGCTGATCAGCAGGATAGGGGCCACAACGGCGGAAAACGGCAGGATCCACCGGTAGTCCGGGCCAGTCAGCGAGCGGACGGCGTGAGGAATGACGAGGCCCAGGAACGCGATCGGTCCGGCTACAGCGGTGGCGGATCCACAGAGCAGGACGATGCCCAGCCCGGTGATGCTACGGGCCAAGGTGACGTTTTGGCCGAGGCCGCGGGCAATGTCATCGCCCAGGGCAAGGCTGTTCAGGATACGACCGCCGGCCAGGACGATCAACGCCCCCGGCTGCGAGGAACGGCAGCGCGGGAAGGAGGACAGACCAGTCACGTCCGCCGATGCTGCTACCTGCCAGAAACGGAAGCGTCGAACGTGTCCTGGCTCGAAACCAGGATGACATTCATCAGGGAGAACAGGCCGGCGCTCAGGGCCGCACCAGCGAGGGCTAGCTTGACGGGCGTGGCACCGTCGCGGCCCAGGGAAGCAACGGCGTAAACCACGACGGCGGCCGCCGCGGCGCCGATGAAAGCGAACCAGATGTAGCCGGAAAGCGAGCCGACACCGAAAACGTAGATCCCTACGACGACTGCAAGGGCAGCACCGGCGTTTAGCCCCAGGATGCCGGGGGTCGGCCAGTGGGTTGCGGGCAACACCTTGCATGGCTGCACCGCCCAAACCAAGTGCGGCCCCCCCGGCCAGCAGGCCCAGCACCGTGCGGGGGAATCCGGCGATCACCACAGCGTGGTTGCCATCTGCCGAATTGAACTTGGTGAGTGCTTCCCACACGGTATCAAGGGGGGGAAGGCCGCGTGCGCCGATCGCCAGGGATGCAGCGCACACTGCGGTGAGTACGACGACGGCCGCCAGCAACCAAGCGGCACGCTTGCCTGCGGTGCTGCGGGAGCCGGTTCCCCCCCTTCCGGTTCCCGCAGTTTCAGGGGAGATGCCTCCCGGGCCAGCCGACACCAAAGTGCCGTTGCCCCCGCCCCCTGGACTGCCGCCGTCGTACTCAGTTTCATTACAGTTACTTGCCCGCTGCGTCTGCTGCTTTACCCAGCTGCGGCAGGAACGTGTCCAGCGCCCACGGCAGGCTCAACGGCGAAGAAGCGGAGAGCGACAAGGTAAGGCTCGAGTTCGTGTCAGCGATGAACGAACCCTTCTTCACGGCCGGAATCTGGCTGAAGAGCGGGTCAGCCTTGATGGTGTCGGCGGTGGCAGTGTCGGCAACCCAGGTGATGAAGACATCGGACTCGAGCTCGTTGGCCTTCTCGGCGGACCACGGAATGAAGAAGTCCGTGGACGTCTTGGTGTTCTGCTCCACCACGGGAGCGAGCTTCATGCCGATTTCAGAGAGGAAGCGAGGGCGGTTGTCAATGGCCGTGTAGAAGCCTGTGGAAGCAGGCGTCACTGGATCGAGATTGCCGTAGATGAAGGTCTTGTCCTTGATCTGCGGGAACTTGTCCACCTTCTCCTTGATGGTGGCCTGGGTCTCCTCGATCAGCTTCTTGGCTTCGGCTTCCTTGCCGAGGGCCTTGCCGATAAGGGTGGTGCTTTCCTGCCAAGGCGTACCAAAAGCGAGCTCCGGCTGCGCCACGACGGGTGCGATTTCGCTGAGCTTCTTGTAGTCAGCCTCTTCGAGGCCCGAGTATGCGGCCAGGATAACGTCCGGGCTGAGCTTGGCGATCTCGGTGAAGTTGATGCCGTCAGCTTCGGAGAACTGAACCGGGGGGGCCTTGTCGGTGCCAAAGCCCGCTCCGAGTTTCTCCAGCGCTGCATCCTTCCAAGGGGGGGTAGAGCCCTTGTCGTTGTTGCCCCATTCGTTCTTCGGAACGCCCACCGGTACTACGCCCAAGGCGATCGCAACGTCGTCGTTGACCCAGGAGATGGTGACTACGCGCTTGGGCTGTTCCTTGATGGTGGTCTCACCAAAGACGTTCTTGATGGTTACCGGGAAAGTTGCCGTTGCTGCCTGCTCAGTTGCCGGAGCCGAGGTTGCGGGGGGGCCAGTTGAGCAGCCGGTGAGGGTAAGAGCGACGGCGGCCAAAGCGGCCGTCGCGGTTCCTGCTGTTTTCAGCAGGGCGCGGCGTGGGAGAAGGGAAGCCACGGGACTCCTTAAGTAAGTGATGCGAACCTAAGTAAGGCTAGCCTAGCCTGCCGAGAATTAAGAAACGTTTGCGTCACCTAATCCAACTCATTGCCGAAATGGGATGCAGGTCACACGCCCCCCCTCACATCCCGAGCCCTTCACCCGATCGCTCTCGCACATTCCGCGCCCTTCACCCGATCGCTCTCGCAGTGGACATCTGCCCCCCCGGAGTTTTGAAAGTATTAGCGGCAGCGGACTACCGCTTCCAAGGATCACGACGAGGGGATGAGCGTGCGCACTGATTCAGTTGCTGCAGCCATGGTTGGCGAGGTGGCCGCTTTGGCCTGCTTGGCACTCCCCCCGCACGTCGGCATCTTCCTAGGTTTCAAGGCACGTCCCCTTGATAGGGGGGGCTAGACAGCTGTGCCCTTCCTTCCCTCGATGGCCGACGCATCCTGCCATTTCCGCGCACATCTTCAGAGCGCGGACGTCGACCATTTCCGAGAGAAGCTTGCCATGCAGAAAATCACTGCCCAACAGATCCGTTCGTCCTTCATCAACGCCAGCCGCTCCGAGGCAGCCAAAGCCAACCTCCCCCCGCAACTTCGAAACCATCGACTGGGACAATCTGGAATTCCTGGGTTGGCGGGACGAAAAAATGCCCCCAGCGCGGATACCTCGTGGTTCCGCACCGGGGGCGAACTCACCGGGATCATGCTCCGCGCACCTGAAGGTGGCTCCGGGAAGAGGCGCGTAGTCCTCTGCGAACTCTGCCGCGACGTGTTTTCGAAGGACGACGTTTACTTGTGGGTCGCCAAGAAAGCCGGACAATCCGGTAAGGACGGGAACACCGTGGGGGGGACACTGATCTGCGCCGAATTCGGTTGCAGCGCCAACGTGCGCAAGGAACCGCCCGCCAACGAGATCAACCCGGACCCGGCCGCCGTCGTAGTTGAACAGATTGCAGGACTGGAGTCCAGGACCGAACAGTTCCTTGACCGCGTCCGCGCGAAGTAAGTCCAGGAACAAGCCCAAGTAGGTAGCAGCAGGTGCCGTTTAGAACCTTCAAAACGGCATCATCTGCTACCTACTTGGGCCCGCCGGACGAGACGTGACGTCAGCGCAGGACGATGTCCACCGGGTTGGCTTCGGAACGCCATGCTCCTGGTTCCCCCCCAGGCCCGGCGATGACCGGAGCCGTGAGCACACCCGAGCGGTTAGTGCGCTTGTCCCGGAGGATTTCCGTGACGGAGCCAAGGTGCCTGGACAGGTCAATCACGTTTTCCGGTGCGGCCAGGAGCAACTGGAACCCGAATTCGTGAAGCGCCTTGATACCCGCACCCGCGAATTCCTCGGACGCCAGCACGAAGGCTTCGTCCATCATCACGGTGCCATACGTGGTGAAGCCCTGCTCGGCGATTCCCAGCTGGTAGCTCAGTGCCGCGGCCATGATGAACGCCGTGAATCGCTGGCGCTCACCGCCGGACATGGACCCTGTGTCGGCATGCATGAAGACTTCGGTCTTCTTCTTGCCGGACTTTCCAGTGGTGCCGGTTTTGCCTGACTTCGAAGCAACCTCGCGGTGTTCCTTGCACTGAATAAACAGGTGCCCGCGGACGTCCAGCACCTCAGCCCGCCAGCGCCGATCCTCCGGCGTCTGCGAACCAAGCCGCTTCACCAGGTCTCCAACGACTTGTAGCGCGCAGTGAGCTCGGCGTCGTCGTCGACTTCTGCCGTTGAACCAGCACCTGCTGAAGCAGCCGCGCCGCGCGACGGCCGCGTGTGCTTGGCCTTCAGGCGTTCTGGATCGCATCCTTGAACTGTTTGGCCGTGGCCGGCAGTGTCTGCTTGATGTCCAGTTCCAGGAAGCTGCCTCATGGAAATTGACCTGCGACAGGATGCCGTTGAGGGGGGGCAGGATCCGGCTGGTGATGCTTCGCCGTTCCTCATCCAGCAGATGTAACAGCGTGCTGAAGGACTCGTGTGTGCGTTGGTTGAAGAACAGCCGGAATTCGGCCTCCTGCGCGGGCAGGCCATCGCTCACGATCGCGTGGTACCGGGATTCGAAGTCTCCTGCAGCTCCAATCGAGGTGCCGTGATCGGCGCTGATAGCGCTTCCCCCAGTCGCGCACGAATGCCTCGAACATGCGGGTCAGCCGCTCGGCCGTCGCTTGGCCGCGGGATTCCGCAGCATGCAGTTCGTCGAGCAACTTATTCCGGACGCTGTTGGCGAGGTTGTCGAGCTCGTAAAGTTCGGAGACTTCGGCGATGCCGTCGAAGTACGGCTCCAGCGCGGTGACGGTAGAGGCCGACGGCGGTGCTTGCTCCAGCTTCAACCTCGCCGCATCGAGCAGGCCGTCTGCCGTGGTCATCTTGTGGTCCAGCGCCTTGTATTCGCTCTGCAGGACTGCGGCCGCACCTGTGGAGGACTGGTGCTTTTCCCGGACACTCTCGATGTTGGCACGCAGCGGCTCCAAGTCTGCCTGGGCGGCCAGAGCGTCCGTTAGGCGCTGTTCGATCCTGGCAAGTTCATCCGCGGCCACGGCTGCGGAGACCTGCTCCCATGGCCGCTCATCTTCAGCGACCCTGCGCAGCGCTTCGAGCTGACGTGCCATACCCTGATGCGAATCCTCGCGGCTCTGAGCAAGTTCCGAGGCCTTCACGAGCTCGTTTTCCAGCTCCCCCCACGCGCGCTGCCACCAGTTCGAGCTTGGACGCATTATCGAAACCGAGGACGTAATCCTGGCGGCTCGTGAAACGGTCGTCCTTCTCCACGGTGTGCCTGTTGCGTTTGACCACGCCACCAAGCTCAGGCCCTTGTCCATCGAAGCAAGCTCGTCAGGGTCCTCAACGCACGGGTACGCGAAGTCCAAGGCAATCCGCTCGCGGATCCACTCCCCCCCGGCGTCGGCGTTGGCGCCCGAGGTGAGAATGCTCAGCTTAGTCAAGAGGTCGCCGTCGGACACGTCCTCCACAGCCAGCGCGCCACCGGCGAGCGGCTTGGAAACATCGACAGCGCGAAGCGCGCCCCCCCGGACGGTGTTGTCGTTCAGGTACCGCGTCACAGCCGCGAAATACTCCCCCCCGGAACCAGCAACGTGGTGGCGAGGTTACGCAGCGCTCGTTCGGCGGCCGGACGCCACTGATCCTGGCCCTCTGCCAGATCGATCAGCTCACCGCCAAAGGGCATCCGCTCTTCCGGAACCCCGGTTGCTGCTGCGATAGCAGCCCGGTTCTCAATGCTCGACGGCGGCAGCAACGACTTGCGCGACCGCAACGAAAGCAGCTCCTGCTGGGCCGCGGCGAGCTCACGCTTCTTGGTCGCGTGTCCGTCAAAGGCCTCAAAACGAAGCTCCTTGAGCGCCTCGGAATCGTTTTTCAATTCCGCCGAGCGAGCAGCTGCCTGCTCGTGCGCCTGATCCCAGCCCTCGGCGGTCCACTCCAGGTTCAGCCCGGCCTCGGCCAACGCCTTCTTGGCGGAATCTTCAACTTGCTGACGCAGCTTGAGGCCAACCCGGGCGTTCTCCAACGACTGCTCAATCGCCGAAATCGCGTTGCCGCCGCGGTTGTTGTAATCCAGCTCAAGGTCACGGAGCTCCTTGGCCAAAGCATCCCGCACAGTGCGTTCAGCAGCCAGTTCCTGAGCCTTGGACTGAGCCAGCTCCTTGAAACGGGCCAGCGTCTTGGCGTGCACCGTGACCGCAAGCTGCTGCTTGTAGGCCTCGAACTCCTCGCCGGCCAACTCGCGGAGACGGTTCGCGTCCAGCAACGCCTGCGCGTACTCCTTGTTCAGCTCCGGAACCGGTGCCAACTGGTCCCGCTGCTGCCGTACGTCTTCCAACCGCTGCCGGATGGACATCAGGTTGCTGAATTCCTCCACCACATCATCGGCGGCAGCAACGTGGCCGGAGCATCGAGTACCTGGTCGCGGAAGAACGTGTTCACGCTGCCGCCCAAGCCCTTACCGGCCTGGATTACGCGAAGCAGCGGAAGCGCCTGATCCGAGTTGATGCCCAGGAGCCTGCGGAACCTTTCGGCGAACGCCTTGTGCACGTCGAAGACCTGGCCCTCGGGGGGGAAGATCGACTCCAACGCGCCCTTGGTAAACCGCTTCTGCGCAATGCCCTCGATCGCCTCAAGGTCCAACGGCTTGCTGTCAATCACATAAAAACGCCCGACACTCGACTCCGTGCCATTCTTTGGCAAGTCGAACAGAGCCGACACCGTCACCTTCGTGCCAGCCGCATTATCAAACGTCAGTGCGACGGCGGACCAGGTGGCACCGGGGCGCTGGAAGCACTCGCCGAGCTATCCCCCCCACCGCCTTATCACCCACCTTGCCGCGCATGTAAGTGAACGTGGTCCTCTTGTCCTCCACAGCCCCCCCGCCGGATCGCTGGGCCGCAGCCTCGTTCGAGCGCGGACGGGCATCAAACACGCGGAGCATCGCATCAAAGAGAGTCGACTTACCGACGCCCGAGTTACCCGTCAGGAGGGTGCCCTTGCGGTCCACGTGCATGGTGTGAGCCCCCATGGAAGGTGCCCCCCCAGTTGACCACCTGCACGAGGGCCAAACGCATCTGGCCCGGGTTCGTGAGCTCGCCGAGCGGGAGCATGCTTGCGATCGTCACTTGGCTGCCTCCTCTATTGCTGGCTCGCTTATCGCGGCGGTACCGGACACATGCTCGGCATGCTCGGTCGTTCCTCCCTTAGACGCATGCTGCCGCATGTCCCCCGGGATCGCCGCTGGTGCCGTTCCCGACTTCATCGGCATCACCGATCTCATCCGAAGAACGCTCGACGTCGGCGCTCACGTCAGCGGACCCGTCACCTTCAGAGTCCTCGTCCAGGTAGTCACCTGAGGGCGTGGGTTGGTTGGAGTCGGAGGAGTCGAGGTCCAGGAAGGCTCTGTTCCGGATTCGTCGGCTGCTACGGCTATCAGGGCCTCGATTTGGGCCGGTATGTCGCCGATGTTTTCGAAGGGGAGTGCCAGCGGGAGGGCGTTGCTGATGGTGTACGTGTCATCCAGCGGGGGTGGGGAGGATGAGCTGGCGGGCCAGGAGCTTTGTGATGGTGCGGGTGACAACGTCGGAGTCGCGGAGGGCATCCTGTTGGCCTGCGGGCGTGTAGTTGGCGACGAGGTCGGCGATTTCCTCGCGGGTGATGGTCGGGTCGGTCTGGGCTGTGACGTGGCGGTCCAGCAGCAGGCGAAGGCGCAACAGGACGATGGTTTCCACCCGGCTCAGGGCACGCTGCTGGCGCAGGATGCTGGAGCGGGAACTGGCACCGACGACTTCCGGGTCAACGGGTCGGAGGACTGCGATTTTGCGGTCGTGGTCGAGCTGGAGGCTGAGGAAGAGCTCGGACAGGCGGCTGCGGAGGATCAACTGGTTGTCCAGCAGCGTGGTCCACAGTTTCTCGTCCCGGCCACCGTCGATGTACGGGCCCTTGAGCAGTTTCACCAGCGCATGCCGCACCTTCATGGGCAGCACTCCCGTGTCGCCGGGGGGGAACAGCGCGGCGCCGTCCACGAACGTATCCCGCGGCGTGACACGGAACGGGTCAGTATGGCTGACTTCAGGAGCAGACTCGGCTTCAGTCGCCTCTTCGGTGACCTCGTCCGCTTCGGTGATGTCCGTCGTCGTGATTTCTTCAGTCATCAGAATCCTTATTCAGCGAGACGACAGGCAGGTACGCGGTGCGGATGCTGCCGTCGATTTGTTCGAAGTCGATGTGTTCCCAGGCGGCCCGGTCGAAAGCCGCGCCGGTCTGCAGTGCCATGGACAGCAGGGTGCGCACGGTGTTGATGTGCCGCTCTTCGGCGGGCAGGTTTTCCCACGCGTCGCCCAGCGTGGCTGCACCTGCATGGCTGCCCGGACAACCTCAGGCCGCGCTTTGCCGGTTCGCGCTGAACGCACCCGGTCCGAGTCGCTGAAGGCGATGGGATCGGCCAGGCGTGGTGGTGTTGCGAATTCGTCGGGGTCGAAGAGTTTGACCATGGCCAGCGACTCGAACCCGGCGTTGAAGAGCGCGGGTCCGCGGACCAGGCCGGGTCGGTCGCGTTCGTAGGGCATGGATCGGATGGCTTGTTCGGCCTCGGCCAGCACCTTTCGCAGGCTGACGGACTGCCTGACGTCGTCGCTCTGGATGTAAGTGTTCAGGCTTTCGGAGAGCTTGCCGTAGATCCGCTGGATCTGGCTGTGCTGCGTGCGCAGCTCGGCCACCAGGTTTTTCAGCGTTTCACGGTCCTCATGGGAGAGGTCGTCCGCGAACTGCCGGCTCAGCACCTCGCCGATCGCCGAGCGGAACCGCAATTGCTGCTGCGGATCCTCCAGAAAAGCAGTGAACGAGCGGAAGGTGCGGCCCTCGGGGGCTTTGCCGCAGGCGCTTGTCGGCCTCCAGAACCTGGGCCATAGTGGCGCCCTTGCTCAGGGATTCCTCGATGATCTGGTTGCGGAGCTCGCCTACCAACTCTTCGATGCGGTCACGCATCTTCTTGTAGTCGGCAGGCAGGCTGGCCGCGAGATCCAGGATGTTGCCGGCCGCTTCAACGGCTTCCTCATCATCCAGGAGGCCGTCAAACTCGCCTGAGCTGATGTCTTCCACCAGCTGCTGGCGTTCCTGAATTTCCTCTTCCAGGGCTTCCAATCGCGCGCTCTGGTCCGGGTTGGTCTCGTTGGCGAGCTTCTCCACGTCGCCCAGGAGCGTGCCAAGCCGCGAACCGTTCAGTGTGGAACGTTCGCTGGAGAGACTGTCCAGGAACGCGAGCACACGGGCAGCTGGCTCGGTAACTTCGTAGACGATCTGACCTGATTGGTTGCGACGCGTCAGGAATTGTTTGCGGTCCATTCGTCGCCGAAAAGCTTGCCGTTCTGCTGGCCGCCCAACGCCGGGTCCTGCCGGCGGAGCTGCTCAAGGAAAGCGTCGACGTCGGCGTGGAACTCTTCGAGTGGAAGCTGCGGCCGGGTGCGGGTAAAGGATGCCTGCAGCACCGCGATCACCCACGGCGCCGACCGCGTCAGAGCATGCGGGGGGGCCCTTGGTCAACTGTTCGAGGTCACGGAGCCTCGCGCTAATGGCGTCGGCGGAGGACATGGCTGAACGGGACAATTACTCTCCTTCAGCTGCTGCGAAACCTGGCTGGCAGCGAAAACTGCCCCGTACAAGGTTAACGCAGAGCGTCGCGGGGGGGCCACCGACGGGCCCGTCGCTGG
>BBFS01000131.1 GCA_001313365.1 Paenarthrobacter nitroguajacolicus JCM 14115
TGCGTCCGGAGCTGTTGCGTCCCGAACTGTTACGTGGTGAACTCTGGCGTCCCGCCTGTGTCATGACCCGTCCTTGTGTAGTAATGGCCGGCAATTGGTGTTGGAATCAACACTAGCCAGCCGGGCAGACATCGTCTGCCCCCTTGTCGCTGTGCACCTTGGTCAGGTGCCGTGAATCAGTATGAAGTTGTCCTGCAGTGCCGGTGTGGGCCGTGGCTACATCCGGCTTGCGTCGTAGTACTCGTCGATCCCTTCCAAACCCGGAAGGTGCGGCGAGAGCTGTGGCAGTTCAGCCACTGAACCGATGCCCATCCGTTCCAGGAAGTACGAGGTTGTCCGGTAAAGGACAGCTCCCGATTCGGGATCGTTTCCGGAGTCCTCGATCAAACCCCCTTTGGGTAAGCGTCCGGACGACGGAATCGACGTTGACGCCGCGAATGGCAGACACCCGGGCCCTGGAGACCGGCTGCCGGTAAGCAATCACCGCCAGGGTCTCAAGCGCTGCCTGAGTAAGCCTGGTGGTCTGGCCCTCGAGGACGAACCTGCCCACGATGTCGGCAAATTCCGACCGTGAATAGATCCGCCACCCACCGGCGACGTTCCGCAATTCAAAACCCCCCCGGGGTGCAGTACTGGCAGCAGCAAAGCCGACAGCATCCACGTCCGGGGCTTTAACAGTATAGCCGCTATACTCGCGCTGCAGGTCCTGCAGCAAATCCTCGACGACGGAGACCGTCACGTTGAGTCCGGCGGCCAGCTCTTCCGAGGTGGCCGGCTCATCAATGACCATAAGGACCGCTTCCAATGCCGCCCGCGCACCGCCGGGCAGGGCCTCCAGTTCAGCCAAGCCATCCTCGACTGCTTCCTGCTCACTCACTGGTGCCATCCCCGCTTCGATCCGCTTCTGTTCCTGATTCATACTCCTCGCTCAGGCTGGAACCGTCCCAGCCGGCGTCATCACCTGTCCACCGAACCGTCAGCTCAGCCAACGGACCGGGCTGTTCAAACGCAACCACGCGGTCGCGGAACATTTCCAGCAACGCGAGGAAACGTGCCACCACCACCAAAGTAGTCTCGGCGTCGGCAATCAGCGACTGGAAGGATAACGGCGCGCCCAGCTTCAAGCGGTAGCCATGATTTCGGCCTGTTCCTTGACGCTTACCGGCGGAGCATGAAGATGGTCCAAGCCCACCTCGGCAGGGGGGGCGGAATCCTTGGGTTTAAGTGCTTTGGCGGCAAGTTCCGCGAACTGCTCCGGCGTGTGCCGCCACACCAGCTCCGGAAGCAGCGCAGCAAAATGGCCTTCCAAGGCAACCTGCCGCGGATACCTCCGACCTTCCTGTTCCAGTGTCTCGCCCAGGATCCCGGCGATCTGCTTGAAGGCCTTGTACTGGAGCAGACGGGCGAACAGCAGGTCCCTTGCCTCCAGGAGCGCGATGTCCTCAGCGTCCTCCACCTCACCGGCAGGCAGGAGGCGCGCCGCCTTCAAATCCAGCAGCGTTGCGGCGATCACCAGGAACTCACTGGCTTCATCCAGCGCCCAGTCCTCCCCCCCCAGCTCCTGGAGGCGCCTGATGTACTTGATGAATTCATCGGTGACCGTGGCCAACGCCACCTCGGTGATATCCAGCTTGTGCTTGGAAATGAGGCCGAGCAAAAGGTCAAAGGGGCCCGTGAAGTTAGCGAGGCGTACCTCAAAGCCGACCTTACGGGCTTCGGAGGTACCGGCGTCGGGCGTTTCCGCTTCAGCGGCTGTTTCCGCTACGGCGGTGGGGGCGATTGACGGTCCCACCGTCCGCTAGGGCGCGCCGCCGCGCGAGATCAGTTCCTTGGCAAGGCGGCGATAAGCGTCAGCTCCGATGTGGTTGCCGGCGTAGCTGGTGATGGGCTCGGCGGCCACGGTGGCGTCTGCAAACTTAATCGAACGCTTGATGACAGTCTCAAAGACCTTGTCCCCCGAACGCCTCCACCAGGCGCGAAATCACTTCACGGCTGTGCAGGGTGCGGGCGTCATACATGGTGGCCAGGACACCGTCCACCTGCAGGCGCGGGTTGAGGCGGTCCTGCACCTTCTCGATGGTCTCCACCAGGAGCGCAACGGCGCGCAAGGCGAAGAATTCACAGATCAGCGGGATGATAACGCCGTGGGCTGCAGTCAGCGCATTCACTGTCAGCAAGCCCAGCGACGGCTGGCAGTCGATCAATACGACGTCGTAGTCATCCTCAACGCTTTTGAGTGCGCGGTCCAGGACTTGCTCACGGGCAACCTCGTTGACCAGCTGCACTTCGGCAGCAGAGAGATCAATGTTGGCGGGCAGGAGGTCAACGCCTTCAACACCGGTCTGCTGGATGGCATCGCGGATGTTCACCTTGCGGTCCATCAGGACGTTATAGACGGTGAGGTCGAGCTCGTGCGGGTTGGCCCCGAGGCCGGCGGACAGAGCGCCTTGCGGATCAAAATCCACCAACAGGACGCGACGGCCGTACTCGGCGAGCGCAGCCGCCAAGTTGATGGTGGAGGTGGTTTTACCCACGCCACCCTTTTGATTGACCATGGCGATGACTCTCGCCGGACCGTGGGAGGCCAGTGGAGCAGGTTCCGGGAATTCGCGGTAAGGGCGGCCCGTGGGCCCCCCCATGATGGCGTCTTCCAGATCGAGCTCGGTGCCTTCCAGCGTAGCTGTTCCCCCCCGTTCGATGCTCACGTATCTAACCACTCTTTCGACGACGATCTTCCCTGCCGCTGCGCCCCCCCGGACGACAGCGCTGCTACCCCTTTAGGCTACAGCGCCCGACACGGTTATTTGGGGGGAACTTGACTTTGGCCGATTGTTGAGCCTTGACCCTCTGGTTGAGGTCGAAGGTTGAGGCGCGTCCCTGAGCTGCCGCGGGAACAGCGAAGGCCGGCACCTGGTGGGGGGGTGCCGGCCTTCGCCAAACTATCTTGCGTTGACGCTGATCCTGCTAGACCGTGGCCTTCTCGCGGTTTTCAGCCTCGGGTGCAGCCTCTTCTTCGCCGCCGTGGGCGATCATGGTCTGCTCATCGAAGGGCTCGCTGCCGGAGAGGACACGCTCTACCTGGCCGTTGTCGATTTCCTTCACCCAGGTGCCGATGAGGACTGTGGCGACTGCGTTGCCGGTGAAGTTGGTCAATGCACGTGCCTCGGACATGAAGCGGTCGATTCCAACGATCATGCCCACGCCGCCCAAGAGCTCCGGCTTGTGCGCCTGGAGGCCGGCCGCAAGGGTGGCAAGTCCGGCACCCGTGACGCCTGCAGCACCCTTGGAAGCGATGATCATGAAGACCAGCAGGGAGATCTGCGCGCCGAGATCCAACGGCGTGCCCATGGCGTTGGCTACGAACAGCGATGCCATGGTCAGGTAGATGGCCGTGCCGTCCAGGTTGAAGGAGTAGCCGGTGGGAACCGTGACGCCGACAACCGGCTTGGAGACACCCAAGTGCTCCATCTTGGCGATCAGGCGGGGGGGCAGGGCTGCCTCGGAGGAAGAGGTGGAGAAGATCAGGAGGTACTCGCGGGCCAGGTACTTCATGAGCTTGAAGATGTTCACGCCGGCCACTGCGCGGAGCAGCGTACCGAGGATGACCACGATGAACAATGCGCACGTTACGTAGAAGGCAAGCATCAGGGTGAACATGCTGAGGATCGCCTGGGCGCCGGTGCACCAACGACGGCGGCGATGGCACCGAATGCTCCAACCGGGGGGGCCAGCCACATGATCATGATGAGGATGCGGAACACGAGGCGCTGTCCGTGACCGATGGCGGTGAGGATGGGTGCACCCTGCTTTCCCATCTTCTGCAGTGCGAAACCGACCAGGATGGCAGCCAGAAGGTGGGCAGGACCGGGATGTCGCCGGGGATGATTCCCAGGAGGAAGTCCACTGTGCTGTTGGTATCGGCCTTCTTGGTGGGATCGTACGGGGGGGTCAGCTTGAGCCCCCTCGCCCGGGTGGATCAGGTTGCCCACCACCAAGCCGATGGCGAGGGCAAACGTGGACATTGCCACGAAGTACCCCAGGGCGAGTCCCCCCGACCTTGCCAACGGTTGCGGCTTTGGCGATGGAGCCGATGCCCAGGACGATGGTGCAGAAGATGACCGGGGGCAATCATCATCTTGATGAGCTTGATGAAGCCGTCACCGAGCGGCTTGAGGGACTTGCCAACCTCGGGGAACATCAGGCCGACCACGGCGCCGAGCACTACGGCCAGGATGACCGCGATGTACAGATAGTGCGACTTGTCGAGCCCCCCCTTGCGTCCACCTTTGGCGGCTACTGCCGACTCTCCTCGTTGAGAGGTCATGGGATTCTCCTTCTGGATACTGTGTAAGGCGCTGCGGTCCTGCACTGATGTCCAATCCGCTGCCCTTGTGTGATATCCATCATTGAGCCGTTGGTGACACACATCACCGTTGCGGTCATATTGGTCATGGGAGGCCCACGTGTTTCACAGCTGGAGCATCGCCCGCCGCTTGTTCGTGGCGAACCTGTTGTTCGTCCTGGTCCTGACGGCGGTCTTCGGCGCGTTCTCCGTGGTGGAGGCCAGGGACAGGGCCTACGACGAAGCCGGCGGAAGGATGCAGGCGATCGCCACGTCCCTGGCCAACAATCCCCCTTGTCCTGGAGGCCTCATCCACGCAGATCCTTCAGCCATCCTCCAGCCCTACGCGCGGGAAGTCATGGACGACGCCGATGCTGATTTCATCACCATCATGGCTCCGGACAGGACACGCTGGACCCACCCCCGCACAGAGGAACTGGGCAAGCCATATATCGGGACGATTGAGCCGGCCCTCGGAGGTGAAACCTTCACCGAAGTTACTGCAGGAACCTTGGCCCCTCGGTCCGAACCATCGCTCCCGTCAAGGACGCCGGTGGAAGCGTCAAAGCCTTGGTCGCTGCCGGCATCACGGTCCGCACAGTGGACACCGACGTTGCGAGAGGCTGGGAGTGATTGGCATCATCGCGTTGGTGGTCTTGTTCTTCGGATCAGTGGCTCCTGGCTCTTGGGCCGCTATTTGCGCTCGGTCACAAGGGGGGGATGGGGGGGACCAGAGCAGCTGGCACAACTGTTCGCGTACTACGAGTCCGTCCTCCACTCCGTCCGCGAAGGCGTGATCCTGATTGACACCCACGGCAAGGCGGTGATGTACAACGACCAAGCCGCGGAGCTTCTGGGCCTTGAGCGTCCGACGCGACCGGTCCCCTGACGACGCCCCCCAAACTCGCCGATCTTCCCTTCGATGGCAGCCTGCGGGCTCTTTTCGAATCGGGTAGGCCCGCACATGACGAAATCCATCTGACTGGTTCGCGGATCCTGGTGGTCAACCAGCCCCCGGCGGTAGGGCCGGTGCCTGAGCGGAGCCGGCAGAAACCCGCCGTCTACGGGACGGTGGCCACGATCCGCGACCGTACCGAAATCGAATCCCTGGGCACGGAGCTCCAGACGATGAAGACCCTCTCCGATGCCCTGCGCGCCCAGACACATGAGCATGCAAACCGGCTCCATATGATCGTTTCCCTGTTGGAGTTGGGCCGCACGCCCCCCCAGGCTTTGGACTTTGCCACCAAGGATCTTGAACTCAGCCAGCAACTCACCGATGACATGGTGGCCTCCGTGGACGAGCCCGTCATGAGCGCCTTGGTGATGGGCAAGGCGGCGGAAGCCACGAACGCGGGGTGGAATTGGTGGTCCGAACCTCAGGGCGCTCCGGCGTGCGTGGCCTCGAGATCCAGGACCTGGTGACCATTCTCGGGAACCTGCTGGACAACGCGATTGACGCTGCCGCTGCCGGCGACTTTCCCCCCCGGAGGGTGGAGCTGGACGTGGAAGCCGGACCTGCCGCCGTCGAATTTACGGTGCGTGACTCCGGCAGCGGCATCAATCCGGGCTCCATCGATGACGTTCTGCAGTACGGCTTCAGCACCAAGTCTCCGGAAGGAAACCCGCAAGGTGCCCACGGTCGGGGGCGTTGGCCTGGCCTTGGTCCGTCAGGCAGTGGAGCGGCTCAACGGTACGATGACCATCAGCAATCCCGGCGGAGCACAGTTCCACGTCATGCTCCCCCCCGCGCCGGTTCCCGAGGAAGAGAAGGCATGACAGAGATCCGTGTCCTGGTGGTGGAGGACGAGCCAATAGCCTCGGACGCCCACTCTGTCTACATTGGCCGCTTGGACGGCTTCACCTTGGTGGGGACGGCACCCGATGGCCAGTCGGCCTTGCGCATCCTCGGAGAATTTGCGGCCTCCGGCTCCCCTGTGGACCTCGTCCTGCTGGACATGAACCTCCCTGACCTCCACGGCCTGGACGTGGCCCGGCGGATGCGTTCCGCGGGAGTCTTTGCCGACATCATCGCCATCACTGCCGTCCGTGAACTGAACATCGTCCGCAGCGCCGTGTCCATCGGCGTCGTGCAGTACCTCATCAAACCCTTCACCTACGCCACCTTTGCCGACAAGCTCAGCAGCTACCGGACCTTCCGCGAACAGTTGGCGGGCTCGATGTCCGGCATTTCCAAAGCAGGGGCCTCGCAGAGTGACGTCGACCAGGCTTTCGCGAGTCTTCGCGCACCCACGGAACTGCCGCTGCCCAAGGGACTCTCCGGGTCAACGCTGGAGTCAGTGAAGGACCTGGTGAGGGCGGGGCAGCGGCCGGTGTCCGCAAGTGAGGTCATGGACGCACTGGGGATGTCCCGGGTGACCGCCCGCCGCTATCTGGAATACCTTGCCGACGCCGGAACGGTCACCCGGCGCCCAGGTATGGCACCCCCCCTGGCCGGCCGGAGAACGAGTACGGCTGGAACCGGGCCTAGGGATCCTCCGTTACCCGTGCCTCCGCAGTAAGCTGGTGGCGACCGATGGAGAGCCCATGTCCGCACAGCCGCCGCTCCGACAACCAGAATCACCAGCGCTACCGCAGCTGATGGAAGCCCCGCGAGGCGTACGCCCGTGGAGAGTGGGACGCTGCGCTTCGGACCATGGAGAGTGCCGGTGAAGAATCTCCGCTGAGCCTGGAGGACCTGGAAATCCTGGCGCGCTCCAAATGGTGGCTCGGCGACGTTCAGGGTTCCATGGCATTATCCGAGGAAGTATTTCGCGGATTGATCGCCCGTACACAGTTCCAGGCCGCCGCTAAGGCTGCGCTGACCTTGTCCTTGCAGTGGGGGGGTGTCCGCGGGAACATCGCTGTGTCATCGGCATGGCTGAACCGGGCGCGACGACTCTTGGACAGGCTTCCCGAGTCTCCGGAACACGGATATTTGCTGTATTTGGAGGGCAACGACGCAATCTACCTCGAAGGTGATGCGGACTCCGCCTTTGCTGCTTCCCTCCAGCTGACCGCCATGAATCGTAGGCAGAAAGCTCCCGAGCTGGAGAGTTTCGCGCTCATGTTGTCGGGTCTCGCCGCCGTCCGGAGAGGCCAGGCAGCCCGCGGCTTCGAGGACCTGGATCAAGCACTGCTTCCCGTCATGGCCGGCAAGGTCCCGGCGGAGTGGGGTGGCGATATCTACTGCTCCGTCATCCACCTCTGCTACGAACTGGCCGACTACTCGCGCATGAGGTGGTGGACTGACGCTTTGGCCGCATGGTGCGCCAGCCTTTCCACGTCCTTCATGTACTCGGGGGATCGTCCGGGTCCATGAACTGCAGCTGATCAGTGCCGAAGGTGGCTGGAAGCAGGCCGAGGCGGAACTGGCGCACCTCGGCGAGCGTCTTCGAAATGCCCATGCTTGGATCGCGGCCGACTGTTTCAACGAACTGGGCGATATTCGCCGACGGCAGGGAAACAGATCCGGCGCCGCGGCCGCGTATGCCATGGCGCGTGGACTCGGCGTTGATGCCCAGCCCGGCTCGGCCTTGCTTCTTGCTGATGCCGGAAAGGACGAGGAAGCGCTCACGGATCTCCGCGCCGCGTTGGCAGACCGCGGGCGCTTGGACGGGCCTGGTTGCTGCTGCCGCTCGTGGAGTTGCTTGCACCCCCGGGACGCTGACAGTGCTGAGGTGTTTTGCAGCGAGCTGGAAGGAACTGCTGCCTATTACGGGACAGCGGGATTGATTGCGTGGGCGCATCATGCCAGGGGGGGCGCTTTGTTGATGGCCCAAGGCCGCTGGCTCCAGTCGCTGCCCGAGTTCGAAGCGGCTGCACTGGGCTACCGTTCCCAGCATTTACGTTTTGAGCTGGCACGGATCCATGAGCGAATATCGTCAGTCCGGGCGGCGCTGGGCGAGGCCGGTGCGGCCGACGCGGAACGCGCCACCGCTGCCGCCATCCTTACACAGCTTGGAGCTGCACCGTTCTCCTTGCCAAACGTCGATCATGCCTTGGGTGGCTGACTGCCAGGGAAATGGAAGTACTGGGCTGTGTGTTGTCCGGCTCAAGCAACAGGCAGATAGCTCAGATCCTCACCATCTCCGAGAAAACAGCCAGCCGTCACCTGGCGAACATCTTCACCAAGATCGGCGTTAACTCCAGGACCGCTGCGGCCGCTTGGGCGCGTCATCACGGAATAGCAGAGCACCACCGGACTTGAGCTGCATGATTTGACCCATGGTGCGCCAAAAGATGCAGGTTTTCGCGGACGCGCTGCAAGGCTCCGCGGCCTTACCTTGAAGCTACGGATAACGGGCCGGGCAGGCCGGCCCCCGCATTATTAAGGACCCGCGATGAACAGCACCCAGGCCGGGCAACGGGAAGCTTCCACGGCGGCGGAAGCCGTCCAGCAGGCCACGGGACGATTGATCGGAATCCTCAACGATTCTTCCATCGCCCTCCTGGTGAGTGTGGGCCACCAAACTGGCCTTTTCGAGACACTGTCGGCCCTCCCTGCGGCCTCTTGCGGCTTATTGCCGATGCGTCGGGCCTCAATGAGCGCTACGTCAGGGAATGGCTGAGCGGCATGACCTCAGCTGGCTTCGTGGACTACCACCCGGGCAGCGGAACGTATCTCCTGCGCCCGGAATTCGTTCCTGTCGTAACAGGTGCAGGTACCGAGAATCTCGCGCGAACACTGCAGTACGTGCCGCTCATGGGCGAGGTGGCCCCCGAAGATCGTCCACGCGTTCCGGACGGGCGGCGGAACAAGCTACGAGGATTACCCGCGATTCCATCACATCATGGCTTCTGAAAGCGCTGCAGTGAACGATGCATCACTCCTGGAGACCATCCTTCCCCCCCTGACAGATTGCCTGGAGGCGCTGCGCAGCGGTATCTCCGTCGCTGACATCGGATGCGGCGAGGGCCATGCCTTGAACCTGTTGGGGGTCCACCTTCCTGCCAGCACTTTTACCGGCTACGACTTCTCCGCCGAAGCATTGGCAACCGCCGCTGCCGAGCCTCCGGCCTGGGACTTTCCAACGTCCGATTCGAACTTCAGGATGTGAGTTGGCTGGACATCTCCGAGGCGTTCGACTTGGTGACAGCGTTTGACGCCATCCACGATCAAGCCCACCCGGCTCAGGTGCTGAAGAACATCCATGCTGCGCTCAAGCCCGGCGGCACCTTCCTGATGGTGGACATCAATGCTTCAAGCCGGCTGGAGGAGAACTTGGACCTCCCGTGGGCCGCCTTCCTGTACACCATTTCCACATTCCACTGCATGGCTGTTTCCTTGGGGCAAGGCGGCGATGGCCTGGGCACGGTATGGGGGGAAGGAGCGGGCCACGGACATGCTCCATGAAGCGGGTTTCCGGACCTCGGAGGTGAAGGAATTGGAGGAGGACCCGTTCAATGCGTACTTCATCGCCCGCGCCTGAATGTATACATTGTGGGAATTTTGCCCCCCCTAATTGGTGCTGTAATTGACGATTCATGTATACACTGAGGGCATGCGTGCTAGTGATCGGGCTTACTCTTCCCTTCGGGAAGACATCATTGAGTGGCGCCTGCGGCCGGTACTGTCTTGGCGGAAGTGGAGCAGTCCGAACGTCTCGGGGGGGTGTCCCGGACGCGGTCCGGGAGGCGCTGGGCCGGCTCACCGCGGAGGGATTGACGACGGCGGCAGGCGGCCGCGGCGTCGTCGTCACCGATATCTCGCTGGAGAGCATCGACGAGTTGTTCGAGTTGCGCGAAACCCTTGAAGTCAGGGCCGCGGCGTTGGCTGCCCAGCGCGGGGGGGAACCGGGGGGGATCTTCGCCGAGTTGCACACCCAGCTGCTGCAAGCCCCCCGAACTGCTCAGCGAAAACGACCCCCCCGCACGCCACGATTATTACGCCTTGGTGAGCCGGCTGGATGACGCCATCGACGCTGCGGTCTCCAATTCCTACCTGGCCCAGGCGATGCGGAGCCTGCGCGTCCATCTGGTCCGGGTCCGCCGCCTGGCCGCCGATGACACTGCCCGG
>BBFS01000132.1 GCA_001313365.1 Paenarthrobacter nitroguajacolicus JCM 14115
CCCGACTCCTGTGGCACCCCCCCCAACGCCCGCGTCGCCTGTCGAGGAGGCCGGCGACGCCGAGGTGCACGCTGCACAGGTGCTTGGTGAGCCGGAAAGTCATCACGAGGACCTGCACGAGGCAGACGTCCACGTCCACGAGGATGAAGTCCACGCCCAAGAGGCCAGTGAACACGAGGTCAGTGGACACGACCTCGTTGAACACGAGGCCATTGAACACGAGGTCAGTGAACACGCCGCCGTTGATCACGGTGATATTCACGACGGTCATAACCAGCACGAGTTCGCTGCGCATGACGGCCACTATGAGCTGGACATCCACGAAGAACTTCACGATGACGTTCATCTCCATGATGAGCACCACCATGACCTTATTGCCCCCCCTGCTGCCAGTCCGGCGTCCAAGGCCGCCGCGAAGAAGGCCCGCCGCCGTCGTCGTGTCCTGGCCCTCCTGATCACGCTGGGTGTCTTCGTCGCCGCCATCGCTATCGGTGCGCAGTTCCTGAAGCCCCCCCTGCTGGGCATGGATAGGGTCACCGATTACCCGGGTCCCGGAACGGATCGGTGACCATCACCGTACCCGAGGGATCCGGTCCCAAGGCCGTAGCCAACGAGCTCGTTCAAAACCGCGTGGTTGCAGACTCCGATGCCTTTGTTGAGGCGTTCCTGAGTGAAGGCGGGGGAACTGTCTCCGGGCGACTTCACGTTCCGTACCGAAATGAAGAATTCCGACGCCGTGGCTGTCCTCGTCAACAAGGACGCCGGCAAAGTGATGTATTTCGCTCTGAGTGCCGGCTTGCGCATCAATGAGTCACTGGAGGCCATCTCCAAGGGTTCCGGCATTCCCATGCAGCAGCTCAACGCCCTGAACCAGGCACCGGCGCAGTTCGGAGTTCCCGCCAAGGCTAAAAACCTGGAAGCTTCCTTGCCCCCCCGGGCGAATACCGGTTTGAGCTGGGGACGCCCGCGAAGGACATCATCCAGAAGTTGGTAACCACCACCCTTGATGAACTCAAAGCCCAGGGTGTTACGGACCCCGCCAAGCAGTACGACACCGTAACCATCGCCAGCATCGTGCAGGCCGAAGGTGGTCAGGCAGATTACGGGAACGTGGCCGGAGCCATTTACAACAGGCTCAAGCCCAACAACGTAGAGACCAGCGGCCTGATCCAGTCCGATGCCACTGTGACGTACGGCTTGGGCAAGAAGTCGTTCCACCTCACTGAGGAAGAAAAGGCCGACAAGTCCAACGCCTACAACACGTACGCCAACGTCGGGCTACCGGTAGGACCTATTGGCTCGCCAGGAAAGACGGCGATTGATGCTGCAGCCAAGCCAACGCAGAATGAATACCTCTACTGGGTGACCATCAACCTGGACAGCAAGGAAACCAAGTTCTCCAAGACGTTGGCTGAGCACAACACCTACGTTGAGCAGTACAACGCGTGGTGCCAGGCCAACGCGGGACGGTGTGTGTGAGTCGTCGCGCCGCGGTACTGGGGGCACCCGATCTCACACTCGAAATCTCCGGCACTGCACTCAGCTGCCTACGCCAAGTTGGGTGTGGATATCGAGTACTCGGCCATCGACGTCACTGTGGAACGGCTTCCTTCTTTCATGGACTCGCTCCGCGGAGATGACGCTTGGTGCGGCCTCTCGGTCACCATGCCGCTGAAGTCGGCCATGGTCAAGGAAGTGGACGAAGTCCGTGGCGCCGGCGCCATCTGGGCGTTATCAACACGGTGGTTTTCGAGCACGACGGCGGACAGGTCCGTCGGGTGGGTTACAACACCGATGTTGCCGGCATAGTGGAAGCGGTCCGCTACGCGGGCGTCGCAGCCGCACCCCCACGCGGCCATCCTTGGTGGCGGTGGCACCTCAGCTGCGGCTGTAGCCGCTGTGCAGGAACTTGGGGGGCCCGTCACGTCGACGTTTTCGTTCGCGACGCGGGACGTGCCGGCGATGCGCAAGCGGCCGCGGCCGCCGTCGGAATTTCCCTGGCCATCCGGCCCCCTGACGGAAGCGGCAACTGCTGTGGCCGGCACGGATCTGGTGATCTCCACGTTCCCGCCTCGCGCTGCCGATTCGTTGGCTGAGGAGCTTGCGGAGTTGCCCGGCACCGGGGGGGCTGGAGTCCTGCTGGATGTTGCCTACGATCCTTGGCCCAGTCGCCTCGCGGAAGTGTGGCATGGTCACGGGGGGGAGCGGTAGTCCCGGGCCTGGAGATGCTGATGTATCAGGCGGCCGAGCAGATCAGGCATTTCAGCGGCTGTGACGTGGATGCCGCCGTCATAGATGTGATGTGCGACTCAGTCGGGCTTCCCCCCCGGCGAGTGTTCTAGAAGCCTTACATGGCAGGATTGGTTATATGTTGCGTTGGTTGACTGCCGGTGAATCCCATGGTCCGGCCCTGATCGGAATTGTTGAAGGCGTGCCTGCCGGTGTTGAACTCACCAGCGGGCAGATTCGTGACGCGTTGGCGCGTCGACGCCTGGGCTATGGACGTGGTGCCCGCATGAAGTTTGAACAGGACGAGGTCACCATCATGGGTGGTGTCCGGCATGGACTTACCCAGGGTGGCCCTGTTGCCATCCAGGTTGGCAACACCGAGTGGCCTAAATGGGAGCAGATCATGTCTGCTGATCCCGTGGACCCCAAGGTCCTCGCCGACCAAGCCCGCAATGCACCTTTGACCCGTCCGCGCCCGGGGGGGCACGCCGATTTCACGGGCATGCAGAAGTATGGCTTCGACGAAGCCCGTCCGGTCCTTGAGCGTGCCAGCGCACGCGAGACCGCCACGCGAGTGGCTCTTGGTACCGTGGCTGCACAGTTCCTGAAGCAACTGGGCATCGAGTTGGTAAGCCACACCGTTTCCATTGCCAGCGTGACAGTGCCCGAAGGCCGGCCTTTGCCGTTGCCGCAGGACGTCATAGCCCTCGACGCCGACCCCCCCCTGCGTTGTTTCGACCGCGAGACGTCCAACGCGATGGTGGCTGAGGTTGATGCTGCCCACAAGGAAGGCGAAACCCTGGGTGGCGTGGTAGAGGTCCTGGCATACGGGCTTCCCCCGGGACTCGGCAGCTACGTCCACTGGGATCGTCGCCTCGACTCCCGCCTCGCGGCCGCACTCATGGGCATCCAAGCCATTAAGGGCGTAGAAGTGGGCGACGGCTTCCTCACGGCTGCACGCCGTGGATCTGCTGCCCACGATGAGATCCTCAAGGACGAAAACGGCAAGATCGTTCGCCAGACCAACCGGGCCGGTGGCATCGAAGGCGGCATGAGCATCGGTGAGGTTCTTCGTGTTCGGGCGGCCATGAAACCAATTGCCACGGTCCCTCGCGCACTTCGCACCATTGATGTCAGCACGGGTGAGCCTGCAAGCACACCACCAGCGTTCAGATGTTTGTGCGGTTCCCGCAGCCGGCGTTGTGGCGGAGGCGATGGTGGCTTTGGTTCTGGCCGAGGCTGTCGCCGAGAAGTTCGGTGGCGACTCCGTCGCGGAGACCCAGCGGAATCTGCAGAGCTACCTTGAGAGCATCCCGGCCACCCTGGACTCGGTCGGCCGGTAGTGGTTGGCGCTATCCCGGATGGCCGCCCCGTTGTTCTCGTGGGCCCCCCCATGGCCGTCGGAAAATCGGCGATCGGCCAGCAACTGGCCCACCAGCTCCGTGTACCGTTCGTGGACACTGACGCGGTGGTGGTAGCTGCCCACGGCAGCATTGCAGATATCTTCGCCGGCAGGGGAGAGCATGCGTTCCGCGAGATTGAAGCGCGGGCAGTGGCGAAGGCCATTGAGTCTGCCAAAGTAGATCCGGCCATCATTTCCCTGGGCGGCGGGGGCGGTTCTTGACTCCGGGACAGCAGTTGCTGGGGGGAGTGCACTGTTGTCTATCTGGAATGCGACGCGGAAACGGTCGCAGACAGGATTGCCCGGAACACCGGACGGCCACTGCTGCAGGGTGACGCCATGACCCGCTGGGAAGCATTGTTTGCCACCCGGCGTCCCGTCTATGAGCGTCTCGCGGACATTGTCATGGATGTCCGTTCCGGATCCGTGGCAGAAATCGGCCTCCATTTGGAGGAGCGGCTGCTCCAGCATGCAGCCTTGAAAGAGGAAGTTGAAAAGTGAGCAACGAAGCAACTGTCATCAAGGTGACCGGCCAGTCGGCTAATGAGAACTACGACGTCGTGGTGGGCCGCGGGCTGTTGGACACCCTGCCCGCCAAGCTTGGCGAACGCGTACGACGAGTTCTGGTGATCCACCCGCGGGCCTTGCGCCTGACCGGCGATACCGTCCGGGACGAACTTGAGGCTGCAGGGTTCACGGCACTCACAGCCGAAATCCCGGATGCTGAAGAGGGCAAGCACATCCAGGTTGCGGCGTTCTGTTGGCAAGTGCTGGGCCAGAACGATTTCACGCGGTCCGACGCCATCGTGGCAGTTGGTGGCGGCGCTGTAACGGACCTCGCCGGCTTCGTGGCGGCAACGTGGCTCCGTGGCGTCAAAGTCATCCACATGCCCACGAGCTTGCTGGGCATGGTGGATGCCTCGGTGGGAGGCAAGACAGGCATCAACACTGCCGAGGGCAAGAACCTTGTGGGCTCCTTCCACCCCCCCCGGCCGCAGTCCTGGCTGACTTGGACACGCTCCAGACCCTGCCGAAGAACGAGCTCATTTCAGGGATGGCCGAGGTCATCAAGTGCGGCTTCATCGCTGACCCGGCAATCCTCGACCTCGTGGAAAAGAACACCGACGCAGTAATGGATCCGGGATCCGATGTAGTTCGGGAGCTCATTGAACGCGCGATTTCCGTGAAGGCTGAAGTCGTTTCCCAGGACCTCAAGGAGTCCGGCCTCCGCGAAATCCTGAACTACGGTCACACGCTGGGCCACGCCATCGAGCTCGTGGAACGCTACTCATGGCGTCACGGCGCCGCCGTCTCCGTGGGAATGATGTTCGCCGCCGAGTTGTCGCGAAGTGTCGGGCGTTTGTCCGATGCTGACGCAGACCGGCACCGCACCATCCTGGAGAGCCTTGGCCTGCCCATCACGTACCGCAGGGACCGCTGGCAGGGTCTTCTGGATGGAATGCGCCGGGACAAGAAGTCCCGTGGCGATCTCCTCCGGTTCGTTGTCCTTGACGCGTTGCCAAGCCGGGCATCCTGGAGGTCCCTGACACGTCACTCCTGTTTGCCGCCTACCAGGAGATCGCATCATGACCGTCACTCTTCGGGAAGGCATCAGCGACTGGCCTACTGCCGGTTTCCCCCCCGGAGTCCGGATGAACCCGGACACTTTGCTTCCCGTGGTTGTCAATGAGGAAGTCATGGAGTCCGCCCTCGCGGCGTCGGAAGACCCCCGCGGACCGCATCATGGCCTTACTGCTGGACAACCAACCCAACGAGGCGGCTGAGTTGTTGGCCGAGGCGCGCTACAAAGATCCGGAGTCGTTCCGGTTGAGGATTTTTGAAGCGGAAGTCCATCGGGCAACCAACCGGCTGGACCGTGCGGTGCAGTTGTTCAGGCACCTGTTGCAGGACGTCCAGGGCAGCTCCAAGGAAGCGATCGTGCACCAGTATCTGGGCAGGGCATACTTCGTCAGCGGCAATGCACTGGCCGCATCCGAGGAATTCGCCAAGGCCTTGGATCTCCGCGTCGCCATGGCCGCCGATGCGGCGCTGATCTACTCTTCCGCTGTTGCCCTGCAAAGGGCCCGGAATGTACTTGAACTGGCTTCCTGAAGCAGCGGGAAAAGCAGCTCGCAAGCCTTGGCCGTGATTTGCCGGTAGAATGGTTCTTGGATTTTTGATAAATACGCGCTGGCGGGCCGTTTGGCATGCCTGCTTGGCATAGACAAACTGGCAGCTTGAACCAGTGAGAGAAACCAGAGGATACGAGTGGCAACCACAAACGACATCAAGAACGGGACCGTACTGAAGCTCGAGGGCCAGCTCTGGAACATCATTGAGTTCCAGCACGTCAAGCCGGGCAAGGGCGGCGCCTTTGTTCGCACCAAGATGCGCAACGTCATGTCCGGCAAGGTGGTCGATAAGACCTTCAACGCCGGCCTGAAGATCGAAACCGCAACGGTTGACCGCCGCGACTACCAGTACCTGTACCAGGACGGCGAAGATTTCGTCTTCATGGACACCCAGGACTACGACCAGATCACCGTTTCCGGTGCCACTGTAGGCGACGCCACCAACTTCATGCTCGAGAACCAGATGGTCAACATTGCCATTCACGAGGGCACCCCGCTTTACATCGAATTGCCCCCCCCGAGCGTTGTCCTCGAAATCACCTACACGGAGCCGGGCCTTCAGGGCGACCGCTCCTCGGCAGGTACCAAACCCGCAACTGTGGAGACGGGCTACGAAATCCAGGTTCCGCTGTTCGTTGAGCAGGGCACCAAGGTCAAGGTAGACACGCGCGATGGCGGCTACTTGGGCCGGGTCAACGACTAGTGAGCGCACGCGGTAAAGCCCGTAGCAGGGCGCTCGAAGTACTTTTCGAGGCGGAGCAGCGCTCCGTTTCGGCTTTCGACGCGATGACCGCGCGCCGGGAGAAGACCGATCTTGTCATCAACCCTTACACGGTGGAAATCGTGGAGGGCGTTGTTTCCATGCAGGCAACCATCGATGAATTCCTGGAGACCTACGCCCAAGGCTGGACGTTGGAGCGTATGCCGTCCGTAGACCGCATCATCCTTCGTATCGGCGCTTGGGAACTTCTCTACAATGACGAAGTTCCTGACGGCGTAGCTGTCAGCGAAGCTGTGGCCCTTGCCAAAACGATGTCCACCGACGAGTCACCAGCCTTCATCAACGGGCTGCTTGGCCGCTTGCAGAAGCTCAAGCCGTCACTTCTCGCTTAGGCATTCATGAGAAAAAGGACCCGCATCCACAGGATGCGGGTCCTTTTTGTATTACCAGCATTCGTATTACCAACAGGTCCGGTGCGCTACTGAAGCACGGCCGCCCTGAGGGAGGGGATGCTGCGCAGGTGCTCCAGTTCATCGTGCTGGTGAACGTGGACGTCCCGGCCACTGAGGATCCGCTGCCGGGTAAACGCCAGTGCCGTGGCCCCCCCTTGATGAATGACTTCATCTGGTTGCCGCGACCGCGCGACGACGCCCAACGAACAGCCTGCCGCCGGCCTCGTGACGTGGCCAGCATCTCCACTTCTGCTGGCGTGAACCAGCCTGCCCGGGCATACTCGAGAAGCCGCTGGCGGGTGATTTTTCCTTCGGCAACGCGGAGAAGGATGATGCCTGCAGCAGCGATCAGGAAGATCGGCACCTGGACCACGAAGTACTCCACCAGGAAGTTCTGCCCCCCCATGCTGTTCCAGCGGTTGTGCAGGAACATCGCGGGCAGCAATCCGACGAAAAAGGCCAGCACGGCATAGCCCGAGTGCCATTTCCGCGCGGCGAAGCCCATGATCAGTCCGGTGGTCCCCCCCGTGAACACCGCGTGGGCGAACGGCGACATGACGCCACGGAGGATGAAAATTCGGACCAAGTCGGTGCCCGGGTCGGCGGAGGAGGCTATTTCTCGGCCAAAGTAGAGGATGTTCTCAGTGAAGGCGAAGCGGCGGCGATGGTGAAGGCGAAGACGACACCGTCCACAGGTCCGTCAAAGTACTTGCGGGCAGCCAGGATCAGGACCAGCAACCCCAGTGACTTGGTGAACTCTTCCACGATGGGGGGGCCTGGACCGTGGCCATGAAGTAGGTGAAAGCTTCTTCGCTGGAGGTTGGTGCGGCGAGTGCGAACACCGGCTGGATGAGCAGCGTCCCGGCAATGGAAACCGCGGCACCCCATGTGAAAGCGAACCACAGGAGCCTCTTTGGCTCGGGCTCCCAGCGATCGATCAGGCGTACTGTCAACAGCACCACGGACAGCGGAACAAGGGAGCGATGAAGCCGACCACGAAACCGGTAATGCCCGTATTGCCCAACAGGAAGGGCACCACCAGCAGCAGGCTGCCGAAGACCAGTACGGTTCCCACAATGAGTAACGGAAGCATGCCCCCCCAGGACCTGCGACCTGGCGGCGCCGGCGGCATGGCCCAGGTTTGGCGGGGGAGGGACGTCGGATTACCCGGAGCCGGTTGATAGTTCCCCCCCGGCTGGACGCGGCCGATCCAAGTGGGATTGGCGCCAGGTTCCAGATAAGGCCGCGGATACGGTTGGCCGTGGTGGTTCATGGTCATGGGCACGAGCCTATTCCACACTGCGAAGTGTGAGCTTAAACTCACGCATCACTACCGCCCCCCCCGGTGAGGTGGGAAAGGGGTGCTGTGGTAGCTTTGAAAAGCAAATATTCCTTTTTTAATTCCGTCCCGTGAGGCGGGGAAAGGGGAGACGAGCGATGACTGAAGTCACTTCAGCGCACGTGCCGTCGCGGGTTGTTCTCAATCAGGCGGACATTGACCGTGCGCTCACTCGTATCGCCCACGAGATCCTCGAAGCCAATAAGGGCTCCAAGGACCTGGTCCTGTTGGGCATTCCCAGCCGCGGCTATCCTTTGGCAGTGCGGCTTGCCAACAAGATTGCAGCGGCCGACCCCCACAGTGAACGCCGAGACGATGGTCGGCCAGCTGGATGTCACCATGTTCCGTGACGACCTCTCCCACCAGCCCACGCGGCCCCCCACGCCACACACGGCTTCCGTTGTCCGGGATCGACAACAAGGTTGTTGTCCTGATCGACGACGTCCTTTATTCGGGCCGGACCATTCGCGCCGCGTTGGATGCTTTGGTTGACCTTGGCCGTCCGCGGATAGTCCGCTTGGCTGTGCTGGTGGACCGGGGGGGCACCGCGAGCTTCCCATCCGTGCAGACCACGTGGGCAAGAACCTGCCCACTTCCTCATCTGAAAAGGTCCGGGTCCACCTCGAGGAGATCGACTCCGTGGACGGCGTGCCCGTCAACGAAGTAGTTATTGAGGCCGGCAAGTGAAGCACCTCCTTTCCACCGAAAACCTCAGTCTTTTCGACGCCATTCGTGTTCTGGACACGGCTGAGGAAATGTCCGCCGTCGGCGAGCGTGAAGTAAAGAAACTACCGGCACTGCGCGGCCGTACCGTAGTCAACCTTTTCTTCGAGGACTCCACCCGTACCCGTATATCCTTCGAGGCCGCGGCCAAACGCCTGTCAGCCGATGTCATCAACTTCGCCGCCAAGGGGGGTCCTCGGTTTCCAAAGGGGGGGAGTCCCTCAAGGACACGGCGCAGACACTCGCAGCCATGGGTGCGGATGCCGTCGTCATCCGCCACTGGCTTCCGGGGGGGCGCCACACCGCCTCGCCGCCACTGACTGGATTGACGCAGCTGTTATCAATGCCGGAGACGGCACCCACGAGCATCCAACCCAGGCGCTGCTGGACGCGTTCACCATGCGTCGGCACTGGTCGCAGGTCAACGGCACCGAGTCCACGGGAGCAGACTTGAAAGGCATGCGGGTAGCAATCGCCGGGGATGTCCTGCACTCCCGTGTCGCCCGGTCCAACGTCTGGCTGCTGAAGACCCTTGGCGCTGAGGTCACCCTGGTGGCACCGCCCACGCTGCTGCCCATCGGCGTCGAGCACTGGCCTTGCAAGGTCAGCTACAACCTGGACGAGACGCTGGAGGCCGGCATCGACGCCATGATGATGCTGCGTGTGCAGGGCGAGCGTATGAACGCGTCGTTCTTCCCCCCCTCGACCCGCGAGTACTCGCGCCGCTGGGGGGGTTTCGACGACGCCAGGCTCCGAACACTGGACGATCTCGGCATGAAGGACACCATCATCATGCATCCCGGCCCATGAACCGGGGGGGGTTGGAAATATCTTCGGCAGCCGCGGATTCGCCGCGTTCCACCGTGCTCGCGCAGGTGCGGAACGGTGTCTCAGTCCGTATGGCCGCCCTTTACCTGCTGCTCTCCGGGGGGGACTCCCGTGAAGCCGCCCCGAACGTAAGCCAGTCCAGCAAGGAGACCAACTGATGGCCGAGAACACCTACCTGATTCGTGGGGGGGCCGCCATCCTCGGCGGCGAAGCTGAAGATCTCTTGATCCGTGACGGCGTCATTGAAGCACGCGGCAAGGACTTGTCAGCTGACGACGCAACAGTCATCGACGCCAGGGCCTCATTGCCTTGCCTGGCATGGTGGACGTTCACACCCACTTGCGCGAACCCGGCCGCGAAGACGCCGAAACGGTGGAAACCGGCACCCGGGCCGCCGCGCTTGGTGGCTTCACCGCGGTCCACGCCATGGCCAACAGCAACCCCGTGGCAGACACCGCGGCGTCGTGGAGCAGGTTCACAGCCTGGGCCGG
>BBFS01000133.1 GCA_001313365.1 Paenarthrobacter nitroguajacolicus JCM 14115
GACACTTCCTGGGGGGGCGGCACTCCGCAGGAAGCCGCCGACGCCGGTACCAACCGTCCGGATTCAGCCACGGTAACGCTCGCGGACGCCCGTTCGGAAGCCCCCCCTTCCGACGGCGGCAACGGCACCGAAGAGGGCGACAGCACCGCCGTCGAGCCCGTAACGTTGGCGAGCCGACGCAGCCAACTTGCGGTGGACCTCGCCGCTGAAGTAGTGCTGCTGGACGGCGAGTCGGTTTCCTTTACTGGCATGGAATACAAGCTGCTGCGCTACCTCGTGGTCAACTGCTCACGGGCCATCAGTCGTGAAGAATTGCAACGTTTTTTGGAGTCATTTGACCTCCCCGGCGCGGCATTTCGCTCTATCGACGTTTATGTTGGAAGGGTGCGGCGGAAGCTAGGCTCCGCCCGACACACCGTCGCCACCGTCCGTGGTGGCGGCTACCAGTTCGTGCCAGGGCCCTATGCCACAGTGCGCGGACCTGCGGAATACAGCATCTAAGTTCGCTGTTGTTAAAGATCAACGCCCCCCGCAATTTGCATGACCGCTGTTGTTTGAAATGAAGGCCGGCTGTTTGCCGGTGAAACGTAAAGGATCGCCATGACCCAGAAACTCCTCGTCGGAACGCAAGCACCTGATTTCGCGCTTCTTGACGCCGACGGCACCAAGGTCTCGCTGTCCGATTACCGCGGACGCAACGTCATTGTGTACTTCTACCCGAAGGCAGCCACCCCCCCGGCTGCACCACCGAGGCTTGCGACTTCCGCGACAACCTCGCCAGCCTGCAGGGCAAGGGCTACGACGTCATCGGGATCTCCCCCGGACGGCCCTGAGGACCTCGCTAAGTTCACCGGTGAATTCGCCCTGACCTTCCCGTTGCTCTCCGACGAAAACCACTCCGTGGCACTCGCTTACGGCGCTTGGGGCGAGAAGCTGGTCGACGGCGAAATCGTCGAAGGCCTGGTCCGCTCCACCGTTGTCCTCGACGGCGAAGGCACCGTGAAGCTCACCCAGTACCAGGTTTCCGCGCAGGGCCACGTCCAGGCGCTCAAGGATGAGCTGGGCGTCTAACCCTCTCTCACATCCCGCGTGCTTGAGGGGAATCCCTCTCGCACATAACTGCACAAATCGTGTAACGCCCGCCCACTTTTGTGAGCGGGCGTTTCATGTGTCGTGACTAAACGTGACAAATACCCAGCAGCATTAGTTAATGGAGCCATGGTCTCCTCCCCCCACCGTGCGCCACGCTGTCGTCGTCGAAGATGACGCTGACATCCGCGGCCTCCTCGTCCTCATTTTGGAGCAGCTCGATTTCGTGGTGACGGAAGCACCTGACGGTCTCTCCGGCGTCGAAGCTGTCCGCAGAACCAACGCCGAACTGGTGACGCTGGACATCAACCTCCCGGACATCGACGGCATGGAAGTCTGCCGTCGCCTCCGCGAATTCTCCGACGCTACATCCTGATGCTCACCGCCCGGGCCGACGAGATTGACCGGCTCAACGGCTGGACACCGGCGCGGACGATTACATCAACAAACCCTTCAGCCCCAAGGAACTCCAGGCGCGCATCCGTGCCCTGTTCCGCCGCGCCCGCACGCCCGCCGTGCCCGCCGAGGTCACCGGCCAGAACGACGAACTCGCCCGCGCAGCGGTGGTGCAGCAGAGCCTCCTGCCGCGCGAAACGGTCCGCCTCAGCGGTTACGACGTCGCTGGCGCCTTCCGCCCTTCGCGCAGCGTTGGTGGGGACTTCTATGACTGGTACCAGACCCGTGACGGCATGCACTTCACGTTCGCGGACGCCATGGGCAAGGGCATGGGTGCCGCACTGATCGCAGCAACGGTCCGCGCCGTGATGCGTTCAGTAGCTGACACCCCCCCGGCCATAGACGCTGCGTTCGGCTCGGCCAGCGCCACCATTGCCTCTGACCTGGACCAGTCCGGTTCCTTCGTCACCATGTTCCACGCGCGGCTGGACAGCGCCTCGGGCACGCTCAGCTATATCGACGCCGGCCATGGACTTGCGCTGCACGTTCCCGCTGAGGGGGGGCGGCGCGGAGGCTGGTCTCCGCCGGACCGCCCGTCGGGATCCTGGACAACCAGGTGTGGCCCGCTTCGGAGCTCGACCTGGAACCGGGCGATTCCCTGGTGATCGTCAGCGACGGCGTTCTCGACGCCCACAATTCCTTGGAGGACTTCCAGCGGAACGTGGAGAAGGTGGCACGGAGCGGAGCTACTGCGGACGATGTGTGCGCCGCCCTGCTCGAGTTGGCACCGGCGGCGACCGCCGAAGATGACGTGACCGCCGTCGTCGTACGCCGAAAACCAAACGCAGGACTGTAGACCGCAAAAGGGGGGGATTTGTGACACGTTTCTGGACTCGGCTGATCGTTGTGCTGACGGTCATTCTGGGCGTCAACTACGTGGCGTGGCGGTGGATGGCATCGCTGAACTGGGACGCGTGGTGGATAGCCGTTCCGCTGGTGATCGCCGAGACGTACAGCCTGATCGACGTCATGTTGTTCGGCCTGACCGTGTGGAACATCAAATTCCGGAAACCGCCACCCCCCCTGCCCCGGAGACGGCCACAGTGGACGTCTTCATCACCACGTACAACGAGCCCTTGGATCTGGTGATGACCACGGCTTTGGCGGCCAAGGACATCCGCTGGCCGCACAGTACGTGGATTCTCGACGACGGCGACCGGCCCGAAATGCGCGAACTCGCCGAGTCCAACGGGATCGGCTACGTCACCCGCGGCGCCGATTGGACGCCGGACATGCCGCGGCACGCCAAGGCCGGCAACCTGAACAACGCACTCATGGTCACCTCTGGCGAGTACCTGTTGATTCTCGACGCCGACCAGATCCCCCCCGAGCCTGACATCCTGGACAAGACGCTGGCTACTTCAACGACGACAAAGTGGCGCTCGTCCAGACTCCGCAGTACTTCATCAACGTCCCCCCCGCCGACGACCCCCCCTCGGCAGCCAGGCTCCCCTGTTCTACGGCCCCCCCATCCAACAGGGCAAGGACGGCTGGAACGCGGCATTCTTCTGCGGGTCCAACGCGGTCCTCCGCCGGGAAGCCCTCATGCAGCTGGGCCTGGTGGGCTACGTCAAAGCCACCGAGAAGAGTGTCCGGCGAGCCCTCGCCGCTTCGCGTACAGCCATTAAGAAGGCACGCCGATCACCCGAGGCCGAGAACCCGCTGGTTGAGCAAATGCTGGACGAGGTGGAGGCCGCAACGGAATCCGCGCAGAAGGAACTCGAAGCCGGGGGCATCCCTCAGCGAAATCACGTACCGGGTTCGCCGCCAAGTGGACGACGCCGTCCGCACCCTCGTGGCCGCCGACTTCTCAGCACTCCAATCGGACCTCGAGGAGATCGCAGCCATGGAACTCGCCCACGTCGGCGAGTCGGGCGTGACCACCGTGGCGACTGACGCCGTCGACCGTATGTCCGGACGCGACTGGTCCCCGCTGGGTGCGCTCGAGTCGGTTCACGCTGTCCTGGACGCCATCTCGGTGGAACGCACCGACGAGGCCCAGCCAATCATGCCGCTGGCCACCATCTCCGTCACCGAGGACATGGCCACCGCGATGCGCCTGCATGGCCTGGGTTGGAAGAGCGTTTACCACCACGAAATCCTCGCCAATGGGCTGGCCCCCCTGAGGACGTCAAGACCATGCTGACCCAGCGTCTCCGCTGGGCCCAAGGCACCATGCAGGTCCTCCTCCGCGAGAACCCCCCCTGGTCCAACGCCGGCTCACGTGGGGCCAGCGACTCATGTACTTCTCCACCATGTGGACCTACCTGAGCGGTTTCGCTGCCGTGGTCTATTTCGCGGCGCCCATCATCTACCTGACGCTCGGCATCCTCCCGGTCAACAGCATCAGTTTCGACTTCTTCATCCGCTTCATCCCGTTCATGGTGGTGAATCAACTGCTGTTCCTGGTGGCCGGACATGGGATTCCCACCTGGCGCGGACAGCAGTACAGCCTCGCGCTGTTCCCCCCCACCTGGATCAAGGCGTGCACGACGGCGGCCCGGAACGTTTGGTTCGGGCGTCCCCTCGGGTTCGCCGTCACCCCCAAAGCCCGGCAAAGCGGCGGGCCCAGTTGGAGCCTGATCCGGCCGCAGATCATCGTCGCGGTGCTGCTGGCGGTGGCGCTGGTTGTTGGCCTTATCCGGCTGCTCGCCGGAATGTCCGAGCCCCCTGGGCACACTGGTGAACGTGGCATGGGTTGCGTTCGATCTGGTGGTCCTGAGCGTGCTGGTCAAAGCAGTTTTGTACAAGGGTTTCGTGCCCGAAGTTGTCGGGCCAGAGCGCCCCGAGGAGAGGAATGCAGATGCAGTTTAGCTATGAGGTCAACGACTCCTACGCGGAGGTGAAGAGCGTGGGCCGGCTGAACATGGTGGCAGCGCCCAAGCTTCGGGAAGTAGTGGCCGAGGTTGTGGCCGCCGGCTCCAGCCGCGTTGTGGTGAACCTGGCAGAAACCGACTTCATGGATTCCTCCGGGCTCGGCGCACTCATCGGCTGCCTCAAAGCTGCGCGTCAGGCAGGCGGTGATCTCCGGATCGCAGGAGTGCAGCCGCAGGTCAAAATGGTCCTGGAACTGACCAACATGGACAGGGTACTCACTGCGTACCCCCCCACCGCAGAAGCTGCGTTCGGCGATGACTGAGGTCATCGCCCACCGGGGCTTTCACGGGCCGTCCAACGAGGAAGCCATCGAGGCCATCCACAATGAGTTGGACGCCCTGTGGGACGACGCCTCCTTCGTGCCGGACATGGACCGGATGACCTTCGCTACGGCCGTCATCGAGGCTGCGGCGAACATCGTGCAGCATGCGCTTCCTGTGGCAGAGAAGCCCGTGGAGATCGACGTCGACATCAGTGTCCGTCCCTCCCGGCTGGTCGCCCGGGTTAGTGCGTTCAACGCCCGTGAGCCATTTGCGAATGACATGCAGGCTTCGATGCCGGATTCGGATGCGGAGTCCGGGCGCGGGTTGGCTCTCATCGAGGCGCTGGTGAGCACTGTGACCTTCGAGCGCCAAGACGGCACCAACACGTGGATTCTGACCCGCAACACCTGATCCTCTCTCACATCCCGCGCCCTTCAACGCCACGCTCTATCACCTCCCGCGCGCTTCAACGCCACGCTCTATCACCACCCGCGCGCTTCAACGCGACGCTCTATCACCTCCCGTGCCCTTCAACGCCACGCTCTATCACCACCCACCTGCTTCAGGCGCAACGCTCTCTCCACCCACATGCTTCAGGCGCAACGGGTTGTTCTGCCCATCGCCGCGCGACAACTCTGCGTGAAAGCATTCGGTGAGATCCGCCGTCGAGCGCTAAACGAAACTGGGGACTAAATGAATTGCCGCACGCTTCGAACATCAGCACGCCCCTTCGCGCTGGCCGCTGCCCTTGTCGTGGGATCTGTTGGGATTGCCGGCTGCAGCGTCCCCCGGCGAAACCAAACGGGAACCCAGCAAGGCACCTCCCATTACTTCCGAACCTGCTCCTGTGGCTGAAAGCATCGCCAAGTACGACGCTCTGACCGCGGAACTTGTTGCCGCCCTGGAAGAGAAGATGCCCGGCATCACCTGGGCCGTGGACGATACGGCAGACATGAGTCCAGCCCAAGACGGCAGATGCATGCTCTATCTGCAAAGCATGCAAAGCAGCGCGGACATCGTGGAACCGTCCAGGAACTTTGAGGATCTCTTCGCTGCGGCCGATCCCGTCCTGGAGAAGCACGGATTCCCTGCCTTCGACGGCATCGATCCCGTTCCCGGCGGGTGGGTGGTAACGCGCAGCACAGATGCTGTTGGCGCCACGGTGAGCATCCGATCAAAGTTCCCGGCCTACCTCGAACTCACAGTCCCGGTTAAGTCCGAGAGCTGCGACCCGAAGGAAATTCCCGCCAGTTGACCCAAACCCGCGGGATGTGAGCGAGCGACCCACCCAAACCCAAGGGACATGAGAGAGCGTGCGGGCTAGGCTTTCGCGATAGCCTCTTTCAGAGCGCCGAGCACCAGCGTGACAGAAGCCCTGTTGGCGTTCGGGCCCATCATGCCGATGCGCCATACAGTGTCCGCGAACTCCCCCCCGACGCCCGAGCCGATTTCCATGCTGAAGTTCTCCAGAAGGTAAGCGCGGACGGCAGCCGAGTTGACGCCGTCGGGCACTTTCACGGTGGTGAGGCTCGGCAACCGGCGCCCTCGGCAGCGAACAATTCGAGCCCCATCTCCTGAAGCCCAGCCTGCAAAGCCGCGCCAGCTGCACGGTGCCGGGCCTGCACATTCTCAAGGCCCTCAGCAAGGATGCGGTCCAGGGCGGCTTCGAGCCCGGCGATCATGGTGACCGGCGCTGTGTGGTGATACGTCCGGGCACCACTGGCGGCACCGACATACCCGCCCAGCAGCCCGATATCGAGGTACCAGGAGCGCGGATCTTTGACGCGACGCTCAAAGGCACGGTCGGACACCGTGAAGGGCGAAAGTCCTGGCGGCACACCAAGGCATTTCTGCGTTCCGGCGTATCCGACGTCGATCCCCCCCAATCGTCCGCTCGGAGCTCCAGTCCGCCAATGGACGTCACGGCGTCAGTGATCAGCAAGGCGTCTCCTTTACCGGCACCCAGCGCGGCGATGTCCGAGAGCACGCCGACGGAAGTCTCAGCGTGGACGGCGGCGATCACCTTGGGATTCGGGTGCGCGGACAGAACTCGCTCGGCATCTACGGGCTGGCCCCACTCGTGATCGACGCGGATCACCGTGGCCCCGCAACGCCGGGCGACTTCACACATGCGCGCCCCGAAGAGTCCGTTGACAGCGATTACTGCCACGTCGCCGTCGGACACGGTGTTCACGAAAGCCGCTTCCATCCCGCCGGAACCTGTGGCACTCAACGGGAGTGTGCGCGCATTGGAGGTACCCCCCCAAACAGTCCGGAGGCCTTCGCAGGTGTGGTCGAGCCGTTCGATGAACACAGGATCAAGGTGGCCGAGCACGGGATAGGCCAGGGCAGCCATGGCTTCGGGGTAGCAATTGCTCGGGCCGGGACCGAACAGGAACCTGGACGTCAGAATGTGCGGCATGTGCGAACTCCTTCAGCTGGTTGAGGTCATTCTGCCCCCAGCCTGCTGCGCGGAGCTAACCAAACGCACCCCCCCAGCACCCTGCAGCCGAGCCCGGTCAACGCCCCCCCAGATCACCAAAGCGCCGAGCGCGAAGACTGCCCCCCCAAGAACACTGGCACCGGCCCAGCCCCCCCAGGCGTCGAATACCGGCGCAACGGCGGCGGCCCCCCCACGGCACTTCCCACCGAGTAGAACACCATGTAGCTGCCAATGATGCTGCTGGCCGACTCTTCGCGCCCGCCACGATCATGGTCTGACTGGTCACGTGGACGGCCTGCACCGCGGCGTCCAGCACCACGATGCCGGCGATGAACCAGATCAGCGACCAATTTCCCAAGGACAACGCGAGCCACGAGCCCAGGAGCGCCACCAAACTGATGCCCGTGACCCCGTTGTCCCCATCCGCGGTCGGCCGCAGCACCGGCCTTGGATGCGGCCAGTATCCCTACAAGACCGGCAAGCCCGAACAGCCCGACAACGCCCGGCGGAAGGTTCCAGGCGGGGGCCGCTGAGCAGAAGCGACATGCCGCTCCACAGCACTCCAAAAGACGCGAACAGCAGCATGGTGATAAGCGCACGGGTACGGAAAACGGGATTGCGCCGCGTCAGGACCACCACTGATGAAACGGCCTGCCAATAGCGCGCCTCGCCCCCTTGATGTCTGCTCCCGTGGCATGGCGCGGAGGACTGCCAGCGACAGGACCACAGCAGCAACTGCGGCAAAGATGTAAACCGACCTCCAACCCCCAGAGGTCCGTCATGCCACCGGCCACGGTCCGCGCAAGGATGAGGCCACTCACGACGCCGGCGGTGACAGTTCCGATGTTTCCGTCCCTTTTGTCCGGGGTACTGGAGGCGGCGGTGTACGCGACGATGGCCTGTACAACGGATGAGGCCAACCCCCCCAGTGTCCCGAACGCAAGCAGCAAGGCAGCTTCGGAGGAAGCCAGGGTCACGCCACAGGCACCCACAGCGCTCGCTGCCACCTGAACGGTGATGAGTATGCGGCGGTCCACCAAGTCTCCCAATGGCACCAGGAGAACCAGCCCCCCCACAAGATACCCGGCTTGTGATGATGCCACGACCCATCCGATGCTCGCCGCGGGGGATACTCAGGTCGAAACCGATGCGCTCCAAGAGGGGCTGGCCGTAGTAGATGTTCGACACCATGAACCCGGCCACGACGGCGAGCAGCAGCAAGAGGCCACGGCTGAGCCCCTGTGTGGATTTCGTCAGCTGATCACTGCTCATTTTTCCGGCCTCCAGCTTTAGGTTTCAATATGCAACCATCCGAGCCTATGGCAGAATGGTTTCATGTTGCAACCAAGTGATATTGCATGGACTGACCCCGAATGTCCGGTGGCAAGGGCAGCGGACCTCGTGGGTGACAAGTGGACCCTGCTGATCATTCGGGACTCACTGGACGGCAAGCGGCGGTTCTCAGAATTTGAGAGGTCGCTGGGGGGGTGGCGAAAAACATCCTCTCGGACCGCCTTCACCTCCTCGTGGACAGGGGCGTCCTGACTCGTATCCCGAATGACCGCGGGACGCGGAGTGAATATGAGCTAACGAGCGCTGGGCGAGACCTCTTTACGTTGATCCTCAGCCTCCGGCAATGGGGGGGCGAACGCAACGCCTTCAACGCCAGCGAAGCCCACTCCGCCCTCGTGGACCCGGCGACGGGTGAGCCGGTCCCGCAGCTCCGCCCACTCCGGGGTAACGGCGCGGAACTTACACCGGAACAAACACTGCTGGTCAAGGTTGGCGAATCGCTGCCGCAAGAGCCTGCCACCCAGGAACTCTCCTAGGGCAAACTGCTAAGGTTACTCACCAATACTGAGGCCGCCACGGATAGGGGACGAGAGTGACGACTGAAGGAAAAGAGGCGCCCGAGCAAGGCGTCAGCGGCGAGGTAAGCCAAGACCGATTCGTCGCCGGGCAGGACTTGACGCGCTGGAAATCCCCCTGCCGGCCGGGCGCTGGCAGGCGGCGCTGAAAAAGTCACGTCCCTGCTCGGCCCTTATGCAGCGCTGATTATCACGCTTATCGCAGGACTTGGCATCGCCCTGTCACTAGCGTTGGTGTTCGGCGAGGTCTACGAGTCCGTGACCGAAGCTGACGGCGTGGCCGGATTGGATGATCCCGTGCTGGCGGCAGCCAAATCGGCGCGCTCCCCCCCGCCTTGGACATGGCCACCACGGCCTATACCAATATTGGCGGCACCGTTGGCATGCCCATCATTGCCGTGGGCATCATGATTTTCCTGGCTACCAAACGGCGATCATGGACACCTGTCATCCTGATGCTCGCCGCCGGGCTGGGATCCCTGATCATCACCCTGCTCGGCAAGCCGATCTTCGGCCGCACCCGCCCGGATATCGCAGATGCAATCCCGCCCTACGAGCACTCGGCATCTTTCCCCAGCGGCCACTCGCTCAACTCACTGGTGATCGCCGGAATCGTGGCCTACTTGATCATCCTCAGGCTCAAGACGGCAAAGGCCAGGGTCATCACGGTACTCGTGGCTATAGTGTTCGCCTTCACCATGGGTCTAAGCCGCGTTTATCTAGGTCACCATTGGCTGACGGATGTCCTTGCAGCCTGGGCCATTGGCATCGCCTGGCTAGCCTGGTAATTACCGCCCATCGCCTCTACCTCACAGTCCGAACACGCCGTCACAGGGCGATAGTCTCTTGACACCAGCCCGCTCACTCGGCTTAATTGAATTACGTATGCTGAAATAACAGTTCCATGATGCGGAAGCTTGAAGCACGGGCTTCCTCCTGTACCAGCAGGAGTTCCGCATAGCCCACACCATGGATGCCAGCATTTTGCATGAGGATGACACAAGCATGGAGCTTGCAGTATTCAACAGTGTTGACCGTGACGAGGCCATCAGGACTCTCACCCCCTGCCTGGACATCAGCCGCTGGTGGAAGCAATCGTCGACGCGCGCCCCTACGCCGGCGTCGACGAGCTGCTGGGGGGGCAAGCCCAGCGC
>BBFS01000134.1 GCA_001313365.1 Paenarthrobacter nitroguajacolicus JCM 14115
GGTCTCCGGCACCGGTGTCGGTGGCCGCATCCGCAAGCAGGATGTTCTGGCTGCTGCGGAAGCAAAGCAGGCAGCCGCAGCCCCCGCTGCAGCTGCTCCGGCCGCAGCTCCCGCAGCCAAGGCCGCTGCCCCCCCGTGGTCGCATCCTCCCTGCGTGGAACCACCGAGAAGGCCCCTCGCATCCGGCAGGTCATTGCACGCCGCATGCGCGAGTCCCTTGAGTCTCCACTCAGCTGACCCAGGTGCACGAGGTCGACATGACCAAGATCGCCAAGCTCCGCCTCAAGGCCAAGAACTCGTTCCAGGCCCAGAACGGCGTCAAGCTGACCTTCCTCCCGTTCATCGCCAAGGCTGTAGCCGAAGCCTTGAAGCAGCACCCCAAGCTGAATGCTGCTTACGACGAAGCCAAGCAGGAAATCACGTACCACAACGCCGAGCACCTGGCGATCGCTGTGGATACCGACAAGGGCCTTCTGGTACCTGTCATTTCCGACGCCGGCAACCTGAACCTCGCCGGCTTGGCCAGCAAAATTGCCGATGTCGCAGGCCGTACCCGCGACGGCAAGATCGGCCCGGATGAGCTTTCCGGCGGCACGTTCAGCATCACCAACATCGGTTCCGTTGGTGCACTGTTTGATACCCCGATCATCAACCAGCCCCAGGTGGGCATCCTCGGAACCGGTGCCATCGTCAAGCGCGCCGTCGTGGTTGCCGACGAAAACGGCGACGACTCGATCGCTATCCGCTCCATGATGTACCTGTCCCTCACGTACGACCACCGCCTGGTGGACGGCGCGGATGCCGGCCGCTTCCTGCAGACCCTCAAGGCTCGCCTTGAAGAAGGCGCTTTCGAAGCAGACCTCGGTCTCTAAGAGCCTGCGTCTCTAAGCACGCCGTCAAAAGCAGAAGGCAGGTTACCGGGAAACCGGTAACCTGCCTTCTGCTTTGCCTGCCCCGCTGGCATCCACGCACGTCATGGTGTCAGCGTGGCTTTGCTACGGGACGTAGAACCAACTGGATAAGCTTGGGCCATGAGTATTCTCTTCAACATTTTGGTGTTCTTGCACATCGTCGGCGCAGCCATGATCGTGGGCTACTGGATCGCCACCCTCAAGGAGCCAACCGTCCACCCGCGCCAGCGTGACGGCGCCTTCCTCCAGCTCCTCACGGGCATTGCCATGATGGGTGTGCTCCCCCTTGATGCCCGACGCCGATCCCAACTATTTCAAGCTCGGCGTGAAGTTCGCCATCGGCGTGGCCGTAGCCGTTCTGGCAGTTATCGGCACACGTAAGGTGAAGAAAGGCGAGCCGGTCTCTACCGGCCTGGCCCACGGCGTTGGTGGCCTGGCTTTGATCAACATCGCCATCGCGACCCTCTGGAACTAATCCGGGCAGGCGATCACTCCTGGGCTATGCAAAACTCGTTCCCCCCCTCGGGATCCTGCATGACGTCCCAATGGAAGTCGCCGACATCTTGCCCCCCCTCGACGAAAGTAGCCCCCCCAGCGTCTCAGCCTTGCGCCGCAGCGCTGAGGGGGGGTCGGCGTCGTGAAGGTCCAAATGCAGGCGGCGCCTCCCTTCAGTGGGTGCGGCGACCTGTTGAAAGGCCAACTGGGGGAAGGCCCGGCTCAGCTGGCCGAAGCCAGATGAAACCTTCATGTTCCGCTGCAACGGGCATGTCCAGCAGCTCGGACCAGAAAGCTGACAGGCGGGCGGCGTCAGTGGCGTTTACCATGATGGACGCGATTCTGGGTCCTGGTTGCGCTTGGCAGGCACAAGTTCTTCAGTATCCATTTCGCCAGTCTAGGGTCACAATCCACTGTCAGCGGAATGGCCGTGCGGTCCGGCAGGCAAATCCATAGGATTGATCCCGATGGCACCTGCCGACGGCTGGTTGCCGACTCACAACGACCCCCCCAAGGAGTGGACATGGCAGCAACACGCACCGCACACACGGTTTGGAACGGCAACCTGATTGAAGGCGCCGGCAACACTACGCTGGACAGTTCAGGACTGGGCACGTTCGATGTCACCTGGAAGGCACGCACGGAGCAGTCCGGCGGCAAAACCAGCCCCCCCGAAGAGCTGATTGCCGCTGCCCACTCCGCTTGCTTCTCCATGGCTTTCAGCCACGCTCTTGCCGGCGAAGGATTCACGGCTGAAGAAGTTCAGACCAAAGCTGACGTTACCTTCGTTCCCGGCACAGGCATCACTGGCAGCCACCTGACCATGACCGCTAAGGTTCCGGGCCTGTCCGAAGAGGACTTCCGCCGTATCTCGGAAGATGCAAAAACGGGCTGCCCCCCCGTTTCCGGCGCTCTGGCCAGCATCGAGATCACCTTGGATGCCACCCTCGCGCAGTAACACCACCTTCAAAACGCAGAAGAGCCCCCGCCACTCCCCCTGAGGAAGTGGCGGGCTCTTCTGTACTTGCCTGCTTATTTAACCTTTTGGGGGGGACGCGAGGGTAATGGGGGGGCCGGCCGGACCTTGCGGTAGCCCTCGCGCATTGGAGGCCGATCGGTGGGCAGCTCCTGGATCATTTCCTTGAGCGCGCCAATTCCGTACTCCAGCTGCGGGTCCGTCCCGGCTGCGTAGGCGTGCGGCGGGAACAGCACCTCGATGTCCGGCTCCACGCCACGGTTTTCCACGTCCCAGCCGATCCCGCCACTGAACCATGTGGCGTATCGCGGCTGGGTGACCCCCGGTGCCGTCAGCAAGCGAAAAGCGATTGTCGATGCCCACCACACCACCCCAAGTGCGCGTCCCGATGACGGGGGCCAATGCCCCCCCTCAGCTTGGACACTTGGGTAATGATGTCGCCATCGGATCCCGCGAATTCATCCGCGAGGATGATCACGGGTCCACGTGGTGCGTGGTGCGGGGTATGTCCTCGGCTTTTCACCGCGCGGCATGCTCCAACCTGTGACCTTGCGCCCGATCAGTTCGGCAACCAACTGGGATGTGTGTCCGCCGCGGTTGCGCCGCACATCCACAATAAGGCCGTCCAAAGCAGTCTCTGTATCCAAGTCGCGGTGAAGCTGCGCCCAGCCGTTGGCCATCATGTCCGGGACGTGCAGGTAACCGAATTTGCCGTCCGAGGCCTCACGGACTGTACGCCGGTTGGCCCGGACCCAGTCCTGGTACCGCAGCCGCTCCTCATCGCGGACAGGAACCACGGCAACGCGCCGCTGGACACCCGCAGCGTCGCCATGACCGTCACCGTTCAAGAGGGTGAGCTCCACGGTCCTGCCTGCAGAACCCACCAGTTGCATTGCCGGCGTCAAGACCGCGGAAAGCTCGACGCCGTCGATCGCCAGGAGCACGTCACCCACCTTGGCGTCCGCGCCCGGACGGGTCAAGGGTGAAGTAGCCAGCGGATCGGAAGACTCACCTGCAAGGATCCGGGTAATTTCCCAACCGTTGGTGCCGAGCTGGAACTCAGCTCCAAGCCTGCCCTGGCCGTTTCGTCCGGGCTCCGCAACAGCGGCCGGCTTGACGTAGGCATGCGACGTTCCCAGCTCGCCGTGGATTTCCCACAGCAGGTCAACCAGGTCATCGTGGGAACCAAGCCGGTCCACGATGGGACGGTAGCGCTTGTAGACAGAGTCCCAATCCTGGCCTGCCATGTCGGCGGTCCAGAAGAAGTCCCGCTGCAGCCTCCAGGCCTCGTCGAATGCCTGGCCCCCCCAAGCGGCCACGGGGTCCAAGATGACCCGAACCCTGTTGAGCTCCACCTTCACGAGGTCCGCGGAGTCCTCCTCCACCTTGTTGTCAGCGGGAACGGACGTGACTTGCTTGTCGTGCACGTAGATGATGCGGCTAAGGTCACCCGACAAGCGGTAGCTGTCCACTGCCTTGACGAGCGTGGCCTGCTTGCGCTTGGCAAGGTCATACCGGACCAAGGACGGCGCCGTTTTCTTGTCCTGAAGAGTGCCTCGCCCATCGCCCATGACACCGGAAAGCTCAGTATCGAGCCACAACAGTGCACCGTCACCAACAGCCAGGTCTGAGTAGTTCCCCCCCTGAGGTACGGGGACAGCGATAACCCTGTGGGCAAGCCCCCCCTCCGGGTCAACGCGCACGGCTGGCGCTTCGCCGTCGTCGGACTTTGTCGCGGCGGGTGACGCGTCCTCCAGCGCGTCTACGGAAGGGCCAAACGGCGAGGGCGTGTCCGCTGCCAAAGCAACCAGGTACGGCTTGATGGGGGCTCGGGAAGGACAGGTCGAACGAGTGACCGTCGTAGACGGGGTCGAAGCTCCTGTTGGACAGGAACGCCAGAAATTTTCCGTCAGGGGTGAACTTCGGGGACTCGTCGCAGAAGCGGCCGTCGGTCACATCGATGATTCCTGACTCAGGCTCTGCCGGGCGGGCGATCCTCAGCTTGCTCCGCGAACCGAAGGACGTTACCGGCTCGGACCAGACGAGCCACTGGGAGTCGCTGGACCACGCCAGTTCGTCGATGCTGCCTTCACCGACGCTGACAAGCCGCGTCAGCTTGCCGGCCGTGGTGTCCGCAACGAAGACATCGCCGAAAGACGTGCCCACGGCAAGCCAGCGGCCATCCGGGCTGGCTTCCAAAGCACTCGTCCGGGTAGGGGCGGGAAATTCAAGGCGGAGATCCGCTGATTCTTCCGCCGATGCGGAAACCGCGGTTGTCCTTGTGCCTCCCGCGGTGTCTGCGGATGGCTCACCGTTGACCGGCTCCACCGACGTTGTCCGGGTTTGGTCTTCGGACGCCCGTGGGACACTGGTGCCCGCCTGCGCGGAAGCGGTTCCCTGTCCCAGCACGTTCGACGCCGAGACCGGCTTGGGAAGCGGAGCTGATTCTTCGGTAGCTGCGGCGGGTTGTTCAACAGCGATTTTGGGAATCTCCACCACGGCCGAAAGGCGGGCGGCGATGCGCTTGATATACAGTGCTTCCACTCCCCCCCATGATCGGCGACGTAAGCTATCCGGCCGTCAGTAAGTGGCCGGGGCAGGCGGGCGCGGACGCCCGGTGTTGCTTCAACCACGCGGGAAGGTCCGTCCTTGTGCCGGAGCCAGTGGATGGTGCCATGCGATTCCACTGCACTGGCCGTACCGGTGACGTTGGGGAAGACATCCCCCCCCAAGTGGGCGGAAGCCTTGAGCGGTGCGGGGCGACGGCCCGGTGATGCCGACCAAGAGTGATGTTCAATTTGACGGGCTCAGCATCCGCGTCCAGTGACGGGAGCATCCAGATCTCGCCGGCCGACTCAAAGACCACCCGGGTGCCGTCCGTGCTTGCGTGCCGGACGTAGAAGTCCTCGTGGTCCGTATGCCGGCGCAGTCCGGAACCATCAGGAAGCACGGAATAGAGGTTTCCGTAGCCCTCGTGGTCCGACAGGAAGGCAATTCGTCCTTGAATCCACAATGGGTCGGTGAGGTTTCCGTCGATCTCCGCCACCAGCCGCTCGAACTCCCCCCCGTTGCCGTCGGCATCGATCCAGAGCTTCCCGGAGGTGCCTCCGCGGTAGCGCTTCCACCAGGCGGGCTCACGTGAGAGGACGCTTGCCAGGACTACCGGCTTCTCGTCACCGATTTCCGGACCAAAGGCAACAGCCTCAACCGGGCCGAACGGAAGTTCGACGGCGGCGCCGCCGTCCAGCGGGAGGCTGTAAGCGTGCGTGTGACGGCTTTCGGCTTGTTGGAACGCGCTCGTTACCACCACCTTCCCTGATGGCGCGAAGCCTTTGACCTTAGTGGTGCTATGCCCGAAGTAACTCAGCTGCCTGTACCCGCCGCCGTCGACGTTGGCTGTGACCACCTCCGGTGACGTGCCCACCACAGTGTCCACACCAGCGCCTTGCCGTCCGGAGTGAACCGTGGGTTCCTTGCCGGCAGTTGCTGGGAGGATACCCGCCAGGCGCGGCCTCCTGAAAGGGGTGCGATCCAGATGTCGTCTTCGGCCACAAAGGTGACCAGATCGCCGTGCACATGCGGGAAACGGAGGTAGCTGGAGGAGGTCATTGTTCGATCATAGTCAAGAGGCACCCTTCAGTTGCGGCATCCGCTGTCGTTTCCACCACAAGCGTTCGCCATGGTGAGATGGGTCATGAGAATCGTGATGTCCGGAGCTTCGGGAATGATCGGGACGGCCCTGTCCGAGCAGCTGGTTGCTGACGGTAATGAGGTCATCCGGCTGGTGCGGCGCCCAGCCGGGTCAGCGCTTGAATGGACGTGGGACCCAGCCAAGGGTGAGCTGGATGAGGCTGTCCTGGACGGTGCAGACGCCGTGGTCAACCTCTCGGGCGCAGGCATAGGCGATCGTCCATGGACAAAACGCCGGATCCAGGTCCTCACGGAATCCCGTCTCCGGACCACTCAAACCCTGACCGCCGCCATGCGACGACTTGGCAAACCGCCCGCAACATTCATCAGCCAATCCGCTTCCGGCTACTACGGCGCCTCACGCGATGGGGGCGCTTAGGGAGGATTCCGGGCCCGGCGACGGCGTGTTAGGCCGCCTGTCCATTGAGTGGGAACGCATGGCACGGACTGCTCCGGCCGGCGTTCGGGTGGTGACGCCCCGGACAGGCGTCGTGCTCAGCACCTCCGGTGGTGCGCTCGGGCCGCTGTTCCCCTTGTTGAAGCTCGGTCTGGGTGGACCTTTTGGGAACGGCCGCCAGTATTGGCCGTGGATCACTTTGGCCGACGAAGCCAGGGCCCTCGCCTACCTGCTTAAAGCACAAATTGACGGTCCGGTGAATGTCTGCGCCCCGGAGAGCGCGGATGTGAACACGATAGTCGCGGGCCTCGCCAAAGCATTCAACCGGCCGGCCTTCTTCCGTGTACCCCGACCCGCCCTGCGACTGGTTCTCGGTGGCCTTGCCGATGAACTCGTGATGGCCAACCAGCGAATGGTGCCCGCGCGGTTACAGGAAGCCGGCTTCCACTGGCTGCACCCGTCCCTCCCCGATGCCATGGCATGGCTGCGCCAGGAAAAGGCCCTCTGAAGATGTGCTTGGCTTCAGCGACCCCCTTACCCGGCCGGACCGCGTCGAGAATTCCGGAGATCCGCCACCGCCCGTCCGAACGAACCAGGTCCAGCCGAAGCTGCTGCGGTGTCCCGGCGGCCCCGGTCCTGACAACTGCCCCCTGACACCAGGCGTTCCTCATAGCCGGACGTGGCGGCAGTAACCTCCACCAGCACATGATCGGACTGCGGGGGGGTCCTTCCACGGTCAGGGCTGTCAACGCTGTATGGAGTCCAACAAACGCCGTTCCAGCGTCCCGCAGGTAATCGCTCACCTGTTTGTCGGTCGCTTCGGCCTGCGAACCAGGCGCGTTGACCAGATCCAAAAGGTCAAGTCGCCGTTCTCCCAAGGCGATGTCACGCACGGCGGACAGTGCGGACACGGCTACTAAGGGATCCTCTGATTGGAGCCCGGTGGCGAGTGCAGCCGGCAGATCCTGTGCGTCCGTTTGGTCCAGGCCGTGTGGGGCTTCCGCCGTCTCACCGGGGTCGGCAACGCCGCTTTCCATCGCCGCTTGCTGCACCATCGCCGTCGTCGTGCTGTTCTGCTGCCAAAGAATCCATGATGCAGCGCCAATCAGTACGCCCATCACTGCCAAAAGAACCCACCGGCGGCCAAGCCACCGCCGGGCCTGCGGCTCCGGCGATGACCAGGCTCTGCTGTTGGCAGCGCCCGCCCGCGCGTGAACGGCAGCAATCTCCACCAGATCTTCAACCAACGGGTAGTCCGGCTTAAGGAACGGGTTGCGCGCCGCGGTGAACGTCCCAATATCTCGCGCCGGGTCAGCAATTCAGGAATAACGGAGGAATGCACGGCACCTGATAAATCCAGGCTTCGGGAGCAGCACTCCTGAAGATCGCAGTGCCTAGCTCCTTGGCCGACGGACGCTTCCGAGGATCTGCGCTTAGAGCAGCTTCCAAGGCTGCGGCCAGGGCTTTGGGAACCTCCGGGACCAGCAGTGACAGGGGGGGTGGACGATCCTGTTCCTGGTCCGGCGTGTTCCCGGTCAGGCAGTACCAGCCGACCGCGCCGAGGGCATAGACGTCCCGCTGCGGTTGGATGGTGTCCCGGGAAATATCGCCGTTCACTGGCGATTCAGATCCTGGCTCCATGAATCCGGGCGTTCCGACGCCCAGGTCGTGTGGTTTATCGCCTACCTTGGCGGCGACGCCAAAGTCCGCCAGCAATGGCATCCCGACGGCTGTAAACAAGACGTTTCCGGGTGACACATCTCCGTGTTCCGTGCCGTTGGCGTGCAGATAGTCCAATGCCTGGGCAATGGGAGTCAGGATCGTCACGGCTTCTCCGACCGTGAGCTTCCCCCCCCTCGCGGACATCAGGTTGGCCAGCGAACCTCCCGCTGCATAATCCATGACGATCCCCCCCAGTGTTCCCTCAGCCGCGCCTTCCATGTGGAGGATTTCGTGAACACGTATGAGGTGCTTGTGCTTGAGTTGGGAGAGTAGCCTCATCTCACGGTGTGCGTCCGCAAGAACTTCGGCTCGTGACGTTGCCAGGCCGCCAGCGGCACCGGCTTTGGCACATTTGACCGCGAACCGGGCACCGTCCTTATCCCTCGTGGCAAGCCAAACGGTAGAACTACTGCCCTGGCCCAGTGGGCGGGATATTACGTAGCCCGGAATGTGGGGGGGAGCCACGGCTGCGGGAGTGTCCAGAGTTTCCATAAACAAGGTGTACCCGACTGCCGGATTTTCCGCAGAAGTTATCCACAGGCAGTGTCATGACCACTCCCCGCTTCAACGGGTCGGGATGCGACTGAGAGCTTCACCACAAAACCATGGCCAGTCTCCTGCTGGGTCTAAGCTTGAACCCATGACTCTTGAGTTTTCACAACTGGGTCTTGCCCCCGAATTTCGTAGATTACATGCAGGGCTGGGACCTGCAGCGCGAAATCCACAACAAAGTTGTTGCGGGCGAGAAGAACAGCACCGTCTTGGTCCTTGAGCACGCCGCCGTCTACACGGCCGGCAAACTCACGGAGGACCACGAGCGACCCTTTGACGGCACTCCCGTTGTTCCCGTGGACCGCGGCGGGAAACTGACGTGGCATGGCCCAGGGCAGCTCATCGCCTATCCGATCCTCAAACTCAAGAACCGTGCCGGTATCCGCGACTACGTGGAACGGCTTGAGGCCATCATGATCGCCGTCATGCAGGACTACGGCATCAATGCCGTCACCGTGAAGGGCCGGGCCGGAGTCTGGATCCTTGCCGATGACAAAGGACCCGACCGTAAGATTGCCGCGATCGGCATTCGTGTCCTCGACGGCGTAACCATGCACGGCGTGGCCATCAACTGCAGCAATGACCTCGCACCCTATGCGCAGATCATCGCCTGTGGCATCACCGACGCAGCGTCACCACCATGACGCTGGAAACCGGCCGGACCATCAACCCTGCCGACATCGTTGACCGCTTCGTTGAAGAATTCAGCAAGCACGAAGAAGCACTCGTTTCCACACCCGAAGGAGCACTCCAGTGACCTTGGCACCTGAAGGCCGTAAGTTGCTGCGCGTTGAGCAGCGTAACTCGGCGGTCCCGGTTGAACGTAAGCCTGAGTGGATCAAGGCCAAGGTCCAGATGGGGGGGCCGGAGTTCGTCCAGCTCAAGAACCTGGTGAAGAAGGAAGGCCTGCACACGGTGTGTGAAGAGGCCGGTTGCCCGAACATTTTTGAGTGCTGGGAAGATAAGGAAGCGACGTTCCTGATCGGCGGGTCCGAGTGCACCCGGCGCTGTGATTTCTGCCAGATCGATACCGGCAAACCCTCCCCCGGTGGACATGTTCGAACCCACCAAGGTGGCCCGGAGT
>BBFS01000135.1 GCA_001313365.1 Paenarthrobacter nitroguajacolicus JCM 14115
GCGCGCCATTTCCGCAGCTCGCGCCGCCTTCGACTCCGGCGTCTGGTCTTCAGTCCCGGCCCCCCCGAGCGCGGCGCGTTCCTGCTCAAAGTCGCAGCGGAACTGCGCGAACGCCGGGAGAAGTTCGCCCGCGCCGAATCCTTGGACACCGGCAAGCGCATCATTGAAAGCCGCATCGACATCGACGACATCGCCGCCTGCTTCGAATACTTCGGGCGTCTCGCCGGGCAGTCTGCCGGCCGGGTGGTCGACGCCGGGGACCCCCCCGCCGTCGTGAGCAAAATAGTCTACGAGCCGGTAGGCGTCTGCGGCTTGATCACGCCATGGAACTACCCGCTGCTGCAGGCGGCGTGGAAGATCGCGCCCGCCCTGGCCGCTGGCTGCACCTTCGTCCTCAAGCCCGCCGAGCTGACCCCGTCCACGGCGATCCTTGCCATGCAGTTGCTGAAGGACCTTGGCCTGCCGGACGGCGTCGCCAACCTCTTGACGGGCCCGGGAGCCCAGGCTGGCGCACCCCTTTCGGAGCACCCCGACATTGATCTGGTCTCCTTCACCGGCGGATTGGAAACCGGCAAGCGCATTGCCGCAGCCGCAGCCGGCACCGTGAAAAAGGTGGCGCTGGAGCTTGGCGGCAAGAACCCCCAACGTCGTGTTCGCTGACGCTGACTTCGACGCCGCCGTCGACAATGCGCTGAACGGTGCCTTTGTGCATTCAGGACAGGTCTGCTCCGCCGGGGCGCGGCTGGTGGTGGAGGAATCCATCGCCGAACGCTTCGTTGACGAACTGGTCCGTAAGGCACAGGACATTCGCCTCGGAGGTCCCTTCGATGAGTCCGCCGAAACCGGACCGCTGATCTCCGCGGCCCACCGGGAGAAGGTGGACGCCTACGTCCAGCGTGGCGTGGCCGAAGGCGCACGGCTGCGGTGCGGCGGCGCGGCACCTGAAGGCGAGAAGTTCGACGCCGGCTTCTACTACCAGCCGACCGTCCTGGACCGCGTCCAAAGGGGGAATGTCGGTAGTCATCGACGAAGCCTTTGGCCCGGTAGTAACAGTGGAAACCTTCCGCACTGAGGACGAAGCCGTAGCCACCGCCAACGACACCATCTACGGATTGGCCGGTGCCGTCTGGACCCAGGATGCCGGCAAGGCCCAGCGGGTAGCGGGCCGTTTGCGGCACGGCACGGTCTGGATCAACGACTACCACCCCTACCTTCCCCCAGGCCGAGTGGGGCGGTTTCGGCCAGTCCGGCGTCGGCCGCGAGCTCGGGCCCACCGGATTGGGTGAATACCAGGAAGCCAAGCACATCTACCAAAACACCAGCCCCCCAGGTGACCGGCTGGTTCGCAGACCACGGCAAGGAGAAATAGATGCACGTTGACAACATTGAGGACCTCAGCGAGCGCGGGTTCGATTACGTCATCATCGGCGGAGGATCTGCAGGAGCCGCCGTCGCCGCCCGGCTGAGCGAAGACCCTGCCGTCACCGTGGCCTTGGTGGAAGCCGGACCTGATGACCGGAACCTGCCGGAGATCCTGCAGCTGGACCGCTGGATGGAGCTGCTGGAATCCGGCTACGACTGGGACTACCCGGTGGAACCGCAGGAAAACGGCAACTCCTTCATGCGTCACGCCCGCGCCAAGGTGATGGGTGGCTGCTCCAGCCACAACTCCTGCATCGCCTTTTGGGCTCCCCCGCGAAGACCTGGATGAGTGGGAGTCAAAGTACGGCGCCACCGGCTGGAACGCTGCTGCCGCCTGGCCTTTATACAAGCGCCTGGAAACCAATGAGGACGCCGGCCCGGATGCTCCCCATCATGGCGATTCCGGTCCTGTGCACTTGATGAACGTTCCCCCCCGAACGATCCCGCCGGAGTCGCGCTCCTTGATGCCTGCGAGCAGACCGGCATCCCAAAGGCAAAGTTCAATGACGGCACCACCGTGATCAACGGCGCTAATTTCTTCCAGATCAACCGCCGCTCGGACGGCACGCGTTCCTCCAGTTCTGTCTCCTATATCCACCCCATCGTCGATCGCGAAAACTTCACGCTGCTGACCGGCCTGCGGGCACGCCAACTGGTGTTCGACGCTGACAAGCGCTGCACCGGCGTCGACGTTGTGGACTCGGCCTTCGGCCGGACGCACAGGCTCGCGGCGCGTCGCGAGGTCATCCTGTCTACTGGCGCCATCGACTCCCCCAAGCTCCTCATGCTTTCCGGCATAGGCCCGGCTGCGCATCTGGCGGCGCATGGCATCGAGGTACTGGTGGATTCCCCCCGGCGTCGGCGAGCACCTCCAGGACCACCCGGAAGGCGTGGTGCAGTTCGAGGCCAAGCAGCCCATGGTGCAGACCTCCACCCAGTGGTGGGAGATCGGCATCTTCACCCCCACCGAGCCGGGCCTCGACCGCCCGGACCTGATGATGCACTATGGCTCCGTGCCCTTCGACATGAACACCCTGCGGTACGGCTACCCCCCCACTACGGAGAACGGCTTCAGCCTCACCCCGAACGTCACGCATGCCCGTTCCCGCGGCACGGTCCGGCTGCGCAGCCGGGACTTCCGCGACAAGCCCATGGTGGACCCCCCGGTACTTCACCGATCCTGAAGGGCACGATATGCGCGTCATGGTGGCCGGCATCCGGAAAGCCCGGGAAATTGCCGCGCAACCAGCCATGGCTGAATGGACCGGCCGGGAACTCTCTCCTGGAATTGAGGCACAGAGCGACGAGGAACTGCAGGATTACATCCGCAAAACGCACAACACCGTCTACCACCCGGTCGGCACAGTCCGTATGGGACCAGTGGATGACGACATGTCACCCCCCCTGGATCCGAGCTGCGGGTCAAGGGCGTCACCGGGCTGCGCGTGGCCGATGCCTCCGTCATGCCGGAACACGTCACCGTGAACCCCCCCAACATCACAGTGATGATGATTGGCGAACGTTGCGCCGACCTCATTAAGTCTGACCTCGTCCGAGCCAACCGGACGGAGGAAACCACGACGGCGGAAGCCGACTTCAGCTTGTCCCTAGCCTGAACAGGCACCCTGCTTTTAGACCCACGCAACAAACAATGGGGGGGAACAGCCCGAGGCACATCGTGTGCCCGGCCTTTGATTTCGACTGCGTCCAACGGCGGCCGCAGGTAATCACCATTCGTGCATGTCTGAATTAGGAGTTCGAATGTTAGAACCCAGCAAAATAGGACCGTGTAAAAGCGATGCCAGTGGAATGGACGAGTTTGGCTATGCCCAAACCCTTGACCGCAGCATCGGTAAGTTTGCAAGCTTCGCCGCCGGCGTCAGCTACATCTCCATCCTCACCGGCGTTTTTCAACTGTTTTACTTCGGATTTTCGACGGCGGGACCCGCCTACGCCTGGTCGTGGCCCATCGTCTTCGTCGGCCAGCTCATGGTCGCCCTATGCTTTGCGGAACTGGCCGGACGCTATCCCGTGGCCGGATCGGTGTACAACTGGGCAAAAAGGCTCTCGACCGGAACATGGGCCTGGTTGGCGGGCTGGTTGCTGCTGTTGTCCTCGATCATGGCCCTGGGGTCCGTGGCCCTGGCCCTCCAAATCACCTTGCCGCAGATCTGGAGCGGTTTCCAACTGGTAGGCGACGGAACAGGTCCTTACGACTTCGCCGTCAACGGGGGGGTCGTCCTGGCCAGTATCATGATCGGCATTTCCACGCTCATCAACGCGTTCGGCGTGAAACTCATGACCATGATCAACAGCGTGGGTGTGTTCGTGGAACTCGTTGCGGCCGTCCTGCTCATTGCCGCACTCATCTGGCATTCCGTCCGCGGACCGGAAGTCCTCCTGGACACGGCTGGATTCGGTGAAGAGCATCCATTGGCTTCTTCGGAGTGTTCCTCATCGCCGCTATGGCTTCCGGCTACGTCATGTACGGATTCGACACCGCAAGTTCCTTGGGTGAAGAGACCAAGGACCCGAAGCGCACGGCTCCCAGGGCGATCCTGCGCGCCGTTACGGCGTCCTTCCTCCTGGGTGGTCTGCTCCTTCTGGGCGGAATCCTGGCCGCCCCCGATCTTTCCGACCCCAAGCTCGGAGCCGCCGATGGCGGGCTGCAGTACATTGTGTTGTCGGTGCTGGGCGGCCCGTTCGGCAAGGCGTTCCTGGCGTGCATCGTCGTGGCTGTAGTGGTCTGTACTCTTGCCGTTCATGCAGCGGCTATCCGGATGATGTTTGCCATGGCCAGGGACAACAACCTTCCTTCAGCCGTCAGCTCAGCAAAGTGCACCCCCCCACCCGTAAAACCCCCCCACAGTGGCTGCCATCGTTATTGGCGTGGTGGCAGTGATTCCGCTGATCGTCAACATCTCGCAGCCAGCCATCTTCACCATTCTGTCCAGCATCAGCATCGTCCTGATCTACCTGTCCTACCTGCTGGTGACAGTGCCCTTGCTGCGGCGCCGGTTCCTGAAGAAGTGGCCCTTGCAGGACGACGGATCAGAACCGGGATTCAGCTCGGCAAATGGGGGGGGCTCCCCGTGAACATCCTGGCCGTGCTGTGGGGGGGCGGCGCGATGACGTTGAACCTCGTGTGGCCGCGGCCGGAGATCTACAACTCAGTACCGCCCTTCGAGTGGTACCTGCAATGGGGGGGTGGCGTCATCTTTGTCGCAACGGTCATCATCGGCGGAACGCTCCTCTACCGCCTCCGTATCAGGCATCGGACAGGAGTCCTGGCCGAGCACGCAGCCCTGGTCACGCCTGAGGAGTCCCCCCCAAGTGGTAGCTCAAAGCTCCTAGCCACGGGGCTATCTCTCACTTCCAACGAGCATCCCTTCGCCGACGTTCAACCGGCGAAGGGATGCTCGCTGCGTATTGCACCAACTGGCGTCCTCAGACGAACGCCGACTTCCCCCCCGTCACCGCGCGGGCCACGATCATGGAGTTGATCTCGTAGCTGCCTTCGTACGTGTACAGAATCTCTGCGTCGCCGAAGAGCTTGGCCATCTCGTAGTCGGTGGTGATCCCGTTCCCACCCAACAAAGAACGGCCCATGGCAACGGACGAACGGGCGAGCCGGGTAGTGGTGGCTTTGCACATGGCAGCCTGCACCATCTCGAGCTTCCCGGCCTGCTGGATCCGGGCGAGTTCAACCATCATGGACAGTGAAGCGTTGGCATTGCCCAGAATGTCGGCGAGCTGCTGCTGCACCAGCTGGAAGCGGGCCAGCTCTTTGCCGAACTGCCGGCGCTCCAAAGCGTATGAACGGGCGATATCAAAGGCGGCCAATTGAATTCCCGCAGCTTGCCAGCCCACCCATGCCCGGGAATCACGCAAGAGGTCATTAGCGCGGGAAAACTCCGTGGCACCCGGCAGGAGGTTTTCCAAAGGAATGCGCACCTCGTCCAACACGATGTCCGCATTCTGCATGATGCGCAGGCCGATCTTGTTGGAGATCTTGGTGGCTGAGTAGCCGGGGCGGTCCGTCTCGACGATGAAGCCTTGATGTGTCCGTCAGCCTCGTCGCGAGCCCAAACGAGGCAAAATCGGCAATCGTGCCGGCCCCTATCCATCGCTTGGCACCGTTGATGACCCAATCGCCGCCGTCGCGTCGCGCCGTCGTCGAGAGTCCTCCGGCGATGTCCGATCCGTGATCCGGTTCTGTCAGCGCGAAGGCACCCAGTTGGCTGAAAGCTCCAGACCAGGCAGCCATTTGCGTTTCTGTTCAGGGGAACCGAGCTCGTCAATCATTCCGACAATGAGCTCATTGTGGATGCCCACCAGCGCCGAAAGGGACACATCCGCCCGCGCGACCTCGGTGTACATGAGGCCCTTGAACAGCTTTGAGGAGCCGTCCGTCTGCAGCCCACCCAGCCCGAACTTGGCCATGTCAGCCAGCAGCCCGAACGGAAATTCTTCCCGGTTCCAGTAGTCGATGCTCGCAGCCCGGATCCGTGTTTGCAGGAACTCCCTGATCTCGAGATACCGTGCACGCTCCCCCAGCTGGGAGCAGGTCAATGACGTGCATTAAGTCCGCCTCCGGATAAGGAGGCAGGACGCGTTCTGGTGCCGCACCGCTGGTAACGGTGCCGGCAGCTTTTTCGTCGAGCATTAGACCCCCCCTTCGTCATGTCCCGCATGGGCTCTTCCAAACCCTTGGATGTCCTAGTATATTGCAAGGTGATGTGGATCACTAGGCGGGAAGCCCGGCGATGATGCCGGGAACCCGAAGGCGAAAGGCGGACTATGACAGTCACAGAAGACTTCCGTGCGGCCCGCGATCGGCTCCTGGAGCTGCGCGAGGACTACAAGCAGGCGCACGCAGAATTCCAATGGCCGCGCTTTGAGGAGTTCAACTTCGCACTTGACTGGTTCGACCAGATCGCCGCCGACGAAACCAGGGGGGGCCGCCATCCCGCGCTGGTCATCGTGGAACAGGACGGCAGTTCAACCCGGCGCACCTTCAAGGACCTCTCCCGGAGGTCCTCCCAACTCGCCAACTGGCTGCGGGACCAAGGCGTCAAGCGCGGCGAGCACATGATCATCATGCTCGGCAACCAGGTTGAGCTGTGGGAACTCATGCTGGCAGGCATCAAGCTGGGCATCGTCATGATCCCCCCCACCACCACCCTCATGGGCGCCGCGATCTCCAGGACCGGGTGGAGCGAGGCGGGGCCACCTGGGTGGCTGCAGGAAGCGCCAACATCGGCAAATTCTCCGATGTCGAGGGCGATTACACACTGATTGAGGTCGGCTCAGGTAGCACCAACGCGGACGCTAAGCAGTACTCGGATTCGTACGACGCCGGTACGGACTTCACGCCCGATGCGCCCACTCGCGCCGACGAGACACTGCTGCTTTACTTCACGTCCGGCACCACCTCACGGGCGAAACTCGTGGAGCACACGCACACGTCCTATCCTGTGGGCCACTTGTCCACTATGTACTGGATCGGCCTGGAACCGGGCGACGTCCACCTGAATGTCGCCTCCCCCCCCGGCTGGGCAAAGCACGCTTGGTCCAACGTCTTCACGCCGTGGATCGCCGAGCTACCGTCTTCATTTACAACTACCAACGCTTCGACGCTGCGGCCCTCATGGAACAGATGGGCCGCGAAGGCGTCACGAGTTTCTGCGCCCCCCCACCCACTGTCTGGCGCATGCTCATCCAGCCGACCTCACCCAACTCACCACCCCCGCCACTCAAGGTGGTCTCTGCCGGCGAACCACTCAACGCCGAAGTTATCGGCCAGGTGGAGGAAGCCTGGGGGAGTCACCATCCGTGACGGCTTCGGCCAAACCGAATCCACGGTCCAGATCGCCAACACGCCTGCGCAGCCGGTGAAGATCGGCTCCATGGGACGGCCACTGCCGGGATACGACGTGGTCCTGGTGGACCCGCTCACCGGGCAGGAATCCGACGACGGCGAACTCTGCTTGCGCTTGGACCCCCCCGTCCCGTGGGACTCATGAAGAGCTACTTCGGCGACGAAGCCAAGACGGCCGAAGCCTTCCGCGATGGCTACTATCACACGGGCGACATGGCGAGCCGGGATTCCGACGGCGTCATTACTTACGTCGGCCGGGATGACGACGTCTTCAAGTCCTCCGACTATCGATTGTCGCCTTTCGAACTCGAAAGCGTCCTGATCGAACACCCGGCAGTGGCGGAGGCCGCCGTCGTACCTTCGCCTGACGCTGTAAAGCTGTCGGTGCCCAAGGCGTTTGTGGTGTTGGCTGCCGGCTATGAAGCCGGCCCGGCGGTCGCAGAGGACATTCTCAGGTACTGCCGTGAGCATTTGGCGCCGTTCAAGCGCATCCGGCGGCTCGAATTTGGGGAGCTGCCCAAGACGATTTCCGGCAAGATCAGGCGGGTGGAGCTGCGTGGGACGGAAGTCGCCCGGCACGGCGACGGCCCGCTGCCCGCAGGTTTGGGCGTCGAATACACCGAGGAAGAGTTCCCGAATCTGAAAGACTAGCCAACCAATACACCAAGCTATTCCGGCAACCGAAGGAGGCCCATGGGCACCCCCCTCCCCCCGCGACCCCATCGCCGACGCCCAACGAAACTGGGAACGGCATGGTTGGGGGGGCGATGTCGCTGCGCCCATGGCTGCCATCACCGCGATCATGCGCACGCAGCAGATCCTCCTGGCGCGCATCGAAACGGTGCTCAAGCCGTTCGGGCTGACGTTCGCGCGCTACGAACTGTTGGCGTTGCTGAGCTTCGCCCGCAGCGGTGCGCTGCCCATGAACAAAGCCAGCGCGCTCTTGCAGGTTCACCCGACGTCGGTGACCAACGCCGTCGACCGCTTGGAGAAAGCCGCCTGGTGGCCCGTTCCCCGCACCCAACGGACGGGCGCACGACCCTCATCGAACTCACCGCAGAGGGACGCACCCTCGCCAAAAAAGCGACGGCGGCCCTCAACGCCGAGGTTTTTGGCAAGTCAGGCTTCGGGCCCGATGACGTCGATCACCTCATCCGTGTACTGGGCACCTTCCGCAGGGACGCCGGGGGACTTCACGGAGGAATAGGACGTCAACGAGCTTTCTATGTTCTGGAGGGTCGGTGTCCGGGTAGGGGTGGGGCTTTCGATTGATAGCTGTGTCCGGTGGGGGTGCTGATTTCCAGGGTGTGTATACCCCCCCGTGCACGCCGGCATGGACGGTTTTGCTGGTCCAGCCGGGGTTTTCCTTGGTGTGGTTGCACGCCTCGCACAGACCTGCACCGTTGGCGAGGTTCGTTTTCCCTCCGGAACGCCAAGGAACCACATGGTCAATATGCCGGATGGGCGCATCACAGTACGGCATCCGGCAGGTATCGTCACGGGTTTCAATGAAACGCCGAAGCCTCGTCGGGAAGAGCCGGGCTTTGGAGTCCATGCTCAGGAGCTCACCACTGGCCGGCGCGGTGTAAAGCCGCCGAAGCCAGACACTGAGCTCTGCATCCGGAGTTCTCGCGTGATCTGGGCCAGCTTGGCCTGGTCCGGAGGCCGGGCTCGCCACGGCCTGTCCCGGAGTTGCGGCCTGTTTCAGGGTTGCGGCTTGCCCCGAACCGACTATTTCCCTTCCCCCCCATTCGGCGGGGACGATTCCGTAGCCCTTGAGCCGGGCCGGTTCGCTGTCGCCTTGGAACAGGGTGCGGTCGGTCATGACGAGGTCCAGGTTGATCCCTGAAATCCCGCCAGGTGTA
>BBFS01000136.1 GCA_001313365.1 Paenarthrobacter nitroguajacolicus JCM 14115
CAAGCAACCGGACGGCGTGGCGGTGCGGGGAAGCCGGCGGGGCTGCGTTGGACGCCGTTCAGGCGGGCAGTTCTTCAGGATTTGCGGGAGGGTCTTCCGGCCCGGGGCCAGAAATCCTCGAGGGTTGATTCGTCGGTGCGGCCGGGGGCCGGATGGGTGCCGGTGAGTGGGGGACTTTGTGTTCTGATTCTCGTGGCTGGAAGTGGATGCCGGCACCTCACCGGCCTGCGGTGTGCCGGGGGGGTTGTTGGTTCCGGTTCCTGCCAAAGCTATGGTGGCGCCCACAATAATGACCGCCCCGGTCAACCCCGCTGCCCCAACTTTCATCATGGCAGCGATGGACTTCGGAGCAGCCTCGCCGCCGGCACCGGCCACCACCCCGGCACCCGCGGTCCCGGCAGTACCGTGAGTCCAGCGGCACCCGTGATCCCGGGGGGCGGCCGAGGTCAGGGCCACTCCCGCAATCAAGGGGGAAGATGATGGCCCTCATGGCGGACTGCACGTCATTGAGATCCAGGAGCAGGGCAGTGCATCTCGAACAGGATTCCAGATGGCTCTGGACTTTCTGGTGTGCCCGCCGACTCAGACCATTCCGCGAGTATGCCCCCCCCAACTGGTCCGGATACCCTTCACATTCCTTGGAGGTTGAGTCTTTTATATGGCCCTGCAAATAGGCTTGCCGTAGCCTTCACGGGCCCGGATGGCCAGCGACGAGACCCCCCCATTCGGGGTGATCCCTAAGACTTCCGATGCCGCGGCGGGTTTCATTCCCTCTATGTCCACGTACCACAGGACTTCCTGCCAGCGCTCGGGCAGGGATTTGAACGCAGCCGCCACCGTGCTGGACTCAAACCCGACAACAGCGGGGGGGTCCTCAGGATCCTCAACCCGGTCCAGCACAAAACTGTCCGAAACCGGCAGGCTACGGGCCGCCATCCGGTTCTGGGCCTGCGCGATCCGCCGCACCGCTGTCAGCAGGTACGCCCTAAAGAAAGTGTCAGGACCCTTGCCACGCATCAGGGCCTGATGAATCGAAACAAACGCCTCCGAAACAATGTCCTCAATATCGGCCCTGTTATCCACCTGCCCCCGCCGCGACATACCGCGCCATATCCCGATGGCGGTCAAAAAGACTCGCGAAAGCCCCCCCTGATCCCCCCGACCGAACCCTCAGGACAAGATCAGCATCACTCAGAGTCTCCATCGCCGTTGCCACAGACGTTCCTATCTTCGGGTTACAAGTCGTTCGGCCCACAGCAGCTGTGGTGGACGGTGTTCAAAAACGCATCTTCCGCCAGGTGCTCGAACCAAAGGCCGTCGCAGCGGCAGCAACCTGTTCACGCGACAAATCGATGCAATGCTGCACTTCTTAAGTGTGGCCAGGGGGCAGTTCGTGTCGCGGAAACGGAAAAAATCTTCGGGAAGGCCGGTTCACCTTCCGGCAACGCCCGCAAACACCTAAGGGTCGTTGGGGAAGAGCAGGATTTCCAGCTCGTGCATGTCCACGAGCCGGCGCTCATTTAGTTGGTCTTCGCGGATCCAGAACAGTCCCGCCTTCGGCATGGTCTGCGTGACGGTACCGCGATGTACAAGGACTCCCTGCGACCAAGCTTCAATGGTGTCCCCCCCTTGCGCCAAATCCACGCATCGGACGATGAGAATCTGTTGGTTGGCCGTCACGGTGTGGTCCTTTCCCGGCGTTGGACTTGAGCTGAATCGCGAGGGCGGGTGACCAGGATGGCAGCCGTTGCCGCACCGATGAGGCCAAGAACCCACCAGGGGGAAACCTGGGTCTGAAGCTTGACTAGGCATTGTTTGCGGGCTCTCGGCACTGGGGGGGCTTCTGTGCGTTCGCCGCGGACGAGCAAGCGATGACTGTTAACGCCGGTGGGTGTACAGGTGATGAGAGTTACATAGTCCTTGCCGGGCACCTTTCGGAGTGCGTCCGTTTGATCCGGCAAGACCGTTTGGATGGAGTCCACTTTGTAGTAGATGGTCTGATCCAGGACGCTGATGCTGAAGGTTTCTCCTTTAGCGACTTTGTGGAGGTTCTCAAAAAGGGTTGCACTGACGAAGCCGGAGTGCGCGCTAAGGACACTATGCGTCCCCCCCTCTCCCCCAACTGGCAGAGCCGAACCGAACAGGTGACCGGCGCCCTTGGACAGCGAGTCTTCGTCGGTGCCATGAAAGATCGGCAGGTCGGAATGGATGGAGGGGGGGATGCTGATGCGGCCCATCATTCCACCGGGCCCCCCCACATCCAGCAGATTCTGGTACGCGTCTGATCCTGCCCCCAATGGTGGTCTGTTTGCCTCGTCATTGAGGGAGTAGGGGGGGTCTCTGAGGGGGGGTCCGGACGGAAGGTCTTGGTTGAACTTCTTTGCCGCGTCAAGGATGGACTTTTTGGCAGAAGGTTCAAGTTCCCCCACAGTGTCAACATAGCCACTGATTTCGGTGGCGTGGACCCGGTCGGAAAACCAGGCAGCCGCTGTTGGGTAGAGCAAAATTCCCACACCCAAGATGGCGATCAGCACTATGAGGATGCGTTGTTTGCTCCACGATCCGATGACTCGGCCGAGGTCGGGTCGGGAGGGGGGGCTTGGATATGAGTCATCAGGGTCCTGTGGCGGATAGGTGTGTAGTGCTGAAACTTCAAAGTGGGGAAGATCGCCGAAACGATCTTCCCCCCCACTTTGGCTAGATGGGAGTCACTGTTGCGGCTCCCGAGGTGTTAGCTGTTGGTGGTCTTGCGGTTCCGTACGAACAGCAGGCCTGCGCCGACGACCAAGAGCGCTCCGGCTGCGTAGAGCAGGCCGGTTCCGACGCCACCGGTGAGGGGCAGTTCGAAGCCGCCGTTGGACGGGATGTTCTTGACGCTCAGGTCAATGCCAACCGTGGTGGATGCTGAGTTGATCAGGAAGGAGATCGGCTCGGCGAGCAGTTCGTATCCGGCCGGGGGGGCGGTGGTCTCCACCAGGTAGTAGGTCCGGTAGTCAGCCGAGCCCGGTGCAACAGCTGCGCCGTCGGCCCAGTCCGAGTAACGCAGACCGGAGATCGTCAGGGTGCCATCGGCTGCAACGGTGAAGGTGCTCTGGCCGTTCAGGACGATCGGGTTGGTGCCGGCCAGGGCGTCAGCTTCGGTGGCGTAGACGGAGAAGGCAGCGCCGGCAAGAGCCGTGCCATTCTCGTCAACCTTCTGCAGCGTCATTTCGCCCCACTTGGTCACGACCGGGGGGGAGTAACGATAGGGCCGCCGGGCTGGCCCGGGGGGGTTACGTCGAAGCTGGGCAGGTTCGGGTAAACCAGGGCTTCGTTTTCGATTTCACCGATGGTGTTGACCGTGGTGTTCACCACGACCTGAACGCTGGTGTCCACGTGTGCGGCCAGTACTGCCAGGCCTGCGGGGGGTGAAGACTATGGAGACCGTGTTGGTTGCGGCGTCGAAGACGACGTTGTAGTCGGTGCCTTCGGTGATGACGGTGCCATCGACCAGGGTGGCGGTGGCGCCACGTAGCTCAACTTGGGATCGAGGACGTCCACGATCTTGTAACCATCGATGACGGCTTCGTTGGGGGGATGTCACCGGTGATGGTGAAGTCGATCTGTCGCCCAGCTTCACATCGGGGGCATCCGTGACGGTCTTTTCTGCACCGGCAATGGAGTTCTTCGGGTAGACGTGAACATCGTAGATCCAGTTGTCCTGGTTATCCGGGTCGGTCAACGGAACCGATACCAGGAACGGAGCTGCAGGAGTCACACCGGCGGGGGTAGTTGGTCTCGGTGACCAGGTACAGGCCGACAGGGAGGTTGGCGAACGCTGCGGTGCCGTCAGCAGCGGTGGTCTGGGCCTGCCCTGCACCCAGGGTGTATCCGGCGCGGTAATGGAGCTTCAGGATCGGCGGGGGGGCGAAGACGCTGCTCAGGTTATGGGCCGCGTCCCAACCGGCGTTGGTCGACAGGTCAATGGTGTTGACCTGCTGAATCGTGAACTCAATGCCACCCAACGGCGTCAACCCGGAGGTGTCTACCGCAGTGCCGTTGTTGGGAAGGCCTGTGGGAGTGGTAGGGCGTTCGAACTTGTGGACTGTGATGGAACCGGTCTGGTCGCCGTCAACCAAGGGCGCCGCCGAGGCCGGTGCGACGGAGAACGACATGGCCAGCACCGCCCCGGCTATAGTTGCGGCGGCGGTTTTCCACAGCCGCAAGGAGCTTGGATTACTCACTTTGTATCTTCTTTCTATTGATGGTTCGGATGCTCGGAGTGAACATTCTGGGTTCCGGGCTTACGGCGGTGGCGGCAAGCCGGAAGGTCTAGGTACTGGTGATGTTTCGACGGCGGATGTTGAGAAGTCCCAGGCCGAGGGCCGTCAGGAGGAGAAGTGATCCGGCTGCCGTGAAGGGCCACCAGCCGATGCCGCCGGACTCCGGCATTTGCAAGGCCGGGACATCGCGCACAGTGATGAGGAAGATCCCGTCACCGTCGGTGTCGCTGCTGCTCACGACGCCCGCACCGCTGCCCTGCCCAACTGTCACCGCGCCGTTGGCTGCCACGGTGAATTGCACAGGCTCGGCCAACAGATTGAAACCGTCGGGTGCGGTGGTCTCTTCGAGCCAGTAGATACCGGGATTGATTCCCTCGAGTTGGAACAAACCTGTCTCGCCTGCCACGGCAACCGCGGTCGGGCTTACCAGGCAGCTCCGGGGGGGACGCCGTTATTATCGGTGTAAATCGTCCAGGAAGAGCCGGCCATTCTGACCCATTCCTCGTTGGAAGATTCGCCGACTTTTTCGATGAGGACTTTGGCAGGTGTCTGGTGTGTGGTGGTGCAATCGGGCCCGGGACCGGAGGAGCCGGATTCGGCGCAGGTTTGGGGGGGAGGTGTGCTGCCGCTGCCGGTCACCGTGTTGATCAATGTGGCGTTCCAGGCGCTGGTTTTGACCGTGACGCTGTAGCGCAGTGTCGCTATTTGACCGGCGGGAAGAGTGAAAGCGGCCGTAGTGAGTGTTGTTGAAGGGGGCCACCGGGTTTGCCACGGGAATGGGAGTGCCCGTCCCAATGGTGAGGGTTGCTGAGCCCGGGACGAACGTCGCGTTGTCCAGGACATCGGCAAGGTTGTCTTTCAGGATCACCCCTGTGATGATGCCGCTGAGGCTGGTCGCGGTCACTGCGTAGTTGATGGTCTGGCCAGGCATGACTGATCCGTTCGCCGGAACAGTACCGTTGACCGTCGCCGTCTTCTTGATCTTCCATGCCGGGGGGGGTGCCTTAATTTCTGCATCGTCAGTTGCTGTGACCGGCGGCCCTATGGCCGGATTGCCGGTGACCTTGGCGGTGTTTGTCAGCACGCCGGTGATCACGTCGTTCTGGGTAACAACGTAGGTGGCTGTAGCAGTCACCGTTTGCCCGGCCAGCAACACACCAGGCAGCCCCCCCGGCCAGGTGTAAGTCAGGGCTGACATGGCGCCTGTGCCGGAGAACTGCGTTTCACTGATCACGACGCCGGTCAAGGTGACGTTGCCGGTGTTTTGGGCGACGAAGGTGTAGGTGGCGGTTTGGCCGGCCACGAGTGTGGTCCTGTCCACGGTCTTGACCAACGTGATGGCCGGAACACCTGCAGGGGGCGATGGTGACGATGTAGTCCTCCACCTCGCCTGAATTCGAAGGTCCAATGGGCAACTGGACCTGGGCGGTGTTGTAACCGATCCGGAAGCGCGCATAGGTGGTCCCGGCAGTCATACCGGCAGGGATAGCAGTCCAGTTGAGCGTGGCCGATGTGGCTCCGGCCGCAAAGCTGGCACACGCCCGCTCCGCCGTGTTGTTAAAGAGCCCGTCCTTGTTGACGTCGATCCACCCGCACGTCATTCCGGCTTTGCTGGCACCACTGATGGCGACGGTTCTGGAGTAGCTGGTCACCCCCCCGCCGTCATAGGCGTCATAACGACACCATCGTCCATCTGGTCCAGCGCTGCAGTAACGCTGGCATTGGGCGACACCGTGCCGTTGGCAACGTTGGCGTTATCCTCGGTGAGGTTGGCACCCAGCGTAACGTCGGATGTCACAGCCCTAGCGGCGCTGCCTTGATCGTAGGACGACGGGGGGGCATCCCCCGAAGTCCTGCGGAACCGTGACGGCCATGAGGAAGTTGTCTTGGTTGTGCTCATTGGCATTCGTGACGACGTTATCCGTGTAGCCGGGCATCGAGTTGCTGGTCGGAACGTGAACGCTGCTGACATCAAAGGTCAAGGTGGTAACGACGCCGTTAACTCTCACCGAACCGCATGCAGCTGTTGCTTGAGCGCTGAGCGGAGTGGGATTGCCGCTTTGAGCTGTGGTGCTGCACGAAGTACCGGTATTGTCATTCACCGCCGTAATGGAGTTACCACTGACGGCGAGATTGCCTCCGGAGAGCTTGCTCATGGTCAAACCCGCAGTGGCGAGGTTCAAGACGACGTGGTACTGCGACTGCTGATCAACACTGCCGTTGTTGCCGATGTCGAGGTTCACGTACCCGCCCATACCTGCCAGATTCAGCACCGGGTTTCTGACTGGTTGGCTAAAGGCAACTGTGATAGTTCCCAGGCCCGAACACGACCCACTGGCCGGGCAGTTATTCACGGCGTCCGTCCAGAACTCGACGGCGGGAGAGGCAGCGGGGGGGACGCCCTGCGAATAGTCAGAGGCAACGTACCCACGGCTATCCAGCGTCGTCCTGCCCGCCAGGTAGGTCAGACCGGACTGGTCATAGGTGGTGGTCAGGCCGGATCCCGGCATCGTCAGCACGGCGGCTCCGCCGGTAACGTTCGCCGGGGGGGCTGTGGCCACTTCGTAGGCCTGCGCCGGTGCGCCTAACGACAGCCCGCCAAGGACCACCATCAACGCGGCAGCAATGGCCGTCGCTCTCCCACGGGGAAACTTCAATGGAGGTCCTTCCAAGAACTCTTACTCAACCGCTCCACTGGGGAGCCGAACATTTACAGGGCATAGCCACACCCTCAGCAGGGCGAAGCTTCACTAAGGGAGTAGCGGCAGGGAACTGAATGTGTTGCAAGTTCCAGGAAGTTTTTTGATAGACACCTATCAGCCGCGAACTGTAATGAGGCATCTTGCTGGTCGTGGAGCTCCCGAAAGGCCGAACGTCCGCTCACCCGCATGCTGCTCAGGAGTTCGCATCCGTGCAATTGATCCCGCGTCGTCACCGAATAGGAGAAGCTTCGATATGCGGTCTCGAACCTTCCGAGATGGCCGATTGGCTGGACGTCCTCCGGGATAACGGCTGGAAATGAAGTACTTCCAAAGCCTCATTGGTCAGCGGTCCGGGGGGGACTAGGTGGACGTCATTGAGGCGCCGACCCGTTTCGTTGACGATCCAGGCTGTGAAAACTACCGTCTCCCCCCGGCCTGACCAACCGTCTGTCTGCTGCATACATCAGCACCAAGCCCGACCCATGAGGCCGCCGTTTGAGATGGCCCCATGTGGATTTGAGCTGCCGAATACCCTCTACTACCCATTCACTTCGCACACCCGTTAAGTGCTGCACGGGCGCCGATCGTGTCGCCACTTGGTCCTTAACGGATCCAAGAAAATACTCCGCCATTCCGCCTACCACCACTGGCGGCCAATTCGTCAATGTCGCGACACAAATCCACTACCCGCGTACTTACTTGACATGAACGACCAAACAGAGATTCGTAGCGGCGACCTCGTTATTACATCCTGTGGACTCCAACTTCGTTGGCAGCAAAGCAGCCTTCAGGCGGGATGGAAGCTTCCCGGTGATTGGCTGGTACCTGAGGTCGCGGAGACCACCAGGGCGAGAGTCCGGGGGGGACGAACTTCAGAACGTGGCGAGACGGCTGGGCGCCTCCCGCGCCTACCACGGGGTGGGCGTCCGCGAGACCATGATGGACCTTCGCGCCTTTTACACCGTTGCCGATTTGTCCCCCCCGGATGACTCTTCATGCTTGCCTTAGTAGAGGGATGGACCGCGGAGATAGAGCGGCTGGAACCTCTCTCCTGCACTGATGTCCGCACAGGGCTGGCTACGTTCGCGCACTTTGAACGACTCATCTACGACGTGGCGGTCAGCGGATCCCGGGCACAACAAGCCCAGACCATTGCATCCCTCCATCTCGACTGGTCCGATCAAGGCCATCGTCTTGGCTGGGATCTGCTTGCGGACGTAGGGAACATCTGCAGCGAGGAACTTGCCACGATCAACGTCTCGGCTGCCTACCACCGAGGAAGTATCCACGCCATCATGGAGCGCACTACTCAAAGTTACGAAGCCCTTTTCCGCTGCCGCGAACGCCTCGATGCACTCACCAGGTGGCCTTCTCCAGCTACGACAGTCGACTTCGAACCCGTCCCGACCACCCGGGCGGATTTCACGAAAACAACAGCTGCGCTCCGAACCCGACGAGCTGCCTAATGTCCGTAGCTGACCTGGCCTTCTTCAGAAGCGTCGTCACGGCTGACCCCCCCGAACGCATGCTGGAAAGACACTTCACTACATGGTGCGCACGGTTCAAAATAGCGCTTGGCGACTCGGGATTCACCACCGAAACAGGCCGCGTCGTCTACCCCCCCGCTCATGGAGTAACCGAGGCCGACGGAACCGTGTGGCTGTCTACCCTGGCATCCTTTGACAGATCCGGGATCCGAGGGCAAGTAGAACATAATCCGCATTTCCGGCGCATGCTCCTCGATGTAGCCAAATCGCCCGACAGAGCCCCCCCGACGGGATAGCGCTGCTGATCGGCAGGACGCCGTATCAGGTGATATTCCAGAACACAAAGGAAGCCGGCGGCGACCACATCGTCAATGTCGCTTTCATCAATCGGGCACCGCTTAATATCAACCCTCTTTGAACATCTGTTCATAATTTTCCTTGAACAGATGTTCAAGATGCACTAGCCTGCTTCGTATGACCCAAGCCACATTTTCCGATTCCGCCTCCACACTTTTCATCAACGGTGCGTGGGAGCCGGCTGCTTCCGGCGCGGTGCGCGAAATCCGTAACCCTGCCGACGGCGAGCTGGTCGCCACGGTGTCCGAAGCCGGCCGCGAAGACG
>BBFS01000137.1 GCA_001313365.1 Paenarthrobacter nitroguajacolicus JCM 14115
CCTGGGCGGCTGCGGTGTTCGGCCCGCCAGCGTGACTGACGCCGCGGACGGAGCCAAGTTCACCATGTCCGACTCCACGCCGGCCCCCCCCACCAAGGAGATCGATAACTTCAACTGGGCCATGTACGCGGAGCCGTTCTCCCTGGACTATGCGTACGCCTTCGACTACCCGGACAACACTGTCCTGTCCAACGTGTGCGAGTCGCTGTTCCGCTGGAACGCTGACCTGTCCACGGCGCCGGGCCTGGCCACAGGAGTTGAAAACCCTGATCCGCTGACCTGGATCTACACCATCCGGCAGGGCGTAAAGTTCCACGACGGAACCGAGATGACAGCGGACGATGTCGTAGCCTCCTTGAGCCGCCACGTGGACCCCGAAGTGGGATCTTTCTGGGCCTCTGCTACCAGAACGTGGAGTCCATCGAGAAGACCGGCGACTTCGAGGTCACGGTGACCACCACCCGGCCGGACTACGTGTTCAACAGCTCCTTGGTGGGAGCAACAGGTGTTGTGGAGTCCGCCGCGACGCTGGAAGCTGCCGGCAAGGACTACGGCAACTCAAGCACCGGCGTGAACTGCACCGGCCCCCCCTTCCAATTCGAGCAATGGGAAGCCGGTGAAAGCATCACCCTCAAGCGCTTTGATGACTACTGGGACCCGGAACTCAAAGCCAAGTCCCAACAGGTCACCTTCAAAATGCTGCCCGATGCCACATCGCGTATCAATGCGTTCCAGACCGGCGAGATTGATGGCGGCTTCGCGATCCCTTCCAATGCCATGGACATCCTGAAAGCCAACAAAGATGCCGGCTCGCTGTACTTCGGCGAGGACACGTCGGTGCAAAGCCTGGTGTTCACCAACCTCGGCGGCACCTTCCAGGACGTCCGGGTGCGCAAGGCGCTGATGATGGCCATCAACCGGGAAGCTTGATCAAGGCGGCCGAACAGGGGGTACGCGAAGAAGACGGAAGCGTTGACCACCAAGAGTGTGTGGAAGGACGTTGCATCGCAAACTACGGACGAGGCTTTTGACGGCCTGCTGTCCACGCCCTATGAGCTGGAAGAAGCCAAGAAACTTGTCAAGGAAGCAGGTGCCGAGGGTAGTAAGTTCGTCTTCGCCACCGCGTCACTGAACGCAGCCTTCGACATCACGGCACGGGCCATCGCATCGGCAGCCAAGGAGATCGGCCTGGACCCGGAAATCCAGACCATGTCCAACGACAAATACACCACGCTGTTTTCAGACCCCCCCGAGTCACGCAAGAACGTGGACCTCCTGGTGACGTCTTGGTATCTCTCCAGCACCGAGCCCTTGGAAATGTACAGCGTGCTGCGAACCGGCGATTTCAGCAACTACGGCGGCTGGAGCAACCCGGAATTCGATGACTTGGTGAACTCCGCCTACGGCGTGCAGGACCCCCGACGCCCGGGGGGGCAAACTGACGGGCCAGGCGGCCAAGCTGGCCAGCGACGAAGTGGTGTGGGGGGCCGCTCTATGAGACCGTCACGTCCATGTGGCTGGGCAAACGCATCACCGGGGGGGCGGACCCTTCCATCAACTACATGTACTTCCCGTGGGCAGCCCAGATAGGAGGTCGCTGACATGACCGCTACAGATCAAGTCCAAGCCACCACCGCGCCGGGCGCTCCCACCCGCCAGCGGGATAAACGCAGCGCAGTCCGACCGGCGGTGTACATCGTGAAGAAACTGCTGGCCTTGGTGCTGACGTTGTTTGTTGCCTCACTGGCCGTGTTCTTCTCACGCTTCCTGGTTCCCGGCGACCCGGCACGCTTCCTGCTCAGAGGACGCAGCCCCCCCAAGCCTGAGGCACTCGAAGAAATCACCCGGCAGTTCGGCCTGGATAAACCGGCCTGGGAACAATACCTGAACTGGCTGGGCGGCATTCTCCAAGGGGACTGGGGGCCGCTCGCTGACCTACCGCCAGGACGTCTCCGACGTCTTACTGGGACGGTTGCCCACCACCTTGCAACTTGTGGCGCTCGCAGCAGTGTTCATCACGGTCCTGGGGGGGTTGTTCGCCGGCATTGTGGCCAGCCTCAACAAGGGCTTCGGTGACCGCTTCATCCTCATCACCCTCACTGCTGCGGGGGCAGTGCCGCCGTTCGTGGCAGCAATCGCTCTAGTAGCGCTCTTCTCCGTGGGCCTGGGCTGGTTTCCCTCCTTTGGAAGCGGCGACGGCGGATGGGACCGGATCTGGCATCTCACCCTACCGGCGCTCGCCTTGGGCATCACCTACATCGCCATGGTGGCAAGGGTGACCCGTTCCTCCATGAACGAGCAATTGCTCCGCGAACACGTTGAGGTGGCAACCAGTCGAGGCCTTACCCGCGGATCGGTGGTGGCACGCCACGTGCTGCGCAATGCACTTGGGCCCATCCTCACCGTGAGCGGCGTGCTGGTGGCCGGCCTTCTGGTCTCCAGCGCCATCATCGAACGGACGTTCGGCCTGTCCGGCATCGGGCAGCTCCTGGTGCAGTCCATCGACAGGCTCGACTTCGGCGTCGTCCAAGCAATCGTCATGGTGGTGGTGGCCGCTTTCGTCCTGGTCAACACCGTGGTGGACCTCGTCCAACCCCTCATTGATCCGCGTATCGCGGCCGGAACGGAGTCCCGATGACGTTAGCCATCCAACTGCCGCAGGCGGGACTTCGCCGTTACGGCAGCCTCCTGTCACCCATGGCGTGGGGGGGCGCGCTCGCCGTTGCCGCCGCCGTCGTACTTCTCTCACTATTCGCCCCCCCGGTTCTGGCGCCGTACGACCCCGACTATGTGGACCTCAACAACGTCCTGGCCGGTCCAAGCGGACAGCACCTGCTGGGGGGGACCGACGCGCTGGGTCGTGATCTCCTCAGCCGGCTCATGCACGGCGGGCGGACCTCGCTGCTGGGGGGGCCCACCATCGTGGTGATCGGATCCACCGTGCTCGGCCTGCTGCTGGGCCTGGTGGCCGGCTGGTCCGAGGGCTGGCTGGGCAAGGTTCTGGGCCGCCTTTTCGATCTCCTCTTTGCTTTCCCTGCACTGCTCATGGCCATGCTCGCCATTGCCTTGTTCGGCAAGGGGGGGCTTTTTGCTCCCATCCTGGCCATGACCATCGCCTACGTACCGTACGTTGCCAGGCTCGCGCAGTCGCTGGTGGTGGCTGAGCGCAGCCGACCCTATGTCCAGGCCTACCGCGTGCTCGGATTCCGGACGCCCTGGGTGGTGCTGGGACGGGTTCTTCCTAACCTGATTCCCACTGTGGGCGCCCAGTCAACACTGAACTTTGGTTATGTGTTGGCCGACCTCGCAGCGCTCTCCTTCATCGGACTCGGGGTCCAGCCGCCCACCAGCGACTGGGGCGCCATGATCGAGGAATCCCGCGGCGCGCTGCTGGGCGGCTACATCCTGCCGGCCTTCTGGCCCGCGTTGGTAGTGGTCCTGGTGGTAGTGGCCGTCAACGTCATCGGCGAGGAACTCTCAGACCGCATCGGAGGAAAACTTTCATGAGCCAGCTCTTGCAGATCGAAAACTTTACGCTCGGTTTTCCAGGCAGGCCGCCCCCCCTGCTGGACAGCGTCTCCCTGCACGTGAACGACGGCGAAGCGGTCGCCTTGGTGGGGGGAGTCCGGCTCAGGCAAATCGCTGACTACCCGTGCCGCCCTGGGTTTGTTTCCTGGCGGCTCGCAGTCCTCCGGCATCGTGTCGGTTCAGGGCCTCGACACTCTCACAGCGAGCGAACAACGCCTCATGGAGCTGCGACGGAGACACGCTTCCATGATCTTCCAGGATCCTCGGGCGGGCATAAATCCCGTTCGGACCGTGGGGGGGATTTCCTCACTGAAACCTTGGTGAGGCTGGATGGTTTATCCCGGGCCGAGGCCACGGAAAGGGCCGTGACGCAACTGGAACAGGTGGGCCTGCGACGTGCCAAGGAGCTCATGGACCAGCACCCGCATCAGCTCTCGGGCGGCATGCTCCAACGTGTCATGATCGCAGCTGCACTACTTAACTCACCGGATCTGTTGCTGTGCGACGAGCCCACCACGGCCTTGGATGTCACTACCCAGGCGGGGGGGATCGTGAGGCTCCTCCGCGAAGAGCAACAGTCACGGGGGGGAATGGGCATGCTCTTCATTACGCACGACCTCAATCTTGCGGCCAGCTTGTGTGAACGCGTCTACGTGCTTCGCCGGGGGGGAAGTGGTGGAGCACGGGCCAACCCGGACTGTCTTTCTGACGCCGGAGCAGGACTACACCCGGCAGCTGGTTGAGGCTACCCCTGTGATTGAAGCGGGCGGCTTGGCTGCGCCTGTGGTCGTGGGGTCCCCGCTGCTGAAGGTTTCGGGGGGGCTATCAAAAACGTACCAACTGCCCCCGCGGCGAAATCATCACCGCCTTGGACGACGCCGGTTTCAGCCTCCCTGAGGGTGGGTCGTTGGGGGGGATCGTGGGTGAGTCCGGGTCCGGAAAGTCCACCTTGGCCCGACTGGTGGTGGCGCTGGAAACCGCCACATCGGGTGAACTCACGTTGCGGGACGTCCCCCCGGCCGCGGCGGGCCCTCAAGGCTCTGAACGGAAAGTCCTGGCCAAGGATGTCCAGATCGTGTTCCAGGACCCCTACCTCTCTTTGGACCCGCGCATCCCTGTAGGAAACGCTGTGGCAGATGTCTTCCGCCTGCATCAGAAGCAAGGACGCAAGGAAGCCAAAGACAGCGCCCGGGTCCTGTTGGGGGGGCGGGTGGGCATCGGACCGGAACGTTTCGACGCACGGCCTCGTGCCCTCTCGGGTGGGCAGAGGCAACGGGTTGCGCTGGCCAAAGCGCTCGCTGCCGCCCCCCCGTCTCCTGGTGCTGGACGAGGCCACCAGCGCTTGGACGTCTCTGTCCAAGCCCAGGTTCTGGAGCTCGTGGAGGAATTGCGGGACCAACTCGGACTGACCATCTTGTTCGTCACCCACGATCTGGCTGTGGTCTCACGGATTTGTTCCGAGCTCCTGGTGATGCATCAGGGCCGGATCGTGGAGCAGGGGCCGACGGCTCGAATCCTTGAGGACCTGGGGGACGACTACACGCGGAACCTCATCGCCTCCCGTCCCCCCCGGCCATTGTGGGACGCCGAGCCGGTCACTGCCTGACCGGTGAGAGATTGACCATTGAAATAGGAGAATTTCCCGTGAATACCACCGTTTTCGAACGGAATGTCCCGCAGGCCGCCGTCGTATCCCGTGCCTTGGAAGGCGCGGCCCACCGGCCGTTCTGGATCGACCACCTCAAGGACTCAGCCACACGCTACCCGCAACTCGACGGCGACGCTGCCGCGGACCTCGTGATCGTCGGTGGCGGCTATACCGGATTGTGGACTGCGCTGCGTGCCAAGGAACGCGATCCCGGCCGGACGGTGATCCTGCTGGAAGGGGAGCGGGTGGCATGGGCAGCTTCGGGCCGCAACGGCGGCTTCTGCGAGGCGAGCCTCACCCACGGCCATGAGAATGGCAAGAACCGCTGGCCTGATGAGCTGGAAACCCTCGACCGGCTGGGCGTGGAGAACCTGGACCGCATGCAGGAAGCCGTGGAGAAGTACGGCATGGATTGCGAATGGGAGCGCACCGGTGAACTGAACGTTGCAGTGGAATCGCACCAGGTGGCTTGGCTCAAGGAGGACGAAAGCCCCGGCAGCGTCTTTCTGGACCAGGAAGCAGTGAGGGCAGAGCTCAACTCTCCCACCTACCTGGCCGGCCGCTGGCATAAAGACTCCGTGGCGATGGTCCACCCATACAAGCTGGGACTTGAGTTGGCTCGGGTGGCAACGGAGCTGGGCGTGGTGATCTACGAGGACACCCGCGTGCGCGAGTTGAAGGACCACGAACAGGGCGTCACCGTTGTTACGGAGCGAGGCAACGTGGAAGCGGACAACGTGGTCCTCGGTACCAACGTGTTTCCGTCACTGCTCAAACGGAACCAGCTGATGACGGTGCCCGTCTATGACTACGCGCTGATGACCGAGCCCCTGAGCGCGGAGCAGTTGGAGTCCATCGGATGGTCCCAGCGGCAAGGGATAGGGGATGTTGCCAACCAATTCCACTACTACCGCATTACCAAGGACCACAGGATCCTGTTCGGTGGCTATGACGCCCTCTACTTCTGGGGCCGGCGCGTGGACCAGCGGCACGAGCACCAGCCAGCGACGTGGGAGAAGATCGCCTCGCACTTCTTCACGACGTTCCCGCAGCTCGAGGGCCTGAAGTTCACCCACAAGTGGGCCGGACCCATCGATTCGAGCACCCAGTTCTGCGCGTTCTTCGGCACGGCGCGGAAGGGACGGGTGGCGTATGCGGCAGGATTCACCGGACTCGGCGTAGGGGCCACGGCATTTGCAGCCGACGTCCTCCTGGATCTCCTGGCCGGCCTGGATACCGAACGCACCCGGGTGGAAATGGTCCGGAAACGACCCCCTGCCCTTCCCTCCTGAGCCGCTCGCTTCCCTGGGCATCAACCTGACACGCTGGTCCATGGACCGCGCCGATCACAATCAGGGAAAACGGAACCTGATCCTCAAAGCGCTCGACGCCGTCGGGTTGGGATTCGACTCCTGACCCCCCTTTCGTTGTGGGGCCTGTTTTGCGCGTTTAGGTCCCGCGTTAGCGTGTAGAGCGGGCCTCGCAACGCAGGGTGGGTTCGTTGTGGGGCCTGTTTTGCACGTTTAGGTCCTGCGTTAGCGTGTAGAGCGGGCCTCGCAACTCAGGCTAGCGTTTGGCGGCCGGCTTTCGTTGGGTGGAAGCGCTCGACGCCGGACGCTTGGCCGGCGTCGTTGGCGTACGGGGAGCGGGACGCTTCACGGGAGTAGCCTTCGCTGCACCGGACGATCGCGGAGCCGAAGCTGCCGGGCGTTTGGTGGGGGTTCCTGCACGCGGAGCCGGTTTGCGGGGTGCGGGAGTGCGCTTTACAGCCGGTGGCCGTCGAACTGGAGTTCCGGCCCGCGAACCAAACGACGGCACCACCGCTCCCAGGAAAAGCACGCCCAGGGTCCCAAAACCTGCCACGCTGCCAAGTAGAAATAGATATCTGAATCCTGGGTGCTCACGGCACTGCCCAGAGCATTGGCGTCCTGGTTGAACGCGATTCCCCCCACATGCGCAGGAAGGCGATGCTGCAACCGATGAAAAGGCTGGTCCCCCCCGCTGCTCCAAGGAGGACCACAAAGTAGCGTCGCCGGTTGAAGACCTGCACGATGGACGCCAAGTAGCAGATCAGCACGGAACCGAGGAACAGGTACAGCACCAGTTCCTCAAGCACCACGGCGGCCAGCACCAACAGCCCGAGCGAGACGAACGCGGACACCACCGCAAGCTTCCCGCTGTTCCCCCCCATGTGACGCATGAGGTTAATCATCGCCGACCAAGTGGCCACGCCACGCCGTCGTACATTGCAGTTGGATACCGTTGCGAGGCCCGCTCTGCGCCGTATGAGCCGTCAGAATGTGCAGAACGGGCCCCCCCACAACGGGCTGCCCAAACCTACTTGATGACGTACCCGTGCATGATGGTCATGACGGCAGCGACGCTCTGCTCGCGGGTGCGCTCAGGGTTGTACGTCTGCCGGTCGAGGCCAACCACGAAGATGGCACCAAAAATTGCCGCCTCCAAGGATCCCCCCCGGGCAATGCTTTCATCAACCTTGTAGCCGGACGCCACGCTCTCCACCGCGGATCCGATCACGGCCAGAAGTTCAGCGCGAAGCTCGGCAAACACGGCACTCCATTCACCGGGAGTGCGCCAGTTTTCGCTGACCCACAGGCGGGCGAAGGAGGGGTAATCGTCCATGAATTCCATGGCTTGGCCCACCATGTTGGTCATGGATTCCAAGGGGTCGTTGGCCTGTCCGCGGACGTCCTGGAGCCGGACCAGCATGATGTCCACACCGTGCCGCAAGAGCTGCGCAATGAGGTCGGACTTGCTGCCGAAGTTGTAATAGACAGTCCCCCCCTTGGACACCCCCCCGGCGGCGGCCGCGATTTCATCCACGGTTACCCCCCCGCAGCGCCGCGCTCGCCGATCAGCTCCATGGAGGCCTCGAACAGGCGCTGCTTGGTGGCGTTGGTGCGGCCGGGGGGGCGGAGTTTCTTCTCCGAGAGACTGGCGCCGGTTTCGGAAGGAACCGGCTCGGTGGTGCTCATACTGCGATCTCCGGCTTCAGCGTCTTGAGGGTCCACATCTTGTGCTTGCGGACAGCGAGCGTTGACAGTGCCGCTCCCAGCAAAGTGTATCCAAGCAGACCCAGTACGGTGGGCCAGATCATGCTGAGTTCACCGCCGTAGATCAGGTGCCTCATGCCGGTGACCACGTATCCCATAGGCAGGACCTCGTGAACAACATGGAGCGGCATGGGGGGGTGGTTTGCCACGGGAACGTTCCGCCCGACGAAACGAGCTGCAGGACCAGCAGGATCAGCACCACGAACTTTCCGGGCGTGCCCATGAGCGCCACGATGCCTTGGATGATCGCGCTGAACGCCATCACTGCTGCAAGCATGAACAGCCACATCCCGATCGGGTGCACGGGGTTCAGGCCCAGGCCGAGATTCACCACCAGGGTGAGGATGGTCGCCTGCAGCACGGACACCACGAAGAACGGCAGCCAGCCTCCGACGGCGATTTTCCAGGCGGGGGGGCGTTCGAGGCGAGGGCCCGTTGGGTGATGGGTCGCATGGCCTGGACCAGCATGAATACGCCGATCCACAGTGCGAGGGTCAGGAAGAACGGTGCCAGGCCGGCGCCGTAAGAGCCCGCCTTGGCCTGGGAGACGTTGTCCACGGCCACGGGATCCGCGATCACCTTGGACACGCTGCTCTTCTGTTCATCGTTCGGGTTGGGGGGGATGTCTCCCGCGCCCTTGGCGAGCTCGGTGGCCAGGGTGTGGGCGCCGTCGGAGGCTGTGACTCCGCCGCTGGCGAGCTGGCTGGCGCCGTTG